>NZ_JACADR010000207.1 GCF_016106005.1 Roseomonas rosulenta
GCGCGCGCCGTGGGCGGCTGCGTGCGCGACGCCCTGGCGCGGCGCGCGAGCGCCGACGTGGACATCGCCGCGCCCCTGCCGCCCGAGGACATCTGCACGCGCCTGCGCGCCGCCGGGCTCAAGGTGTTCGAGACCGGCCTCGCGCACGGCACCGTCACCGCCGTGCTGGACCACGCGCCGGTCGAGGTGACGGCCCTGCGCCGCGACGTGCTGACCGATGGCCGGCACGCCGTGGTGGAATGGACCACCGACTGGCGCGAGGACGCGGCACGGCGCGACTTCACCATCAATGCCATGTCGCTGGCGCCGGACGGCGCGCTGTTCGACTACTTCACCGGGCGCGCGGACCTGGCGGCCGGGCGCGTACGCTTCGTCGGCGACCCGGACACGCGCCTTGCGGAGGACTACCTGCGCGCGCTGCGCTTCTTCCGCTTCCAGGCGCGCTACGGGGTGGGGGCGCCGGACGCCGCGGCGGTGGCGGCGATCCGCCGCGCGGTGCCGGGGTTGAAGCGGCTTTCGGCGGAGCGGGTCTGGATGGAACTGAAGCGCATCCTGTCGGTGCCCGACCCGGTGGCGGCGGTGGCGCTGATGGCGGAGACGGGGGTGTTGGAGGCGGTGGTGGGCGCGAAGCCGGACCTCGCCGGTCTGGCGCGCCTGGAGTCCCTCGCGCCCCTGCGCGACCCGTGGCCGCGCCTCGTGGCGCTCCTGCCGGAACGCAATGCTCCGCTCAGGCTCGGGGAAAGGCTGAAGGCGTCGCTGGAAGAACGGCGCATCCTCGATCTCCTGGCGATGGATTTGGCGGAGGCACGGGCCAGCCGCGGCCAACCGCTCCGGTCGCCGCATGACTCGCCCGCCGGCGAAGCGGCCTGGGTGCTGTCCGGGGCCCAGCGCGCATTCCAGGACGAGACGCTTCTGCGCCGCTTCGCCGACTGGTCGCTGACGCTGCAGAATCTCGGGCGCGGGGAAACCGAGGCCGAGCATTGGAATGCCGCGCGGGCCGTGGCAGCACGCATGCCGTTGCCAGCCTTTCCGATCGCCGGCGCCGATCTCGCGGAGCGCGGCGTACCACCCGGCCCGCGCATGGGCGCTCTGCTGTCCGAACTGAGGCTCTGGTGGCGCCGTGCCGGCTGCACCCCCACGCGCGACGAAGTGCTCGCCGAACTCGCCCGCCGCATCGCCGCGGCGGGCCCCGGTGCCGATCCTGCCGAGGGGAGGGGGATGCCCGACGACGACGGCACCGGGGGCGACGGCGGGACCGCACTCGGGGGATGAGTGGGGGTCCGGCCCCGCCGTCTTCACCGGAACGAAACAAGAACTAGCATAGCGTCGCCCGGGGTTGCAAGCCCGTTAATGTGACAGCCGGTGTCCGGCGCTCGCCTCGCCGGCCAGCCCACGGCAGGGCTGACCATCGCGGCGACACCCGCCTCCCCGGCGTCCCACGCGTCCCCATACCGCCCGCGGCCAAAACCCTCTATGCCCGCCGCCCATGGCCGCCGCCCCCGCCCTCGACACCACCACCCGCGCCCTGCTCGCTCGCCTGTGGCGCGCCTATGTGGCGCAGCACCGCCGCGGCGTCGTCGTGGCGCTGGCCTGCACCCTCGGCGTCGCCGCCACCACTGCGCTCTATCCGGTGGTCATCCAGCAATCCTTCGACCTCTTTACCGAGGGGCGGCAGGACGTGCTCTGGGCCATCCCGCTGGTCATCGTGGTGGTCACCTGCCTCAAGGCGGCCGCGCAATACGGCCAGGCGGTCGCGATCCAGGGCGTGGTCCTGCGGGTGATCGAGGCGATCCAGAACGACCTGTTCCGCGCCCTCACGCGCGCCGACCTGGCGGTGGTGGCGCGCGAGGCCCCGGCCCGCCATGCCGCCCGCTTCACCACCGACGCCGCGCTGATCCGCGAGGCACTGACCAAGTCCATCAACGCCATCGCCGATGCGCTCACGGTCGTCGGCCTGGTCGCCTCCATGGTCTACCTCGACTGGCAGATGTCGCTGGTGGCGGCGCTGCTCTACCCGATCGCCGTGGTGCCGATCCTGAAGCTCGGCAAGCGCATACGGCGTGCGTCGGGCGGCATGCAGGAGAGGGTGGGCGAGGCAGCCGCCGCGCTGACCGAATCCTTCGGCGCCGCGCGCGTGGTGCGCGCCTACCGCCTGGAAGCCGCCGAGGAAGCCCGCGCCGCCGGATTGTTCGCCCGGCTGCGCGAGAGCCTCTATGGCATCGCCCGCACCCGCGCCTCGCTCGACCCGCTGCTCGAGGCGCTGGGCGGCTTCGCGGTTGCCGCCGTGCTCATCTTCGTGGGCTGGCGCGTGGCCTCCGGCGCGGGCACGCTCGGCGAGTTCACCGGCTTCGTCGCGGCGCTGCTGATCGCCTCGCGCCCAGTGCGCGCGCTTGGCTCGCTCAACGCCGCGCTACAGGAAGGCCTGGCGGGCCTCACCCGCGTCTTCGGCGTGATGGACGAGAAGCGCCGCATCCTCGACGCGCCCGATGCCGCCTCCCTGCCGTCCGGCCGCGGGCGCATCGCCTTCGAGGATGTCGGCTTCACCTATGCCGCAGACCCGCGCGCCGAGGGCGGCGCCGTGCCCGACGCCGCGCTGCGCGGCCTGACCTTCGCCGCCGAACCGGGCGAGACGGTCGCACTGGTCGGCCCCTCCGGCGCGGGCAAGTCCACCGCCATCGCCCTGGTGCCGCGGCTCTACGACGCGACCGAGGGCCAGCTGCTGGTCGACGGCGCCGAGATCCGCGACGTGACCATCGCATCCCTGCGCGACGCCATCGCCTATGTCGGCCAGGATGCGGTGATCTTCGACGACACGGCCGAGGCGAACATCGCCGCCGGGCGCCCCGGCGCGACCCGCGCCGAGATCGAGGACGCCGCCCGCGCCGCTGCCGCGCATGACTTCATCGCGGCACTGCCGCAGGGCTACGCCACTGTGCTCGGTTCGGGCGGGTCGCGCCTGTCGGGCGGGCAGCGCCAGCGCATCGCGCTGGCCCGCGCGCTGCTGCGCAACCCGCGCATCCTGCTGCTGGACGAGGCGACCAGCGCTTTGGATGCCGAGAACGAGGCGCTGGTGCAACAGGCGCTGGCCCGGCTGCGCGCCGGGCGCACCACGCTGGTCATCGCGCATCGCCTGGCCACCGTGCGCGATGCCGACCGGATCGTGGTGATGGAGGCCGGGCGCGCCGTGGAACAGGGCCGCCATGCCGAGCTGATGGCGCGGGACGGGCTCTATGCCCGGCTGGTGCGCACCCAGGCCTTCTCGGCGGAGGCGTGATTCACGCGCTGCGCGCCGCCGCGCGCGCCGGTTCATAGACGCCGCGCTCGCCCGCCGCGGGCACCAGCCTTTCGGTCAGCCCGAGCACCGTCTCCGCCCCGCCCAGGTAGACCACGCCATCCGGTGGCAGCAGGTTCGCCAGCGTGGCGAGCACGCGCGACTTGGTCGGCGCATCGAAATAGATCAGCACGTTGCGGCAGAAGATGATGTCGAAGCGGCCGAGCCCGCGCGGGTCGTCCAGCAGGTTGAAGGGCTGGAAGCGTGCCATGGCGCGCAATTCGGGCTTCACGCGCCAGCGCGTGCCGTCCTGTACGAAGTGCTTCACCAGCATCTGCACCGGCAGGCCGCGCTGCACCTCGAACTGCGTGAAGATACCTTCTTGCGCGCGATCGAGCATTTCGCGCGAGAGGTCGGTGCCCAGGATCTCGACCCGCCGCCCGGCCATGGCGGCACCCAGTTCCAGCACGGTCATGGCGATCGAATAGGCTTCCTGCCCCGAGGAACAGGCCGCGGACCAGACGCGGATGACATGCCCCGGCGGGCGCGCCGCGGCCAGCCTGGGCAGCAGCTTCCTCAGGTGCTCGAAGGGAGTGCCGTCGCGGAAGAAGGAGCTTTCGTTGGTGGTCAGCGCCTCGACCACCTCGGCGGCCAGGGCGGTCGCGCCCGGCGCGCGCAGGCGCAGCGCCAGCGCATCCAGGCTGCCGATCCCGTCGCGCCGCAGCATGGGCGCCAGGCGCGTTTCCAGCATATAGCCCTTGTCCGCGGTCAGCACGATGCCCGAGCGCTGCTTCACCAGGCCGGCGAGGAAGTTGAAGCTCTCGGGCGTCATGCCGTGACCCTGTCGGCCGCCAGCGCGGCGATGCGTTCGGCCAGCGCCTCGGGCGGTGCCAGCAGGGCAGGCAGCCCGGCGCGCGCGACGGCGCCGGGCATCCCCCAGACCACCGAGCTCGCCTCGTCCTGCGCCAGCACCGTGCCGCCGGCGGCCGCCACCGCGCGGCAACCCTCCAGCCCGTCATGCCCCATGCCCGTCAGGATCAACGCCAGCAGCCTGCCACCCACGGCGCCGACGGCGCTGCGGAGCATCGGGTCCACCGCGGGGCGGCAGAAATTCTCGGGCGGGCCGGAGGAGATGCGCGCACGCAGCCCCCCAGCCGCCGCCTCCACCAGCAGGTGCCGGTCGCCGGGGGCCAGGTGGATGCGCCCTGGCAGCAGGGCCTCGCCCTCGGTGGCCTCGGCGCAGCGATGCGGCCCCAGCCGGTCGAGGTGTTCGGCCAGCATGGTGGTGAAGCCCGCCGGCATGTGCTGCACCACCACCACCGGCACCGCGAGCCGCGGCAAGCGCTTAACCAGCGCGGCCAGCGCCTGCGGCCCGCCGGTCGAGGATCCCACCGCGACCAGGGCAGGGCGCGCCTTCGCCGCGACGGCCATGCGCGGCGGCGGGGCCGGGGCACGCGCGGGCGCCGCCTTCTCCTGCCGCTTCATGCGCGCCCAGCCGCGAACCTTGGCGATGAGCTCCGCCTTGAAGGCGGGATCCGCCGCGCCGCCCGCGGCACCCTGCGGCTTCGGCACGTAGTCCGCCGCACCGGCGGCCAGCGCCGCGATCGTCGCCTTGGCCCCGCGCTGGGTCAGCGCCGAGGCGACGATCACCGCCGCCTGCGGCGCCGCCTTCAGGATCAGCGGCAGCGCCGTCATGCCGTCCATCACCGGCATCTCGAGGTCGAGCAGCACCACGTCGGGCCGCGCCGCCGCCAGCGCGTCCAGCGCCGCGCGCCCGTCCGCCGCCTGGTGCACCACGCGGATGCCCGGTTCGGATTCCAGAAGGCGGCGCAGGATGGCGCGCGCGGTGGCGCTGTCGTCGCACAGCATCACCCGCAACTCGCCACCGAAGGCGGGCGGCAGGGTCATGCCGCCGGCTCCAGCAGGCCGGCCTGCTCGAACTTGTCGCGGATGATGTCGGCATCGAAGGGCTTCATCACGTATTCCTGCGCCCCGGCCTCCAGCGCCTGCACGATACGGGCGAATTCCGCCTCGGTCGTGCAGAGCACGATGCGCGGCTGGTCCGGCCCGAATTCCGCGCGTGCGGCGCGCAGGAAGGTGATGCCGTCCATTACCGGCATGTTGCAGTCGAGCAGCACGCCGTCGGGCAGCCCCGCGCGGCAGGATTCCAGCGCCTCCTGGCCGTCCTTCGCCTCGGTGACGGTGAAGCCGAGCCCCTCGATGATGCGTCGCGCCGCCTTGCGCACGACCAGGCTGTCATCCACCATCAGGCAGGTGCGGGTCATCTGCGCGCTCCTCTCAGCCGATCGCCAGCACGCGGTCGATCTCGAGCGCGATGACCAGCCGGTCCTTCTGCCGGTGCAGCCCGCGCGAGACCTCGCGCCAGAAGGCGTCGAGCGTTGGTGGGTTGGGCTCGAATCCGCCGGCGGGCAGCGGCACCACCTCGCCGACCTCGTCGACCTGAAGCGAGTAGAGCTCGCCCGCCTGCTCGACCACCACGCTCATGGGCGCGGTGCCGGCCTCGCGCGGCGGCAGGCCCAGGCGCAGGCGCAAATCCACCGCGGTCACGATGCGTCCGCGCAGGTTCAGGCTGCCGGCGATCTCGGGCGGGGCCAGCGGGATGCGCGTGATGGCCTGCGTGCCGAGCACGTCGCGCACCAGAAGCACCGGCACGGCGCAGCACTGGCCGGCCACGGTCAGGGTCAGGAGGACATCCTCCTCCCGCTCCTGGCGATGCGGCGGCACGGCGGTGCGCGGCGCAGGGGCAGCGGCGATCTGTTCCATGTCCCGTGTCCTTCAGGCCGCGAGCCGCGCCGAGAGGCAGTCCTACAGCGACTGCAGCAGCGCATCGCGGTCGTATTTCGCGACATAGTCGGTGAAGCCGGCCTCACGGCCCCGCACAACGTCGGCGGGCTCGGCGCGGGAAGAGAGCGCGATCAGCGGCATCGCCTCCCATGCACCCCCGGCGCGCACCGCGTGCGCGAAGGCGATGCCGTCCATCTCCGGCATCTCGATGTCGGAGACCACGGCGTCGAAGGCGTGCCCCTCCTCGCGCAGGCGCAGCGCCGCGGCGGGGCCGTCCACCGCCATCACCTCGTAGCCGGCGGCCGAGAGCGCGGGCACGACCAGGTGGCGGAAGAAGGCGCTGTCCTCGACCATCAGCAGGCGCGGGCGGGCGCTGCGCGAGGCTGCCGGCCGCGCAGTGCGGAACCAGTTCTCGCCGGCCTGCGCGAGCCACCAGGCGGTGTCGAGCACTTCCGTCACGCGCCCCGCGACCACCGCCGAGCCGATGAAGCCCGCGCGGCCGGAGCCCGGCTGGATGTCCAGCCGCTCGTCGATCACGTCCAGGATCTCGTCGACCATCAGCCCCATGGCACGGTCGTTCTCGGTGAAGACCAGCACCGCCTGGCGCGCTGCGCCCTCCGGACGGAACGAGCCCGGCGAGACCGGCACCAACGGCATGAGCCCGCCGCGGTACTGCACCACCGGCGTCGCGCCCGACATCTCGATGCGCTCGGCCGGGATGTCCTCGAGCCGCGCGACGAGGCCGAGCGGCACGGGCTTGGGCGTCTCGTCCCCGGCGCGGAACAGCAGCAGCGAAGCGCGCGCATCGGAGCGCAGCCCGGTACCCGCAGTCGCGGCCCGCCGCGCATCCTCGCTCGGCGCATCGGCGCCCACGCTGGCGGCGCGGCCGATCCCGTTAGGGTCGAGGATCATGATGACCGACCCGTCGCCCAGGATGGTGTTGCCGCTGAACATGGTGACGTGGCGCAGGATGGGGGCCACCGGCTTCACCACGATCTCCTCCGTGTCGAAGACACGGTCGAGGATGATGCCGAAGGCCTGCCCGCCCACCTGCATCACCGCGACGAAGCCTTCTGCCGCGCCGGCCGGTGCCGGCAGGCGCAGCAGCCCGGCAAGCGAGACCAGCGGCAGCAGCCGGTCGCGCAGGCGCAGCACCGGCGCGTCCTTGATGCGCTCGATCCGTGGCGCGCCGTCCTGCCCGCCGGCGCCGGCGCCCGCGTTCGCGCCGCCCGCGGCGACGCGCACCAGCTCCACGACGCCGATCTGCGGCAGCGCGAAACGCTCGCCCCCGGCCTCGACGATCAATGCCGAGACGATGGCGAGGGTGAGCGGGATCTTGATGGTGAAGGTGGTCCCGCGCCCTTCCCTGGACGACAGTTCCACCGTTCCGCCGATCTTCTCGATGTTGGTCTTGACCACGTCCATGCCGACGCCGCGGCCGGAGACCGAGGTCACCTGCTGCGCGGTCGAGAAGCCGGGAGCGAAGATGAAGCGCAGCACCTCGCGTTCGCTCATCTGGGCCAGTTCGGATTCGGTCGCGAGGCAGTTGGCCAGCGCCTTGGCGCGAATGCGCTCGACCGGCAGGCCGCGGCCGTCGTCGCCGACCTCGATGATGATGTGCCCGCCTTCGTGATAGGCATTGAGCAGGATGCGCCCGGTCTCGGGCTTGCCCGCGGCACGGCGCTGCTCGGGCGTCTCGAGGCCGTGGTCGCCCGAATTACGCACCATGTGCGTGAGCGGGTCGCGGATCAGCTCCAGCACCTGGCGGTCGAGTTCGGTCTGCGCGCCGCGCATGTCGAGCTCGATCTTCTTGCCCAGTTCGATCGACAGGTCGCGCACCAGGCGCGGCAGCTTCGACCAGGCATTGCCGATCGGCTGCATGCGCGTCTTCATCACTCCCTCCTGCAGGTCGGAGGTGATGTGCGACAGCCGCTGCAGCGGCACCGCGAAGGCGTCGGACTGGTGTGCGCGCGCGAGCTGCAGCAGCTGGTTGCGGGTGAGCACCAGCTCGCTCACCAGCATCATCAGGTCTTCCAGCACATCGACCGAGACGCGGATGGTCTGCGGCGCGGCGATGCCGCCGGCAGCCTCGGCGGCATGCGCTTCGGGCACGGCGGCGGCGGGCGACGGTGCG
>NZ_JACADR010000208.1 GCF_016106005.1 Roseomonas rosulenta
CCGTGGCCGCGCTCAGCAGCGGCGCCCATTCCCCGCGCAGCAGCCCGCCCGCGCGCGCCGGCGCCGCGCCCGCCCCCGCACCGCGCGGCAGCGCGAACCACAGCGGCAGGAAGGACGCCGCGCAGACGGCGGCCGAGAGCCACAGCCCGGCCCGCCAATCCCCGCCCAGCAATGGCAGGACCACCAGCGCGATGCCGATGCCGAGCGGCCAGGCCATCAGCATCAGACCGAGTGCGGGCGCCAGCGCCGCGCCGGAGAACCGGTCCAGCACCATCTTGGCGCAGGCGATCGCGAGCAGCGCGCCGCCCACGCCCGAGACCAGGCGCCCCGCCATCGCCGTGCCGAAGCCGCCGGCCAGCGCCAGCACCGTCCCGCCCAGCGCCATCAGCGCCACGCCCGCCAGCAGCACGCCGCGGTCTCCCAGGCGCGCCATCACCCAGCCGGCCGGCAGTGCCACCGCGATGCCCGCCAGCGAATAGGCGCCGATCAGCGTGCCCAGTTCGGTCCAGTCCGCCGCCAGCGTGCCGATCAGCAGCGGCCCCAGCGCGCCCATCACCTGGAACTGCGCCCCCATCGCGGCGCGCGAGGCGGCGAGGATGCCGAGCTCCATCCAGCGGTTCGGCGCGGCGCCCATGCGTGCCCATCCATCGATGGCGTTCGGCCATCGACCGCCGGCGGCACCATACCCGCATCGCGCCGCGATGCGATCCTGGGGCGCCGCTGGCCGCCGCGCGCGCGCGCATGCTAACCACCTGGGCAACCCGGTGGTCCCGGGAGGCCACGCAGGGCACGGGAGGGGGAGAGCCGGGTGCTTCAGCAGAACGCCGCGGCGCGGCCTTCCGCGCAGTACGCGCGGGGTGCGACACCGCGCGGGTCGCAGGACCCGAATGGCTGGGCCCCGTCCCCGCCGGCATGACCGCCGAGGACGCCGCCGCCTTCACCCGGCACCTCGTCGCGCTCGAGGCCGCGGCGGACTGGTCCGCCGCCGCCGAGGCCTTCGAGGCCGCATCCGACGACCTGCGCACGCCGCGCGGCATCCTCGTCTATGTCTTCGCCGCCGTGGCGCTTGGCGATGCCGCCAGGGTCGAGAGGGCCACGCAGGTCGCCATCGCCGCGCAACTGCCGCGCGGCGACCGCGTGAATGCCGCCCGGCGCCTGGCCGGCGGCGGCCACGGCACGGCTGCGCTCGCGACGCTGATCGCCGATCCAGACATCTTCCGCGACGATGGCGTGCTGACCCCGCTCGGCCCGACCTTGCGGCTGGTGCAGGGCGCGCTCGCCGACAAGGCGCTGCAGGCGGCGCTGCAGACCGCCTGGAAGCGCTTCGCCAACCTGGCCGAAGCGACGCCCGCCCCGACCGAATTCGCCTATGCGCCCGCCGCCCCGCTGCCCGGCGGAGCACCCGGCTTCAGCCTCGAGATCCGCTTCGCCGATCCGGCCATGGCCGCGGAGGCGCGCGCCCTGCGCCAGCTCGACCGGCAGTTCCAGGCGACGCTCGCCAACGACCGCGTGCCGGCGGTGAGCGCCTGGCACGATGTCTTCGTCAACGACATGGGGCAGATCTGGACACCGGACCGTCGCGTCATCCGAACGCATCGCTGGCCGCTGCTGCGCCAGTCGCGCCTCGCGATGGAGACGGCGCCGCGCATCCCGGAGGCGATCTTCGCCTTCAACGAGGCCTCCAACTTCTACCACTGGTACGCCGAATGGCTGCCCTCCCTGGCCTGGTATCCGCCGGGGCGGACCCCGCCGATCCCGCTGCTGCAACCCGCCGCCCCGCCGCCTTTCATAGCCGAGAGCCTGGCCATGGCCCTGGGCGAGGCGCTGCCGCTGATCAGCGCCGGCAAGGCGGTGCATGTCGGGCGCCTGCTGGTCATGCCGGCCGGTCTGCCATGGCTGACGCGCTTCGACGCCTATCGCCCCATGCTGGCGCGGATCGTGGCCGCGGCGGCGCGCGCCGCGCCCGGCGGCGGGCCGCGGCTGCTCTACATCTCACGCGGTGGGGCGGGCGCGCGCCCGCTCGCCAACGAGACCGAAGTCGAGGCCACGCTGGCGGCCGAGGGCTTCGAGGTGGTGACCTTCGCGGGCATGCCGCTGGCGCGCCAGATCGCCCTTGTGCGCGGGGCAGCGTGCATCGTCGCGCCGCATGGCGCGGCGCTGGGCCATCTTCTGACCGCGCGGCCGGGCACCCGGGTGCTCGAGCTGATGCCGGTGGCGCCGGGATGGCGCGACCCGCGCTTCTGCATGGTGCGGCTGTCGCGCGTGATCGGCCATCGCCACACGCTGTGGCTGGAACCCTCGCATGGCGCGCAGGAGCGATGGCGGGTCGACGTGCCGGGCATGCTTGGCGCGCTGCGGGAGCTGCTGGCGGATTGAGCCCATGCCCGCGGGCCGAAGGCTGCACCTGTGGCCGCCCGAGGCGCCGGGCAGGCATCCGCGGCCCTTGGTTTCGCCGCGTGCGCGGCGGCCGCTATTCGGCGGCCCGGCGCTTCGGGCCGCGGATCAAAACGTGGTGCGCCGCGCATCAGTCGCGGCGAGGCGGCGCGCCCACCGTCGAGAGCGGGCGCGAGAGCCACTGGCCCACGAAGGCTATCTCGGGCCGACAGGCCTCGGCAATCTCCGCCAGGGCCTGGTCGTGATCCGGCTGGATGCGTGCCGGCTCGGGGCCGCCATGGTCCCCGGCGGTGTTGAGGCGGGGGATCGCCGGCGGGCGCGGGAAGCCGGTGAAATGCGCTACGGCGTCGAGGAAGTCCTCCAGCGCATCCTGCCGCCCGAGCACGTAGCTGCGCGCCTTCAACGCCTCTCGGACATGGCGCATCGTGGCGCCGCCGAACACGGTGCGAAGCTGCGCGTTGATCGTGACCTTCCGGAAGCCGCCGGAGCTGCGGAAGGCCTCGAGCAGGGTGAGGTCCCGTATCGCGCAGTGCAGAGGGTGCTCCGCCGTCGCGCGGATGTAGTCGTAGAGCGAGACGGCGCGCTGCACCGGGTCGCGGAACACCGCGAGGAAGACATTCTCCCGCACGCCCGCCGTCGCCGCCGCGTTGTTGACGTCGATATGGCCGGTAACCAGCAGGTAGCGGTGGAAGAAGGCGGGGTCGGCCCGCACCTTCGCCGTCAGTTCGGCCGGATTGGTATAGAACACGAGGCCGCGGAACATGCGGTCGAAGACGCGATTGAGGCTGGTGCCGGCGGTCTTCGGGATGTGCAGGAAGTGGTACAGCGGCACGAGCCGCGGCTCGAGGCTGAAGGGTAGGCGCAGCGCGCCATGGCCGGCCGGATGGGGCGCGCCCTCAGAGGCATCCAGCGCATATTCGCGCGAGAAGCGCCGGCCCGCGTTCTTCTTGAACTCCGGGCTGCGCATCACGAAGAACATCAGGTCGACGGCGGTCATCGTGGCGGCGCGGTAGCGCGGGCCGAGCGCGGCATCCTCGGGGGCGCGGCCGAGCAGTGCGCCGTAGATCGCCGCGACCTCCTCGTCGGTCACGAGGCGATCTGCGTTCGCTCTCGGGCGATGGCGCCAGCGCCAGTCCTCGCCATCGAGAAGCGCAGCCAGCAAGGTGTCGAGATCGGCCGAGGCCATCAGGGCCACGACGGTCGCCTCGTCCTCGGGGTCGCGCCCGAGGAGGCGGCGATAGGCGCTGATGATGTCGTCGCGACCGAAGGCCATCGATGATCCTTGCGGCAGCGGGGCCGACGCCGCAAGCCGGCGGCCTGCCGCTCGGGGCGTCGGGTCGTGCCCGGACCGGCCGCCCGGCAACGACCTTAGCGTTCGGCGGAAACGCCCTATGCTGCGTCGAGCCGTTGGGAGACAGACGCATGAACCTGCCGCTGGAAGGTGTCCGCGTGATCGAGGTCGGCCAGGCGCTGGCCGGCCCGCTGGCCGGCGCCATCATGGCCGACATGGGGGCGGACGTGATCAAGGTGGAGAAGCCCGATGGCGGGGACGACGCCCGCGCCTGGGGCCCGCCCTTCGGCCCGGATGGCGTCACCTCGTTGTATTTCCACGGGCAGAACCGCAACAAGCGCTCGGTACGGCTCGACCTCAAGCGGGCGGAGGATGTCGAGGCGCTGCACCGGCTGTGCGAGAGCGCCGACATCCTGATCCAGAACCTGCGCGCCGGCGTGGTCGAGGAGATCGGCATCGGCCCGGCCGCGATGACGGCGCGGCATCCGCGGCTGGTCTATTGCTCGATCTGGGCTTTCGGGAATGCCGGGCCGCTGCGCATGCGCCCGGGCTTCGACCCGCTGCTGCAGGCCTATGGCGGCATGATGAGCGTGACCGGCCGTCCGGAGGACCCGCCCACCTTCTGCGGCGCGTCGATCAACGACAAGGCAACCGGGATGTTCACCGTGATCGGCGCGCTGGGCGCGCTGCGCCGGCGCGACATCACAGGCCGCGGGGGCATCGTCGATACATCCCTGTTCGAGACTGCGGTGCATTGGGTGGAGGGGCAGGTGAACAACCACCTGTCCACCGGCGTCGTGCCGACGCGCCACGGCACCGGCGGCGCGGTGATCGTGCCCTACCAGGTGTTCGACACCGCCGACCGGCCGCTGTGTCTGGCCGCCGGCAACGACCGGCTGTGGGCGCGTTGCGCCCAGGTGCTGGGCCATGCGGAATGGGCGGCCGACGAACGCTTCGCGAAGGGCCCCGCGCGCGTGCGCAACAAGGCGGAGCTGATCCCGATGATCGCACATGTGCTGCGCACCCGCCCGCGCGATGAATGGATCGCCGCGCTGGAAGCCGCCGGTGTGCCGTGCTCCCCGGTCAACGACATCGGCGAGGTGGTGGCGAGCGAGCAGTTCGCCGCCATGGACATGGTGCAGGCGCTGCCCGGCGGTGGGCCGCGCGTGGTGGGGCTGCCGATCAGCTTCGACGGCGTGCGGCCGCGCTCGGTGCGCGGCGCGCCGGCGCTGGGGGAGCACGATGCCGAGGTGCTGGGCCGGGGCGGCTGACCGGCGCGGTCAGTCGCCATCCTCGAGCCGCGCGATATCCTCGTCCGACAGGCCGAAATGGTGGCCGATCTCGTGGACCAGCACGTTGCGGACCAGGCGGAACAGGTCCTCCCCGGTCTCGATCCATTCCAACAGGATGGGTTCGCGATACAGCAGGATCCGGTCGGGCTCGCGCGGAATGTCGCCGACCGACTTCGCGGTCAGCGGCACGCCCTGATACAGGCCGGTCAGCTCCCAGGGGCTCTCGAGGCCCATCTCGCGCAGCGTCTCGTCGTCGGGCACGTCTTCGACCAGGATGGCGGTGCCGCGCACCAGGTCGCGCAGCGGCGCGGGGATTGCCGCGAGCGCGTGCTCGGCCATCTCCACAAGGTCATCGAGGCCGGGCGGGGTCGAGAAACGCATGGCGCCTCATGCGCGGCACCACCGCCCGGCGTCAAGCAAACGGAGACGCAGATGGTCGAGAAACTGGACGCCGCCGCACGCGCGAGCCTGGCCGCGGACCTGCCGCACTGGTCCATGGTGCCCGGCCGCGACGCCATCACCCGGAGCTTTCGCTTCGCCGACTTCAACGCCGCCTGGGGCTTCATGTCCCGCGTGGCACTGCTGGCCGAGAAGCGCGACCACCACCCCGAATGGTTCAACGTGTGGAACCGCGTGGAGATCACGCTGAGCACGCATGACGCGGGCGGGCTGAGCGCGCGGGACGTGGCACTGGCGAAGGGGATCGATAGGGTGGTCGCTGGGTGATGGGGCGCGCGCGGGGAGGGCTCTGCCCTCCCCGGACGCCACCCGCCAAGGGGCCGTTGCGCCTTGCTGGGGGAGGTCCGGAGGGGGCAAAGCCCCCTCCGCCGCGCCCTCGCCTCACAGCGCCCGCCAGCCGATATCCCTCCGGCAGAACCCACCCGGCCAGTCGATCGCGTCCACCGCCGCATAGGCCGCCGCCTGCGCCTCGGCGAGCGTCGCGCCGGTGGCGGTGATGCCCAGCACGCGCCCCCCGGTGGCGATCAGCGCGCCGTCCTCGCGCCGTGCCGTGCCGGCGTGGAAGACCTGCACGCCCGGCATCTGCGCGGCGCGTTCGATGCCGCGGATCTCGCTGCCCTTCGCATAGGCGCCGGGGTAGCCGCGCGCGGCCATCACCACCACCAGCGCATGCAGCGGTTCCCAGCGCAGGTCGAAGGCGGCGAGCTCGCCATCGCAGGCGGCCAGCAACGCCGGCAGCAGGTCCGACCGCAGCCGCACCATCAGCGCCTGGCATTCCGGGTCGCCGAAGCGGACGTTGAACTCGATCAGGCGCGGGCCGTCGGCGGTGATCATCAGCCCGGCAAACAGTACGCCGCGGAACGGCGCGCCGCGGCGTGCCATCTCGGCGAGTACGGGGCGGATGATGCGCGCCATGACCTCGTCGCGCAGCGCGTCGGTGAAGACGGGCGGCGGCGAATAGGCGCCCATGCCACCGGTGTTGGGTCCGGTATCGCCGTCGCCCACCCGCTTGTGATCCTGTGCGGCGCCGAGCGGGATGGCGGTCTCGCCGTCGCACAGCGCGAAGAAGGACACTTCCTGCCCGATCAGGCATTCCTCGATGAGTACTGTTGCGCCCGCGCTGCCATGCACGCGCGATTCCATGATGTCGGCGACGGCCGCCTCGGCTTCGGCGATCGTCGCCGCCACCACCACGCCCTTGCCGGCGGCCAAGCCATCCGCCTTCACGACGATGGGTGCGGCTTGCGCACGGATGTAGGCCTTCGCGGCGGCGGGATCGGTGAAGCGCTGCCAGCGTGCGCCTGGTGCGCCGGCGGCGTCCGCGACCTCCCGCGTGAAGGCCTTGCTGCCCTCGAGCCGCGCCGCCGCTGCCGATGGCCCGAAGCACTTGATCCCGGCTGCCGCGCAGGCATCCGCGAGCCCCAGCGTGAGCGGCGCTTCCGGCCCCGCCACCACCAGGTCCACCGCGTGTTCCTTCGCGAAGGCCACCAGCGCGACGATGTCCTCGGCGCCGATCGGCAAGCACTCCGCGACCTCGGCGATGCCGGCATTTCCCGGCGCGCACCACAGGCGCGTGAGCAGCGGCGAGGCCGCGATCGCCCAGCACAGCGCGTGCTCCCGCCCGCCGCCGCCGACCACCAGGACTTTCATGTGACCACCCCGTTCCGCACCGGGGGCGCCTTAGCATAGGGTGGCGCCATGGACACGCCCGCCACCAACATTCCCGACTACAGCGTCTCGGACCTGGCCGGCGCCATCCGCCGCACGCTGGAAGGCGCCTTCGGCCGCGTGCGCGTGCGCGGCGAGATCACCGAGATGAAGCGCTACCCATCCGGCCACGTGTATCTCTCGCTGAAGGACCAGGATGCGAAGATCGAGGCGGTGATCTGGAAGACCGCGCTGCGCAACATTGGCACCATGCCCGAGAATGGCGTGGAGATGATCGCGACGGGCCGCATCTCCACCTATGCCGACCGGTCGAAGTACCAGCTGGTGATCGAGCGCCTGGAATATGCCGGCGAGGGCGCGCTGCTCGCGCGGATCGAGGCGATGCGCAAGCGCATGATCGCCGAGGGCCTGTTCGACGACGCCCGCAAGCAGCCCATCCCCCGCCTACCCGCAGTGATTGGCGTCGTGACCAGCGAGAAGGGCGCGGTCATCCAGGACATCCGCACCACGATCCTACGACGCTTCCCACGCCGCATCCTGCTCTGGCCGGTGCCGGTGCAGGGGCAGGGCGCGGCGGAGCAGATCGCCGCCGCCATCCGCGGCTTCGACGCCATCGCGCCCGGCGGGCGCGTGCCCCGCCCCGACGTGATCATCGTTGCGCGCGGCGGCGGTTCGCTCGAGGACCTGATGGCCTTCAACGAGGAGATCGTCGTCCGCGCCGCGGCGATGTGCTCCATCCCGCTGATCAGCGCGGTGGGGCACGAGACCGACACGACGCTCATCGACTTCGCCTCCGACCGCCGCGCGCCGACGCCGACCGCCGCGGCGGAGCTCGCCGTTCCCGCGCGCGTGGACCTGCAGGGCGCGCTCTCGCAGATCGGCGCGCGGCTCGTGCAATCGGCCGCCGGCGCCCTGAACGCCGCCCGGCTGCGGCTGCTGCGCGCCGAGCGCGGCCTGCCCGACGTTCCCGCGCGCCTGGCGCAATCG
>NZ_JACADR010000209.1 GCF_016106005.1 Roseomonas rosulenta
ATGCCCCTCCCCGAATTCCCCGATCAGTATTTGGTGTCCAGAGGCCTTTAGGCCTTTGGCGGGTGGGGTCCGGGGAGGGCAGAGCCCTCCCCGCGCTGCCCTCACCCAGCCGGGATCAACTTCACCCGCTTCCCGTCCACCCCCAGCGCCAGCCGCCCGCCCTTGAGCGCCAGCGCCGCCTCGCCGAACACCTCGCGGCGCCAGCCGTGCAGCGCGGGCACTTCGGCGCCGTCGCCCGAGGCCAGGCGGTCGAGGTCGTCGCCACTGGCCAGCAGGCGCGGGGCGACGTCGTGCTCCTCGCTCTTGGCCGCCAACAGCACCTTCAGCAGCGCCACCAGGGCGGGGGAGGCCGGCGGTCCGGCGCGGTCCTTGGGTGCTTCCGGCAGGGCCTCGTCGGGCAGTTCGCGCCCGGCCTTGACCGCGGCCAGCAGCCCCGCGCCCGAACGGCCCTTGGCGAAACCCTCCGAGATGCCGCGCGCCCGCGCCAGGTCGGCCGCCGTCTCGGGCGTGGTGGCGGCGATCTCGAGCAGCGTCTCGTCCTTCACGAGGCGCTGGCGGGGGATGTTGATGCGCTGCGCCTCGCGTTCGCGCCAGGCCGCGACCGCCTGCAGCACGCCCAGGAAGCGGCGGTTGGTGGTGCGTGGGCGCAGCCTTTCCCAGGCGCTCTCGGGGTCCTGGAGATAGGTCGCGGGATCGGCCAGCGCGCCCATTTCCTCGGCCACCCAGGCGAGCCGCCCCTCGCGCCGCAGCTTGGCATCAAGCGCGGTGTAGATGCGCCGCAGGTGGGTCACGTCCGCCGCGGCATAGGCGAGCTGCGCGGCGGAGAGCGGGCGCGCCGACCAGTCGGAGAAGCGGTGCGCCTTGTCGATCTGCACGCCGGCCAGCGACCGGCACAACCCGTCATACGACACCTGGTCGCCATAGCCCGCGACCATGGCGGCGATCTGCGTGTCGAAGATCGGCGTCGGCACCGCGCCGAACTTCAGCAGGAAGATCTCCACATCCTGCCGCGCGGCGTGGAACACCTTCATCACCGCCGGGTCGGCGAGCAATTCGCCGAGCGGGGCGAGGTCGAGGCCCGGGGCGAGCGCATCGACCTCGGCCACCTCGTTCTCGCCGGCGAGCTGCACCAGGCAGAGCTCCGGCCAATAGGTGCGCTCGCGCATGAACTCGGTGTCGACCGTGACGAAGGCTTCCTGGCGCAGGCGCGTGCAGAGCGCGGCCAGGGCATCGGTCTCTGTGATCAGGACGGGGGTGGGTTCGACGGCGGCAGCGGGGCGGCGACTCATGCCCTTCGCTTCTAGACCCCGGGGCGGCCGAGGGAAAGCGGCGCGGGACGGACGCCGGGGCGCGCCCGGGGCACGCCCGGGGCACGGGCGGGGCTGGCGGGCTGGCTGGGCGCGGCGCATCCTGGCCCGCTAAAACGGAGGGCTTTCCCATGCAGATGCGCGCGCTCGGCCGGTCGGGGTTGTCGGTCCCGCCGGTGATCTTCGGCGGCAATGTCTTCGGCTGGACGGCGGACCAGGCCATGTCGTTCAGGCTGCTCGATGACTGCGTCGAGCGTGGCCTGGTCGCGATCGACACGGCGGATGTCTATTCCACCTGGGTGCCTGGCCACGCCGGCGGTGAATCTGAAAGCGCGATCGGCGCGTGGCTGAAGGCGCGCCCGGGCGTTCGGGACCGCGTCCTGATCCTGACCAAGTGTGGCATGGAGATCCCTGGGCAGGGGAAGGGGCTGTCCCCGGCCTGGATCGCGACCGCCTGCGAGGCCTCGCTGAAGCGGCTCGGGATCGAGCGCATCGACCTGTACCAGGCGCACAAGGACGACGAGGCGACCCCGCTGGCCGACACGCTCGGTGCCTTCCAGCGGCTGATCGAGGCGGGGAAGGTGCGGGCGATCGGGTCGTCCAACTACACGGCGGCACGGCTGAAGGCGGCGCTGGACCTGAGCTCGGCGCAGGGCCTGCCGCGCTTCGAGAGCCACCAGCCGGTCTACAATCTCATGGACCGTGGCATCGAGGCGGACCTGCTGCCGCTGTGCCGGGCGGAGCAGGTCGGGGTGATCACCTATTCCGCGCTGGCCTCGGGCTTCCTGACCGGCAAGTACCGGGGCGAGGGCGACCTCGCGAAATCCGTGCGCGGGCCGCGCAGCGTGGCGAAGCACATGACGCCCAAGGGCATGGGCGTGCTGGCGGCGCTGGATGCGGTGGCGGCGCGGCGCGGCATCGGCCCGGCGGCGGTGGCGCTGGCCTGGCAGCTGGCGCGGCCGGGCATCACGGCGCCGATCGCGAGCGCGACCAGCCCGGAACAGCTGGCGGAACTCGCGCAGGCGGCGGAGGTGGCGCTGGGCGCGGAGGACATGGCGGAGCTCGACGCCGCCAGCGCGTGACACCTTGGCGCTGCCGTTTCCACGGAGAAGCGTCTTGAGAATAGGAAAGATTTCCGATATCCTCTGTTCATGGAGATAGCCCGCCCGGCCCGTCCCGATCCCGCCACCTCGACTCCCGCCACCGGCAGCGAGGAATTTGTCCGAAAGCTGCCAGCGCCGATCCGAGTGGGGCGCGCGCTTGACAGCCCCGGCCCTCTCGGTCCCTCTGCGCGGCCTTCCCTTCCAGACCACGGTTGCCAGAACATGCACGCCTACCGCACCCATACCTGCGGCGCGCTCCGCGCCTCCGATGCCGGCGCCACGGTGCGCCTGTCCGGCTGGGTGCACCGCAAGCGCGACCATGGCGGGCTGCTGTTCGTGGACCTGCGCGACCATTACGGCATGACGCAATGCGTCGTGGCGGCGGGGTCGCCCCTGCTGGCGACGCTCGAGGAAACACGCCCCGAGAGCGTGGTCACCATCACCGGGGAGGTGGTGCTGCGCGAACCCGGCACGGTGAACCCGAAGCTGCCGACCGGCGAGGTCGAGATCCGCGTGCGCGAGGTCACGATCCAGTCCGCGGCCGAGCAACTGCCCATCCAGGTTGCGGGCGAGCAGGACTTCCCCGAGGAGCTGCGCCTGCGCTACCGCTTCCTCGACCTGCGGCGGGAGCGCCAGCACCGCAACATCATGCTGCGCGCGGGCGTCATCGCCTCGATCCGCCGCCGCATGATCGAGCAGGGCTTCACCGAGTTCCAGACGCCGATCCTGACGGCCAGCAGCCCCGAGGGCGCGCGCGACTTCCTGGTGCCCGCCCGCAACCACCCCGGCAAGTTCTACGCGCTGCCGCAGGCGCCCCAGCAGTTCAAGCAGCTGGCGATGGTCGCGGGCTTCGACCGCTACTTCCAGATCGCCCCCTGCTTCCGCGACGAGGCCTCGCGCGCCGACCGTTCGCCAGGCGAGTTCTACCAGCTCGACTTCGAGATGAGCTTCGTCACGCAGGAGGACGTGTTTGCCGCGATCGAGCCGGTGATCGCCGGCGTCTTCGAGGAATTCGCCGGCGAGCGGAAGGTGTTCGGCGCGCCCTTCCCGCGCATTCCGTATGACGAGGCGATGCTGGTCTATGGCTCCGACAAGCCGGACCTGCGCAACCCGCTGAAGATCACAGACGTCACCGCGCACTTCGCGGGGTCGGGCTTCGGGCTGTTCGCCAAGATCGCGGCGGCCGGCGGCGTGGTGCGGGCCATCCCCGCTCCCGGTGCGGCCGACAAGCCGCGCGGCTTCTTCGACAAGCTGAACGACTGGGCGCGCGCCGAGGGCGCAGGCGGCCTCGGCTACATCCAGTTCGCCGCCGATGGCGCCAAGGGGCCGATCGCGAAGAACCTGGAAGCAGACCGCGTCGAGGCCATCCGCGCCGCCTGCGGGCTCAACGCGGGTGATGCCGTCTTCTTCGCCGCCGGCAAGAAGGACGAGGCGTCGAAATTCTCCGGCAAGGTGCGCACGCGCCTCGGCGAGGAGCTCGACCTCATCGCCACCAACGAGTTCCGCTTCTGCTGGATCGTCGACTTCCCGATGTACGAGCTGAACGAGGACACCAAGCAGATCGACTTCAGCCACAACCCCTTCAGCATGCCGCAGGGGGGGCTCGAGGCGCTGAACACGATGGACCCCTTGGACATCAAGGCGTTCCAGTACGACATCGTGTGCAACGGCGTGGAGCTGTCCAGCGGCGCGATCCGCAACCACCGCCCCGAGATCATGATCCGCGCCTTCGAGATCGCCGGCTACACCGCCCAGGATGTCGAGGACCGCTTCGGCGGCATGCTCAACGCCTTCCGCTACGGCGCCCCGCCGCATGGCGGCTCCGCTCCGGGCATCGACCGCATCGTCATGCTGCTGGCGGACGAGCCCAATATCCGCGAGGTCATCCTCTTCCCGCTGAACCAGCAGGGCGAGGACCTGATGATGCAGGCCCCCGCCCCGGTGCCCCCCGCGCGGCTGAAGGAACTGCACATCAGGCTGGATCTGCCGCCGGCAAAGGGTGCGGCAGGGCCGAAGACTCCCTAAGTTGATGGTCCTGCCCTGCCCGAGGAGACCGCGATGCGGCTGAGCTTGGTGACTGCCCTTGTGGCACTTCTCGCCGCGCCATTGGCGCAGGCGCAGGCGCCGGCCGCGGTGCCCGTGCCGCAAGGTCAGCAGATCGAGGCACGCCACCTCGCGGCGCATCGCGCGGCCTATCGCCTCACGCTCGCGCAGGCGCGCGAGCCGGGCAACATCGCCCGCGCCGAGGGGGCGATGGGCTACGAGGTGATCGACGCCTGCGACGGCTGGGCGACGCGCCAGCGCTTCTCCCTCACGCTCACCGACCGCGACGGGACCGAGGTCGAGACGGCGTCGGACTACTCCACCTATGAAAGCAAGGACGGGCGGCGCCTGCGCTTCACGCTCACGCAGATGACGCAGGGCGCGGTCACCGCGCGCATCGCCGGCGAGGCCGAGATCGCCGCCGATGGCACGGGCCTCGTGCGCTACACCGAGCCCGCCGCGCGCGAGGAGCGCCTGCCGCCCGGCACCATGCTGCCCAATCACCACACCCTCCTGACGCTGAACGCCGCGCGCGCGGGCCAGCGCCTGGTGGTCGGGCCGCTGTTCGACGGCACCTCGGAGGATGGCGCGCAGGACACCACGACGGTGCTCTCCGCCTGGGACGCGCCGCGCGAGGTGGAGGGCTTCCCCGCACTCTCGCCGCTCGGCTCCGTGCGCATGCGCATCGCCTTCTTCGACCGCGACGCGCAGCAGCAGGGCGGCGGCGCGACCACGCCGTCCTATGAGGTCTCGATGCGCTACTGGGAGAACGGCATCGCCGACCAGCTGATGATGGACTTCCGCGAGTTCGTGGTGGAAGGGCGGATGGTGAAGCTGGAGGACGTGCCGGGCGGGTGCTGAGGCGCGGCGCACGGGCCAGAGCAACCCCAGCGCAGCGGAGGAGTTTCGCGTGGCGCCGATCCCCCAGCCCTTCACCCTCCAGGTTCCCGATGCCGCGCTGGCCGACCTTCGCGACCGCCTGGCCCGCACGCGATTTCCGGACCAGGCGCCGGAGCCGCCCTGGACCTATGGCACCGACCTCGCCTACCTGCGCGGCCTGCTCGACCAGTGGCGCGACCGCTTCGACTGGCGCGCGCAGGAAGCGGCGCTGAACGCCTTCCCGCAGTTCACCGTTCCCCTGGACGGGATCGACCTGCATTTCCTGCACGTGCCTGGCGAAGGGCCGGCGCCGATGCCGCTGCTGCTCTCGCATGGCTGGCCCGGCTCGGTCTTCGAGTTCCTCGACCTGATCCCCCGCCTGACGCAGCCCTTGCGCTTCGGCGGCGATGCGGCGGATGCCTTCACCGTCGTCGCGCCGTCGCTGCCCGGATACGGCCTGTCCTTCCGCCCGGGCCAGTCGCGCTTCGGCATCGAGGCGATCGCCGATTGCCTTGCGGCGCTGATGACCGAGGTGCTGGGCTACCGCCGCTTCGCCGCGCAGGGCGGGGACTGGGGAGCCTTCGTCTCCTCGCGCCTGGGCGCGGCGCATGCCGACAAGCTCGTGGGCATCCACATCAACCTGCTCGCCGTGCGCCGCGACCCGCCGATGCTGGTGGACCCGACCGAGGAGGAACGCCGCTACCTCGGTGAGCTGACCGAGTTCCTCAGGGAGGAGACCGGCTACCAGTGGATCCAGGGCACGCGGCCGCAGACCCTGGCCTATGGGTTGACCGACAGCCCCGCCGGCCTCGCCGCCTGGATCGTCGAGAAGTTCCGCCAATGGACCGACAACGACGGCACGCCGGACAGTGCGATCGACCGCGACCGCATGCTCGCGAATATCGCGCTCTACTGGTTCACCGGCTGCATCGGCGCGTCCTTCCACCCCTATTTCGCGCGCATGCACGGCCCCTGGCCGATCCCGGGGACGGTCGATGTGCCGACGGGCTACTGCCAGTTCCCGCGCGAGATCCTGCGGCCGCCGCGCTCGCTGGCGACGCGCACCTACACGGATATCCGCCGCTGGTCGGTCATGCCGCGCGGCGGCCATTTCGCCGCGCTGGAGCAGCCCGGGCCGCTCGCGGAGGAAATCCGCGCGTTCTTCCGTCCGCTGCGGTAGGCGGCTGAACGACCGCGTCGCGCGTCATCCCCGCCTGAGGTTCCACACGAAGGGGTTCGGCCCCTGCAGCACCCCCGACAGGTCGCTGCGGAAGGCCGTGCGCAGGCGGAACAGGCCGGTCGGCGCGAAGGGCACCGCCTCCCATGCCAGGTCCTGCACGCGCCGCATCGCCTGCGCCTGCGCCTCGGGCGTCGGCGCATCGATCCAGGCCTGGACCTGCTCCTCCACGCCGGCATCGGTCGGCCAGCCGAACCAGGCGCGATCCCCATGCATGCGGATGATGGGCGAGAAGGCCGGGTTGGCGATGCCGGCGGCGGGGAAGTTGGTGTTGTGCAGGTTCCACCCGCCCTGCGCCGGCGGGTTGCGGTTGGCGCGCCGCGCGATGGTGGTCGCCCAGTCGCTTTCCACGAGCTGGATGTTGACACCGAGGCGCCGCATCAGGTCGGCGGCGACGCGGCCCTGCATGGTCACCGCGGCGAAGTCGGTCGGGTTCACGTGCACGATCGGCTCACCGTTGTAGCCGGCGTCCCGCAGCGCCGCGCGGGCGCGGTCCATGGCGCCGGCGCCGCGCTGCGCGGGCGGGAACTCGACGACATTCGCAAGGCCGCAGGGGAACATGGCGTGGCATTCGCGCCAGTCCCCTTCCAGCGCCACCGCGGACATGAAGTCGGGCTGCACGATCACGTCGCGGATGGCGCGGCGCACGCGCACGTCGTTGAACGGCGGATGCAGGTGGTTGAAGCGCAGGAAGCCGAGGAAGCCGTTCGGATCGTAGACCTGCGTGGTGACGCCGCGCTCGCGGCTCAGCACCGGCACCAGGTCGGGCAGCGGGTATTCGATCCAGTCGATCTCGCCGGTGCGCAGCGCCGCGACCGCGGTGCCGCCATCCGGGATCCAGACCAGCTCGAGCCGGTCGAAATGCACGCGCTTGCCCCCGGCGGCGGCCTCGGCGGGCTCGTCGCGCGGCACGTAGCGCTCGTTGCGGGCATAGGCGGCGCGTGCGCCCTGGACGAACTCGTCGGCCAGGAAGCGCCAGGGACCGGAGCCCACCATCTCGGTGATCGCGCGGTCGGCGGGCGTGTCCGCCAGCCGCTGCGGCATGATGAAGCAGGGCGAGGAGGCGGGCTTCGCGAGCGCATCGAGCAGCGCGGGGAAGGGGCGGCGCAGGCGGAAGGTGATGGTGCGGTCGTCGGTGGCCCCGATCTCGGCGACCGCGCCCATCATCACCTGGCCGAAGCCGTCGCGCACCGCCCAGCGGCGGATCGAGGCGACGCAGTCGCGCGCGCGGACCGGCTCGCCGTCATGGAAGGCGAGGCCATCGCGCAGCCTGATGGTCCAGGTCAGCCCATCAGGCGAGACATCGTGGCCCTGTGCCATCTGCGGGCGTGGCCGCAGCGCACTGTCGGCGCCATAGAGCGTGTCGAAGACGCAGAAGCCGTGCGTCGTGACGATGGTGGTCGGGTTGAAGATCGGGTCGAGCGCCGCGAGCGCCGCCTGCGGCATGAAGCGCAGCGTCCGCGCGCGGGCGGGCTGCGCGGTGGCGGGCCGGGCCGTCGCGGCGGCGGC
>NZ_JACADR010000021.1 GCF_016106005.1 Roseomonas rosulenta
CGGGGCGGGCGCGGCGGCGGGATGGAGGGAGCCCGCCGGCCATCCGCCACGCGCGACGCCCCGCGATCCCCTCGGCGCGCAGGGCGCTTAGGGGCGGGACGGCGGCGCAGCGGCGCGGATCAGGCGCTGCGGCTGGTGCGATGAGGTCTCATCGCAGGGCGGCGGACAGGCGACACAGGCGGCTCCCTCGAACCTTCCGGCCCACGCTGGTGGCCGGATCGAACAAAGGACGCGTCCCGTCGTTGCTTGTGGCCCGAGGACCGGGCCTCGCGGCACGTGCGATGGCGTCAGCGCCCGAATATCGGGCGCGGGCCGGAAAATATGCAGCCTGCTCGGCGGATGCAAGAGAAATCGCGTGATGCCGATATGAGCCGCGCGCATATCGGCCGGACGCCCCTTGGGGTCGGCCGGAAAACCTCCGGACGCTAGTCGGCTGATCCCAGGAAGGGCTGCAGCAGCGCCAGGAAGCCGCCCGGATTCTCGGCATGGACCCAATGCCCGGCCGCCGGCACGGTGGCGAACCGCACGGCCGGGAACAGCGCGCGGAAGCTGGCGTGATGCTCCGGGCGGATATAGCCCGACCGCTCGCCCGCCATGACCAGCACCGCTCCGTCGAAGCGCGCGCCGGGCGGCGGCGCGAAATCCTCGATGGCCGGCATCGCGGCGGCAATCTCGGCAAGGCCCAGGCGCCAGGTCGGCGGATCGGCCTCGAAGCGCAGGTTCTGCAGCAGGAAGGCGCGGATGCCGGCTTCGGGAATGGTGGCGGCGAGCGCCGCATCGGCCTCCCGTCGCGTCAGACCCGCGCGCAGCGGAATGCCCTGCATGGCCCCGACATACCCGCGCAACGCCGGCGGATAGCGCACCGGCGCGATGTCGGCGACGACCAGCCGCTCGACGCGATCCGGGTGCAGCAGCGCCATCGCCATCGCCACCTTGCCGCCCATCGAATGGCCCAGCACCGCGGCGCGCGGCAGGCCCGCGGCGTCCATCGTCTCCGCCACGTCGGCGGCCATCGCGGCATAGGACATGTCCGGATCGCGCCCGGAGGCGCCATGGTTGCGCAGGTCCGGCGACAGCACCCTCCAGCGCGGCGCCAGGGCGGCGCGGATCGCGCCCCAGTTCTGCCCGGCGCCGAACAGGCCGTGCAGCAGCACCACGGGCGGGCCGGAACCGGCCTCGGTCGCGGCGAGGATCACCGCCGCGCCGCCAGGATGACCGAGCCCACGATCAGCGCGCCCCCCACCGCCATGTCCCAGCCGATCGGCTCGTGCAGCCACAACGTGCTGACCAGCACGCCGAAGGCCGGCACCAGCAGGAAGGCGACGGACGCCACCGCGCCGGGCAGCCGCCGCCCCACCTCGATCACGCACCAGGTCCCGATCGGCGCCACCACCAGCCCGATATACAGCATGTAGGGCCAGGACGGGCCGAAGATGCCGCCCGTGGGTTCCAGCACCAGCGCGAAGGGCAGGATCAGCAGCGTCGCCAGGCCGAAGCACCAGGGCAGCAATTCAAAGACCGGTGTCGGTGGCGGCCATTTGCGGGTGGTGACGATGGCAATGGTCCAGAACAGCGCTGCGGCCATCAGCATCAGGTGCCCCAGCACCTGGTCCATGCTGGACCAGTCCACCCCCCAGGGGCCGGCCAGAACGGCCACGCCCGCGAGCCCCAGCCCCGCCGCGATCCAGCGATGCAGCGGCACCTTCTCGCCCAGAACCAGCACCGAGAGCGGGATCAGCCAATAGGTCACCACCGCCGAGATGATCGCGGTGCGCCCGGCCTGCACCATGGTCAGCGCCGCATGCGCCAGGATGAAGAAGGCACCGAGCTGCAGCAGCCCCAGCGCGAAGACCGAGGGCAGGTCGCTGCGTTTCGGCAGGCGCAGCCGCCCCAGCGCCGCCAGCAGCAGTGCCGAGACCAGCGCGGCGAGTCCGGCCCGGCCCATCGCGAACCACATCGGCGTGGCATGCGCCAGCGCCGCCTTGGTCACCGGCCAGGCCCCTCCGAACAGCAGGATCGCCACGATCAGAAGATGGAAGGCGGAGCGCATGGCGATGACGGGCGTTTCCCCAGGGAAGTCAGTGCGAAAGCGCGAACATGCCGCCGCTCACGCAACATTTATGAGCGCAAATCCCGTATTCTGGAAGCCGCGCGGGCCGCCAGTGGCTGTCGGGCAGCCGCGCCGCAGCCGCGCGCCCTGCGCTTCCCGGCGCGTGCAGCCCTGGCGTCGCGCCGCCCAAGGCGGGATCACCCGCAGGTGGCGACCATCTCGGCGCGGATGCGCACCGCCTCGGAAGCGGGGTCCGGCGGCGCATCGGCGATCGTGATGATGCTGCCTGCCGCGACGTCCCGCCTGAGGCGGATGCCGTGCGCGAGGCCGATCGGCAGCGCCCCGAGCGCCAGCGAACGGGTCGCGGGGATGCACTTGCCCCAGGCGCAGGCACCGCCCTCGCCGTCCAGCACCTCGCCGACGCGCAGGTTGCGCTTGGCCACCGCCACCACGTCGCCGCGCCAGGCGTCGCCGCAGCCGGTGGGCTCGCGCCGCAGCGCCGCCGAGGCGACCGACACGCCGAGTTCGAGCCCGATGAAGTGATAGGGTCGCCACAGCGCGGCGTAGCGCCCGGAGGGGTCGGTCGCCACGCCGTACTCGGTGAAGCAGCGCCGCGCGTAGTCCGTCTCTCCCTCGAACACCGCGAAGACGCCCCAGCGGAGGTTGTCGGGGATCTCGCTGCCGTCGCGCCGGATCGAGGAGACGACCTCGACCATGCCCTTGCGCGGCAGGATCCCGCCCTCGTTGTGCGGGCGCAGGATGGCCGGCAGTTCCGCCGTGCCGGCGGGCGGGAAGACGAGGCCATCCTCGGGCGGCGCGAGGCCGGTGGCGTTCGCGATCGCCGCCATCTCGATGCCGGACTTGGTGCCATCGAGGAAGGAGTTGAACATCTGCGGGTTCATCCCGCCGTCCTTCGCCTGCTGCTCGCTCAGACCGTAATGGCCCCAGACGGTCTCGGGCGTGCTGGCGTGGAACTCCGGCAGGTACTTGGTGCCCTTGCCGGCGGCGATGACGGTGAAGCCCTCGGCGCGCAGCGTGTCCACCATCTCGCAGACCAGCGCGGGTTGGTCGCCATAGGCCATGGAATAGACCACGCCGGCGGCCGCCGCCTCGCGCGCCAGCAGCGGGCCGGCGAGCACGTCGGCCTCCACATTCACCATCACCACGTGCTTGCCATGCGCTATGGCGGTGCGGGCGTGGCGTAGCCCGGCCTCGGGATGCCCCGTGCATTCCACCATCACATCGATGCGCGGATCGGCGATCAGCGCCAGGGCATCCTGCGTGAGGTGCGTGGCGCCGGTGGCGATGGCGACATCGATGTCTGCCGCGTCGTAGGACCCGTCCGGCCAGTGGATGCGCGCCAACGCGGCGCGGGCGCGCGGGATCGACAGGTCGGCGATGCCCACCACGTGCATCCCTGCCGTGCGCCGGGCCTGGTGCAGGAACATCGAGCCGAACTTGCCCGCGCCGATCTGGGCGACGCGAATGGGCCGGCCGGCGGCGGCGCGCTGCAGCAGCAGGCGGTGCAGGTTCATCGAGCGTCCCTTCGTCAGGGGCTGCGCCAGGGCCGCGGACGGTGGCCCGGCAGATGAGAGGCGCGCAGCCTCACCATCGCCGCCGCCGTGAGCGCCAGGACCGCCGCGCCGGCGGCGAAGGCGCGCCCGCCGCCGTGCGGCAGGCGGGCGACCAGCACGGCCAGCAGCACGGCGACGATCAGCAGCGCGACGAACATGGCGGCGCCATCAGTCCATGTAGATTCCGCCATTGATGTGGATCGTCTCCCCGGTCACGAAGGCCGCGGCGTCGGAGGCCAGGAAGGCGATGACGGAGGCCACTTCCCCCGGCGTGCCGAAGCGCTTCATCGGCGTGGCGGCGATCAGCGCCGCACCGTTCTCGCGCATGATCCCCTCGGTCATCGGCGTCGCGATGATCCCCGGCGAGACGCAGTTGGCGCGCACCCCGCGCGGGCTGAGCTCATGTACCAGGGATCGCGTGAAGCCCAGCACCGCCGCCTTGCAGGCGGCGTAGTGCGCATGCCGCACCGACCCGCGATGCCCGGCCATGGAGGCGATGTTCACAACGGATCCGCCGCGCCGCAGCAGCGGCATCGCCGCGCGGCAGGCGTAGAACACCCCATCGAGATTCACGCCCAGCGTGAGGCGCCAGTCGTCGTCCGACATGGCGGTGACCTCCTGCTCGACATAGAGCCCCGCGCCGGTGACCAGGATGTCGATGCCGCCGAATTCGCGACCGGCCAGCGCGACCGCCTCGTCCACCTGGTCGCGCTGCGTCACGTCCATGCGCGCAGTCACGATGCGCACCTGGCCCTCCGGCAGCGAGGCCGCGAAGTCGTCGAGCGCGGCGGTGTCGAGGTCGGTCAGCACCAGATGCGCGCCGAGCCGGCGGAACAGCTCCGCGGTGGCCCGCGGAATGCCGCCATTGGCGCCCGTCAGCAGCGCCACCTTGCCCGCCAGGTCGAACATCACGCGGCGACCTGCAGCATGATCTTGCCGATGTGCTCGCTGCTTTCCATCAGTCGGTGCGCGTCTGCCGCCTGCGTCAGCGGGAAGGTGCGGAAGATCTCGGGCGCGCAACGGCCCTGTGCCAGCAGCGGCCAGACCCTGGCTTCCAGTGCGGCGGCGATCTCGCCCTTCTGCGCCGTGGTGCGCGGGCGCATGGTGCTGCCTGTCACGGTCAGGCGCTTCACCATGATGGGCCGCAGGTCCACCGCATCGGCCTGATGGCCGCCCAGGAAGGCGATGATCACCAGCCGTCCGTCGAGGGCCAGCGACCGCAGGTTGCGCGGGAAATACGCCGCGCCGACCATATCGAGGATGACATCGACGCCGCGCCCGTCCGTCAGGCGCTTCACCTCCGCGGCGAAGTCCTGCGTCCGGTAGTCGATCGCCGCATCGGCGCCGAGGCGCAGGCAGGCCTCGACTTTCGCGGCGCTGCCGGCGGTGGCGAAGACGCGCGCCCCCATCGCCTTGGCCAGCTGGATGGCGGTGACGCCGATGCCGGATGTCCCGCCATGCACCAGCGCCGTCTCGCCCGCGGCGAGCCGCCCATGGCCGAACAGGTTGGCCCAGACGGTGAAGTAGGTCTCGGGCAGGGCGGCGGCGCGCAGCGCATCGTAGCCGGCCGGCCAGGGCACCGTCTGCGCCTCGGGCGCCGTGCAGTATTCGGCATAGGCGCCGCCATTGGTGAGCGCGCAGACGCGGTCGCCGGGGCGGTAGCGTGTGACGGCCGCACCCGTCGCCAACACCTCGCCCGCGCATTCCAGGCCGAGCACGGGGCTCGCACCGGGCGGCGGCGGGTAGGACCCGCTGCGCTGCGCCACGTCGGGGCGGTTCACGCCGGTGGCGATGACGCGGATCAGCACCTCGTCGGCCTGTGGCGCCGGCACCGGGCCGCGGGCAGGCACCAGGACCTCCGGGCCACCACCGGCGCCGTGGGCGATGAAGGTCATCTCCTGCGGCAGGCTTGCCATGGCGGCGCTCCCTTTGCGATTCGACCGGACCATTCCCCCTGCGCGTGCAGCGCGTCAAGCCGAAGGGGGCAGGCCCACGCATCTTGCAACCTGGCCGCGGGCCGCAGAACATCGCGCGCGGCAACGCCGCTGGAGGAGTGCCATGCCTGACATTCGTCGCCGCCGGCTGCTGGGGGTGGCCGCAGCCGCCGCCGCGGCGCCCGGCGCGGCGTCCGCACAGGCGAACGAGCTGCGCCTCGGTGCGTTGTTCCCGTTCTCCGGGACCTTGGCATTGCTCGGCGACGAAAGTTTCCGCGGCCTCGAGATCGCGGTCGAGGAACGCAACGCCGCCGGCGGCGTGGCAGGGCGCGCGGTGCGCCTGCTGCGCGGCGATGCGGTGGATGAGGCCCAGGCGACCGGCGAATCGCGCCGCCTCATCGCCGCCGACCGCGTCGCGGCGATCTTCGGCACCTATGCCTCGCCGCCCTCCTTCGCCGCGACGCAGGTGGCCGAGGTGCAGGGCATCGCCTATTTCGAGCTCGGCGCGCTGTCGGACAGCATCACCGAGCGCGGGCTGCGCAGCGTGTTCCGGACCTGCCCGCGCGCCACCGAGTTCGGCGCGGTGACGGTCGATGCGCTGCAGGATGTGCTGGCACCCGCCTGGGGCGTGGAGGCCCGCGCGCTGCGCATCGCGCTGCTGCACGAGGACGGGCTCGACGGCCAGGGCGTGGCCGCCGCGCAGGAGGCCGAGTTGCGCCGCCGCGGTCTGCAGCAGGTCGAGCGCATCGGCTATGCCGCGCGCTCGGCGGAGTTCCCGCCGCTGATCCAGCGCCTGCGCGGCGCCTCGGCAGATGTGGTGCTGCACACCGGGCGCCAGAACGACATCCTGCTGTTCTTCCGCGGCCTGGAGGAAGCGGGCTGGCGGCCGCGCATGGTGGTTGGCGCGGGCGGCGGGTATTCGCTGGGCGACACCGCGCGCGCCATCGGCCCGGCCTTCGAGGGCGTGATGAACGTGGACGTGCCGCAATTCGCCGTGAACGACACCTTCGCGCCGGGGGCGGCGGCCTTCGCCGAAGCCTACAAGCGGCGCTTCGGCGCCGACCCGCGCTCGGGTCACTCGCTGTCGAGCTATGTCGGCGCGCAGGCCTGCCTCGAGGCACTGCACCGCGCCGGCGGTGCGGAGCGCGACCGCCTGCGCGCCGCCATGCTGGCCACCGACGTGCCCGATGGCGGCGCCGCGAATGGCTGGGGCCTGCGCTTCGACGAGCGTGGCCAGAATACCCGTGCGCGCCCGCTGCTGATGCAGTGGCAGGGCGGCCGCCAGGTCACGATCTTCCCGGCCGAGGCGGCGGTGACCGGCCCGCGCGGCCGCATGGGCGTCGGCTGAGCATGGCGATGATGCTGTCGCCCGTCCCCGCGCCAGGCACGCGCCTGCTGGTCACCGGCGGGGCGCGCGGCATCGGGCGCGCGGTGGCGGATGCCTTCGCCGCCCAGGGCGCGCGCGTGTGCATCCTGGATCGCGACGCGGTGCCCGAGGCGCCGGCCGGCTGGCTGTGCTGTCGCGGCTCGGTGGCCGAGGCGGCGGATGTCGAGGCCGCCTTCGCCGCCATGGACGATGCCTGGGGCGGCGTGGATGTCGCCTTCGCCAATGCCGGCTTCGCGATGAACGTCCCGACTCTCGAGCTCTCCCTCACCGACTGGCGACGCACGGTGGATGTGAACCTGACCGGCGCCTTCCTCACCGCCCAGGCCGCCGGGCGGCGGATGGTGCGCGACGGGGCGGGGCTGATCCTCTTCACCGCCTCGCTCTATGCGAGTGTCGGCGGCGCGGAGCGCGCGGCCTATTGCGCGACCAAGGCGGCGGTCGCGAATCTCGCGCGCGCGCTGGCGAGCGAATGGGGGCCGCGCGGGGTGCGGGTGAATGCGCTGGCACCCGGGTATACGGAGACCACACTGGTGAGCGACCTGGTGGCGGCGGGGCGGCTCGATGCGGCGGCGCTCGCGGCTCGGGCGCCGCTGCGCCGGATGGTGCAGCCGCAGGAGGTGGCGGCGCTGGCCAGTTTCCTCGCCTCGCCGGCGGCATCCGCCATCACCGGGGCCGTGCTGGCGGTCGATGCCGGCTGGACGGCCAACGGAGCGCCCTGACATGCCGGTGACGACGCCGCTGCCACCCGCCGCGCCGTGCGTCCGGCTTGCCACCACCGAGGAAGACTGGGCGGCGCTGAGCCAGCAGGACGCCACCGCGATGTGGTGGTCCATGCAGGCCATCCGGTCCTTCGAGGAAGCGGTGCTGCGCCTGGCCGGCGAGGGGCTGGTGCATGGCCCGGCGCATTCCTCGATCGGGCAGGAGGGCGGGGCGACCGGGGCGATCTTCGCGCTCAGGCCCGGTGACCAGATCAACGGCAGCCATCGCGGCCACCATCAGTTTCTCGCGAAGGCCTTGCGCCATGTCGGCGCGACGGAGGCGGTGACGCCCGAAGCGCAGGGCGTGCTGCGCCAGGCGCTGGCGGAGATCATGGGGCTCGCGCCCGGCTGGTCGGGTGGGCGCGGTGGGTCGATGCACCTGCGCTGGGCAGAGGCCGGCGCGCTCGGCACCAATGCCATCGTTGGCGGCGGCGTGCCGATCGCGGCCGGCGCGGCCGCGGCGATGAAGTTCGCCGGCACTGACAATGTCGCGGTGACCTTCCTTGGCGACGGCGCGACGAATATCGGCGCGGTGCCGGAAACCATGAATCTCGCCGCGGCTTGGAACCTGCCGCTGGTGTTCTTCATCGAGAACAACCTCTACGCCGTCGCGACCACCGTGGCCGAGAGCACGCGCGAGACGCGCCTCGCCGCGCGCGGCATGGGCTTCGCGATCCCGTCCTGGCAGGTGGACGGTATGGACCCGCTGGCGGTGCGCATCGCGATGGAGCAGGCGGTCGCCTTGTGCCGGGCAGGGCAGGGGCCCGCCATCGTCGAGGCCGAGTGCTATCGCTACTTCCACCAGAACGGCCCGCTGCCCGGTTCCGCCTTCGGCTACCGCACGAAGGAGGAGGAGGCCGCCTGGCGTTCGCGCGACCCGATCGCGCGGCTGGAGAAGCGCCTGCCAGCCTCGCGCACCGCAGCGATGCGCGCGGAGATCGAGGCGGCGATGGCGGCGATCGTGGCCGAGTTCACCGAGGCCGCCGGCAATGCGCGCCGCATCCGCCCGGCGCTGTGGCCCGATCCGGCGACCAAGGACACGCATATCCGCGGCGACCTGTCAGAACTGGCCGGCGCGCGCAGGGAATTCCGCGGACGCATCGTCACGCGGAAATTCATCGATTGCGTCGCCGACGTGATGCACCGCCGCATGTCGACCGACCCGCGCATCATCGTCATGGGCGAGGACATCCACCGCCTGCGCGGCGGCACCAATGGCGCGACGCGCGGCCTCGCGGAGGCCTTCCCCGGCCGCGTGCTCGGCACGCCGATCAGCGAGGCCGCCTTCATGGGCCTGGCCGGCGGCCTGGCCATGGATGGCCGCTTCCGCCCTGTCGTGGAGTTCATGTACCCCGACTTCCTCTGGGTCGCCGCCGACCAGGTGTTCAATCAGGCGGCCAAGGCTCGCCACATGTTCGGCGGCACCGCGAAGGCGCCGCTGGTGCTGCGCACCAAGGTCGCGATCGGCACCGGCTATGGCAGCCAGCATTCGATGGACCCGGCCGGCATCTTCGCCACCGCGCCGGGCTGGCGGATCGTCGCACCCTCCACGCCCTTCGACTATGTCGGGCTGATGAATGCGGCGCTGGCCTGCGAAGACCCGGTGCTCGTGCTCGAGCATGTCGCGCTGTACCAGAACGAGGGCGAGGCGCCGGAAGACGACTGGGACTATGTCATCCCGATCGGCAGCGCGAAGGTCGTGCGCCGCGGATCGGCGGTGACGGTGGCAACCTATCTGAACATGGTTGGGCACTGCGTCGCGGCGGCGCAGGCATCCGGCGTCGATGCGGAGGTGATCGACCTTCGCACGCTGGACCGCGCCGGCCTGGACTGGGCGACGGTGGAGGCGAGCGTGAAGCGCACCGGCGCGCTGATCGTTGTGGAGGAAGGCGCGCAGGGGCCGTCCTGGGGCGGCTGGTTCGCCGATGCGGCGCAGCGCCGGCTGTTCGACTGGCTGGATGCGCCGGTGGCGCGGGTGACGGGGGGCGAGGCATCGCCCACCATCAGCAAGGTGCTGGAACACGCCGCCCGCGCGACGCAAGCGGATGTGGAGGCCGCGCTGGTCGCGATGGAGCGCGACCGGGGGCGGCGCTGATGCAATCGCGCGCGAGCATCTCGGGTGCCACCGCACTCACCGTCATCCTCGCGCATCCGGTGGCGCATCTGCGCACGCCGCAGGCGATGAACGCGCATTACGACGCGATCGGCCATGATGGCGTGCTGGTGCCGCTGCATGTGCTGCCGGGGGATCTCGCGACGGTCGTGCAGGGCCTGCGGCGGATGCGGAACCTGCGCGGCATCGTCGTGACCGTGCCGCACAAGGAAGCGATCGCTGCGCTGTGCGACGACCTGACCGAGGCCGCGCGCGAGGTGGGCGCCGTCAACGTGATCCGTCGCGATGCAGATGGTCTGCTGACCGGCGGGCAGTTCGACGGCGAGGGCTTCGTCGCCGGGCTGCGCGGCGCGGGCCACGACATCGCCGGCTGCGCGGTGTTCATGGCCGGGGCAGGGGGCGCGGCGGCGGGCCTGGCCTTCGCCTTCGCGCGGCATGGCGCGACACGGCTGACCATCCACAACCGCACCGTGGCGAAGGCGGAGAAGCTCGCCGCGCGCGTGCGCGCCGCGCATCCGCGCTGCGACGCGCAGGCGGGCGGCGCGGATCCGTCAGGTCACGACGTGGTGGTGAATGCGACCTCGCTCGGCATGCATGCGGGCGATGCGCTGCCGCTGGAGGTTGCGCGCCTCGTGCCACCCATGCTCGCGGCGGAGGTCATCATGACGCCGGAGGTGACGCCCTTCCTCGCCGAGGCTGCGCGCCGCGGCTGCGCGACTCATGGCGGCGCGCCGATGCTCGCCGCCCAGATCGCGCTGCTGGCGCGCTTCATGGGCGCGCCGTAGGGCGACGCATCCGAACCGCAGGAATGATGCAGTCGGATGTCCGGCCGCGGACAGCATCGAGCCAGCAGAAGCCCCCGCCCGGCCGGTGGAACCGCGCAGCGGCTCCATGCGACCGGGCGCTCCGGCGATGGTTCAGGAGGGGCGAATGCCCGCGGCGCGGATCACCGGCGTCCACTTCGCCATCTCGGCGGCGAGGAAGCGCGCCGCGGATTCCGGGGTGCTGTCGGTGGTGATGGTCATCGTCATCTGCGCGAGGCGCTCCTGCACCGCCGGGATGGCGAGGGCCCGGTTGAATGCGGCGTTGACCGCCTGCACGGTCGGCGCCGGCGTGCCCGCGGGCACCATCGCCATGTGCCAGGTATAGCACTCGAAGTCGGGGATCCCGCCCTCGATGAAGGTGGGGATGTCCGGCGCATAGGGCATGCGCGTGCGGGTGCTGATGGCGATCGGGCGCAGCTCGCCACGCTGGATATAGGGCAGCGCGCCGGCGGCGACGTCGAAGATCATCGGGATGCGCCCGGCCAGCACCTCCGGCATGGCGGCCGAGGAACCGCGGAAGGAGATGTGGTTCACCTGCAGCCGCCCGGCCATGTAGAGGAACAGTTCGGTGCCGAGATGCACCGCACCGCCATTGCCCGAGGATGCGTAGTCGTACCGGCCGGGATTGGCGCGCAGCAGCGCCACCAGCTCAGGCAGGGTGCGCGCCGGGAAATCCTTGTTCACGAGCAGGATCTGCGGGATCTGACCGATGAAGGCGGCGGGCGTGAAATCGGCCACCGGGTCGAAGGGCAGGCGGTCGAAGAGCCCGGGCAGGTAGGCGTGGCCGACCGTGGTGTAGAGCATGGTCTGGCCGTCCTTCGGCGCCTTCGCCACCAGGTCGGTGCCGATCACCACGCCCGACCCGGTTCGGTTCTCGACCACGATGCGATGCGGCAGCATCTTCGACATCTCGTCGGCGAGCAGGCGTGCAGGAATGTCCGTGGGGCCGCCGGCGGCGAAAGGCACCACCAGCCGCGCAGGCGCGCTCGGCCAGGTTCCCTGCGCGCGGAGCCCGAGTGGCGCCAAGCTGGCGGCAGCGCCAAGGCCGAGGACATTGCGACGGTTCATGAAACGGTTTCTCCCGGATGCTTCGCGCTTGTGTGACGCCCGCGCGCAGCACGGTCAATGCCGGGTCAGGCCGCGTCGATCCGCTTGCCGGTCGCGGCGTCGAAGACATGCAGCGCCGAAGCATCCGGCGCGAGGGACATGCTCTCGGCCGCGAGCGCGCCGGGCACGCGCGCGGTCAGCGCCGTTCCGTCGGCGAGCCGGCCGTGCAGGACGGTCTCGGAGCCGAGCGGCTCGGCCAGTTCCACCGTGATGGGCAGCCCGTTCGCCGAATCGGGCAGGAGATGCTCGGGCCGGATGCCGATGGTGACCGCCATGCCGTCGCCGCCCGGTCGCGCGCCATCGGTGAAGCGCCATAGCGCGCCGCCCGCAAGGCGCGCGGCATGGCCGCCCTCCGTGAGCGTGGCCGGCAGGAAGTTCATCGCGGGGCTGCCGATGAAGGAGGCGACATAGGTGTCGGCCGGCTTCGCCCAGACCTCCATCGGCGTGCCGATCTGCGCCGCGCGACCCTCATGCATCACGACGAGGCGGTCGCCCAGCGTCATGGCCTCGACCTGGTCGTGAGTGACGAACAGGGAGGTAACGCGCAGGCGCTTCTGCAGGCGGCGGATCTCGGCGCGCATCTGCACGCGCAGCTTGGCATCGAGGTTCGACAGCGGCTCGTCGAACAGGAACAGCTTGGGGTGGCGCACGATGGCGCGGCCCATCGCCACTCGCTGGCGCTGCCCGCCCGAGAGCTGGCGCGGCTTGCGTTCCAGCAGCTGGCCGATCGACAGCAGCTCGGCCGCTTCCTGCACCCGGGCGCGGATCTCGGCCTTGGGCAGGCCGCGGATCTTGAGCCCATAGGCCATGTTGTCGAAGACCGTCATGTGCGGATAGAGCGCATAGGTCTGGAAGACCATGGCGATGTCGCGATCCGCTGGCTCGAGCGGCGTGACGTCCACCTTGTCGATCTTGACCGCCCCGGTGGTCGCGGTCTCGAGCCCGGCGACGATGCGCAGCAGCGTGGACTTGCCGCAGCCGGAAGCGCCGACGATCACCACCATCTCGCCATCATGGATGGCAAGGTCGATGCCGTGCAGGACCTTGGTCGTGCCGAAGGACTTGGTGACACCCTGGATGTCGAGGCTGGCCACGCGCTTACTTCTCCGTCTCGGTCAGTCCGCGGATGAACCAGCGCTGCATCAGCACCACCACGAGCACCGGCGGCAGCAGGGCGAAGACCGCGGTGGTCATGATCAGGTTCCACTCGTTCTGCGTATCGCCGATGCCGATCATCTTGGTCAGGCCGACGATCACCGTCTCGAGGTCGCGGTTGGACACCATCAGCAGCGGCCAGAGGTACTGGTTCCAGCCGTAGATGAACTGGATGACGAACAGCGCCGCCATGCTGGTGACCGACAGAGGCAGCACCACGTCCTTGAAGAAGCGCAGCGGGCCGGCGCCATCGACCTTCGCGGCCTCCACGTATTCGTCGGGGATGGTGAGGAAGAACTGGCGGAACAGCAGCGTCGCGGTCGCGGATGCGATCAGCGGCAGGGTCAGCCCCGTCATGGTGTCGATCAGCGCGAGGTCGGTCATCACCTGGAAGGTCGGGATGATGCGGACTTCCACCGGCAGCATCAGGGTGATGAAGATCATCCAGAAGAAGAACATGCGGAAGGGGAAGGCGAAGAACACCACCGCGAAGGCCGAGAGCAGCGAGATCGCGATCTTCCCCACCGCGATGATCAGCGCCATGGTCAGCGAGTTCAGCAGCATGGTGCTGGCCGGCACCGAGAAGGTGTTGCGCCCGCCGCCGCCCTCGGCCCAGGCGCGGCTGTAGTTGGCGATCGCCTCGCCGCCCGGCAGCAGCGGCACGTCGCCGCGCCCGATCGTGTCGGTGTCGTGGGTCGAACCGATCACCGTAATCCAGATGGGCAAGGCGAAGATGATCACGCCGAGAACAAGCGCGAGATGCGTCAGGACCCGTTCGCGTGTCCGCCGCCGGCGCGATGCCGCGGCGAGGCGTTCGACATCGATGGTGGCCGACATCAGTAGTGCACCCGGCGTTCGATGAAGCGGAACTGCACGGCGGTCAGGGCGATGACGATCACCATCAGGATCACCGATTGCGCGGCCGAGGACCCGAAGTTCAGGTTCTGCACGCCATCGACATACACCTTGTAGATCAGCGTCTCGGTCGCGTTGCCCGGCCCGCCGCGCGTGAGCGCATGGATCACGCCGAAGGTGTCGAAGAAGGCGTAGACCAGGTTCACCACCAGCAGGAAGAAGGCGGTGGGCGAGAGCAGCGGGAAGATCACCGTCCAGAAGCGGCGCATCGGGCGCGCGCCGTCGATCGCGGCGGCCTCCAGCACGGATGTCGGGATCGACTGCAGCCCCGCCAGGAAGAAGATGAAGTTGTAGGACACCTGCTTCCAGGCCGCTGCGATGATGACCATGGTCATCGCCTGCCCGCCATTGAGCCGGTAGTCCCAGGCGATGCCGATCGCCCCCAGCGCGCGCCCGACCAGGCCGATCGAGGGATGGAAGATGAACAGCCACAGCACCGCGGCCAGGGCCGGCGCGACGGCGTAGGGCCAGATCAGCAATGTCTTGTAGAGCCCCGCGCCGCGGATGTGCTTGTCCGCCTGCACCGCGAGGAACAGCGCCGACCCCAGCGCCAGGACCGTGACCGCGGAGGAGAAGATCACCGTGTTCCACGCCGCATTGAGGTAGATCGGGTCGCGGAACAGGTCGGTGAAGTTCTCGAGCGCGACGAACTCCGTGCTGAGGCCGAAGGCGTCCTGGCGCAGCGTGGATTGCCAGACCGCCATGCCCGCCGGCCAGAAGAAGAAGATGGCGGTGATGAGCAGCTGCGGCGCCAGCAGCAGGTAGGGCAGCGCGACGCCGCGGAAGATGACCTTCTTGCGCAATCGATCCTCCGCGGCGTCGTGCCGTGGTTCAGCCGCGGTTAGCGCGTTCAAAGTTGCGCAGCACGACGTTGCCGCGCGTGGTCGCGTTGGCCAGCGCCTGCGCCGCCGTCTGCTGGCCCTGGAAGGCGCGCTCCAGCTCCTCCTCCATGATGGTGCGGATCTCGACGAAGCCGCCGAGGCGGATGCCGCGGCTGTTGTCGGTCAGCGTGCCGCCGCCGCGCAGCAGCTGCTCGATCGGCACGTCAGCACCCGGATTGTCGCGGTAGAAGCCCTTCTCACGGGCAATCGCATAGGAGGCGCGGCGCACCGGGACATAGCCGGTGTCCATGTGCCACTGCGCATCGACCTCGGGGTTGGAGAGGTACTTGAAGAACTCGGCCACGCCCTCGAACTCGCCGCGCGAACGCCCGCCGCCGGCGGCCGGGCCCTTGTTCATCACCCACAGGCTTGCGCCGCCGATGATCGAGTTGATCGGCGCGCCCGCCGTGCCCTGGTAGTAGGGCAGCATCGCGACACCCCAGCCGAAGCGGGCCTCACGCTGTACGCGCGCGCGGAAGCCGGAGGAGGTGAACATGATTGCCGCCTCCCCGTTCGGGAAGGCGGGCTCGCCGGCATTGTTGCGCCCGCCGTAGCGGAACAGACCATCCTTCTGCCACTGAGCGAGCGCCTCCATGTGGCGCTGCACCAGCGGGTTGGCGATGCGCAGTTCGGTGCCGAGGCCGCCGAAGCCGTTCGCCAGCGTGGCGAGGGGGATGTTGTGGATCGCCGAGAAATTCTCGATCTGCGCCCAGGTCAGCCAGGCGGTGGACATCGGCACCGCGGTGCCGCCGCCGGCCTTCAGCTTGGGAAGGATCTCGGCCACGCCCTGCCAGGTCTCGGGGAAGGTGTCGGGATCGACGCCTGCGCGGCGGAAGGCGTCCTTGTTGTACCAGACGATCGTGGTCGAGCTGTTGAACGGCATCGACATCATCCGGCCGTCCGACAGGCTGTAGTAGCCGCGCACGCCGGGCAGGTAGTCGTCGAAGTCGATCTGGATCCCGGTCTCGGCCATCAGCTCGTGCACCGGCTTCACCGCCCGGCCAGCGCCCATCATGGTGCCGGTGCCCACTTCGAACATCTGCACGACATGCGGGGCGTTGTTGGCTCGGAAGGCGGCGATGGCGGCCACCATGGTCTCCGGATAGGAACCACGGAAGGTCGGCACGACCTTGTACTTGGTCTGGGTGGCGTTGAAGTCGGTGGCGCGCTGTTCGAGCATCCCGCCCAGCGGCTGCGCAAGGCCATGCCAGAACTGGATCTCGATGGGCTGCGTCTGGCCGAGCGCAGGCGCGGCGACGGCCAGGGACGCGGCCCCGGTCAACAGCGTACGGCGATGCATAAGGTCGTCCTCTCCCGTTGTGGCGACGCGGCGGCTTAGCCGCGCGCCTTTGCGGGGAGATTACAGAAAAATGTCAGACCGATGAAGGGGCGTGTCCGACAAGGCGGGTATAGACCTCGGCGTCGGTCGCGCCCTCGGTGCCAAACAGCAGCACGCGGCTCGCTTTGTCGAGGCCCAATGCTGCGCGTGCGAAGGGCTCCGCGGCGGCCAGCAGCAGCGCCGCCAGGCCCGCCACCGCGCTCTCCCCCGCCACCACCGGGGGGCGGCGGGCGGCCAGCAGCTTCATGCAGGCCACCGCGCTGTCGTCGGTGACGGAACAGAAGGCGAAGGCGCTGCGCTCGAGCTCCTGCCAGGCAAGAAGCGAGGGCTCTCCGCAGGCGAGCCCGGCCATCAGGGTATCAAGCTCTCCCGGCACGCTCACCGGCGCGCCGGCCTCGGCACTCGCCAGCAGGCAGGCTGCCTTGTCGGGTTCCGCGACGATCACGCGCGGGCCGGCGCCGAACCGTGCGCGCATCTGCACGGCCACCGCCGCCGCCACGCCACCCACGCCGCCCTGGATGAAGACATGCGTGGGCGCTGCGCCGAGCTGATCCGCGGCCTCGTCCGCCATCACGCGGTAGCCCTGCATCACGTCGCGGGGCACCTCGGTATAGCCGGGGTAGGAGGTGTCGCTGACCACGAACCAGCCCTGCGCGTCGGCCTGCTTCTGCGCCTCGCGCACCGCGTCGTCGTAGTTGCCCGGCACCACGCGGATCTCGGCGCCGTAGCGCGCGATGGCGTCGCGCCGGCCCTGGCTGACCGTCTCGTGCACGAAGATCACGCAGGCGGCGCCAAAGCGCTGCGCGCCCCAGGCGACGGAGCGGCCATGGTTGCCGTCGGTCGCGCAGGTCACGGTGATGGCGCGAGTCGCCTCCTTCAGGGTGCCGTCCATCAGCGTCGCGGTGGTGGCCGCATTCGCCACGCCGCGCCGGGCGAGCTCCGCCTGCAGCAGGCGCATCACCGCATAGGCGCCCCCCAGCGCCTTGAAGGACCCCAGGCCGAAGCGCGATGCCTCGTCCTTGTAGTGGACGCTGGTGACGCGCGCGGCGGCCGCCACCTCCGGCAATGCGACCAGCGGCGTGACACCATAGCCGGGCCAGGAGGCGATCTCCGCCTTGGCCCGGCGGAACCCGCCTTCGGGCAGCACGACGACGCCGGGCGTGCCGTGGTGGCGGTTGACCAGGAAACGGAAGGGCGCGTTCGGGATCATGCGGCGGATATTGCGCCGCGCCGCGCCGCACGCCAAACCACCACGATGTCAGCGGGATTCACGGCATGAAGATCACCATCCTGGGCGGCGGCGGGTTCCTCGGGCGCAAGCTGGCGGCGCGGCTCGCCAAGGACGGCACGCTGGGCGGGCGGCCCATCACCGGCCTCACGCTGTTCGACCTGGCGGCCCCCGCCGCCTTCGCCGCGCCCTTCCCGTTGCGCTGCCTGGGCGGCGACGTGGCGGACCCGGCGGCGGTGGCCGAGGCCATCCCGCCCGGCACGGAGGTGGTCTTCCACCTGGCCGCCGTGGTCAGCGCCGCGGCCGAGGCTGATTACGACCTCGGCATGAAGGTGAATTTGCAGGGCACGCTCGCGGTGCTGGCCGCCTGCCGCGCGCTGGGCACCAAGCCGCGGGTGATCTTCACCTCCTCCGTCGCCTCCTTCGGTGGCGGGCAGGAGGCGGTAGTGCCCGATGACGGCCGCCAGGTGCCGACGAATTCCTACGGCGCGCAGAAGGCGATCGGCGAACTCCTGCTGCAGGACGCGACGCGCAAGGGCTTCCTCGATGCGGTGAACATCCGCCTGCCCACGGTGATGGTGCGCCCAGGGCGGCCGAACAAGGCGGCATCGTCCTTCGTCTCGGCCGTGGTGCGCGAACCGCTGCTCGGGCTGTCCACCGACTGCCCGGTGCCGCCGGAATTCGCGGTCTGGATCTGCTCCCCGCGCAGCGCGATGGAGTGGTTCCTGCACGCGGCCACCATGGACACCTCCGGCATGGGGATCGACCGCGGCATCAATCCGCCCGGACGAAGTGCCACCGTGGCCAAGATGCTGGAAGCGCTCGAGACCGTCGCCGGCAGCGCGGCGCGCGAGAAGGTCGGCTTCGCCTTCGACCGCGAGGTCTTCGACATCGTCGCCGGCTGGCCCGCCGCCTTCGACGCGACGCGCGCGCGGCGCCTCGGCTTCGTCGAGCAGGAATCGCTCGAGGACCTGGTGCACGCCTTCATCGAGGACGACCTCGCGGCCACCAGGGCCGAGCGCGGGCTCTAGCGCCATGGAGCGGCTGATCGAGCGCATCATCGTCGTCAGCCGCTGGGCGCTGGTGCCCTTCTACCTCGGACTGATCCTCGCGCTGTTCACGCTGCTGGCGGCCTTCCTGCGCGAACTCTATGCCGCCGTCACCAACGCCATGGCCTATTCGGAGCACCAGGCGATCGTGAAGGCGCTGTCGATGGTGGACCTCACCCTGATGGCGGGGCTCGTCGTCATCGTCATCTTCTCGGGCTACGAGAACATCGTCTCGCGCATCGACCCCGCCGGCCCGCGGCGGTGGCCGGCCTGGCTGACCACGGTCGATTTCGCGGGGCTCAAGAAGAAGCTGTTTGCCTCGATGGCGGCGATCTCCGGCGTCACCATGCTGAAGGCGCTGATGGAACTCGAGGAGAGCGTGAGCGAACGCCAGCTCTACTGGCTGGTGGTGATCAACCTTGTCTTCCTGCTCGGTTACCTGCTGATGGCGGTGGCCGACTGGTTCGCGGCGCGCACGCGCGAGACGACGGAGACGCCGGATGCTTGAGATCATCCGCCACATCCTGCCCGGCGCCCCCGATCGCGTGGCTCCGTTCAGTCATGCGGTGCGCGCCGGCGATTTCCTGTTCGTCACCGGCCAGATGCCCACGCTCCCCGGGGGCGGGACCGAGCTCGTCGCGGGCGGCGTGGCCGAGCAGACCGCGCAGGTGCTGACCAACCTGCGCACCGTGGTGGAAGGCTGCGGCGGCGACATCGCGCGCACGGTCTTCGCGCGCGTGTATCTCACGGACTTCGCGCGCGACTATGCGGCGATGAACGCGGTGTGGGAGGCAGCCTTTGCCGGCGGCCTTCCGGCGCGCACCTGCGTGGGCGTCACCGGGCTTGCGGTCGGCGCGCTGGTCGAGGTGGACCTGGTCGTCGCGATGTAGCGGATCAGACCTCCGCCACCGCGCCGTCGCGATCGGCCATCAGTCGGCGCATCGCCTCCGGGATCTCGGCCTTCTGTCCGGTCGCGTTGTCGATCACGACGCACAGCGCGCGCGCCGAGCACAGCAGCCCGTCGCGCCACATCGCATACTGGTGCACGAAGGATGTGCGGCGGAACGACGCCGTGCGCACGCACAGCAGCACCTTGTCCCGGAAATGGCCGGGGCGATGGTACTTCACCTCGAGCGACCCCACGACGGGGCCCGGCTTGTCGGGCGCGAAGGCGCCGCCGGCGCCGAGCCACCAGTCGATGCGCATGTCCTCGAACAGCGTCAGATAGGCGGCGTGGTTTACATGCGCGTAGATGTCGCACTCCACCCAGCGGATGGTGTGCTCGCGCCAAAGGCCCCAAGGTCCCTCGACGCCGAAGCGTTCGCGCAGTGCCGCATCCATCGACAATCCCTCCCGTGCCGTGCGGGGCAAGTGTGCGGCGCGGCGCGCGGTGGGGGAAGTCCGAGCTTGCTCCACGGCGTACCGCCGCCGCGCGCGACAAATCCCTGGGGAGAGGCCACCTCCGCCCGCCGACCCTGCTGGCGCTGAAATCCTTGCGGCCGTGTCGTGGCGGGGCCTAGCCTTCGCGCAAAGAGGCTTCGGGAGGACAATAGCCATGACCAGCCGTCGCGCCCTGCTTGCCGGGGCGGGTCTTCTCGCCGCGCCCGCAACGCTGCGCGCCCAGCCCGCCTGGCCGGCCGACAAGCCAGTCGAGGTGGTGGTGCCCTTCCCTGCGGGCGGCGGCGTCGATGTCATGACCCGCCTGGTGGTGCCGCTGATCGCCGCGCAGATCCCGGGCTTCCGGCCGGTCGTGGTGAACCGCACGGGTGCGGCCGGGCAGATCGGGCTCGAGGCGATCTTCAATGCGGCGCTGGACGGCTACACCATCGGCGCCACCACCATTCCGGCGCACAACGCCATCCCGCTCGAGCGCCAGGTGCGCTACCGCGCGATGGACTTCACCTTCCTATGCAACATCGTCGAGGACGCCAACTGCTTCTGCGTGCGGGCCGAGAGCCCCTTCCGCAGCGTCGCCGACATCGTCGCCGCGGCGCGGGCGCGGCCGAACTATGTCACCTACGGCACCACCGGCATCGGCAGCGACGACCACCTGTTCATGCTGGCCTTCGAGGCCGCGGCCAACGTGCCGCCGATGGTGCAGGTTCCCTTCGCCGGCTCCGCGCCGCTGATACCGCAGCTGCTCGGCGGCAACATGGACATGGCGGTGATGAACGTGAACGACGCGCCGCAGCTGGTGCGCGAGGGACGGCTGCGCATGCTGGCGCAGGGCGGTGCGCGGCGACAGCCGGAGGCCGCCGAGGTGCCGACCTTCCGTGAACTGGGCTTCGATGTCGTGGGCGGCGCCTCACGCGGGATCGTGGGGCCGCCGGGCATGCCCGCGCCGGTCGTGGCACGGCTCGAGGCCGCCTTCCGCGCTGCGATGAACGACGAGGGCTTCCGCCGCGAGGCCGAGCGCCAGAACATGCCGCTGCGCCCGCTGATCGGCGCCGAATACAAGGCTTTCGCGCAGGGCATCGACGACAACCTGAAGCGGCTGTGGGCGGTGCGCCCCTGGCGGGGATAGGCGCTACAGCCCCGCCTGCTCCAGCCGCAGGATCGCGCGCGCCATGGCCTGCGCGCGCGGCACGATGCTCTCGACCTCGAGGTACTCCTCCGGGCTGTGCGCGAGCCCACCCACCGGCCCCACGCCGCACAGCGTCGGCACGCCGAGGGCCGCGGTGAAGCCGGAATCGGCGCAGCCGCCGGTGAATTCCGCCTCGACCTTCAGACCGCTTTCCGCCGCGGCTGCCTGGTAGACCGAGAACACGCGCTCGCTGGCGGGCGTGGGATTCAGGGGGCGAAACTCGCCCTTGATGGTCAGCGCCGATCGCGTGCCGGGCACGTATGCGCGCGCGACGATGTCGTGGATGCGGCCCATGATCTCGTCGCGATCGGCGGGCTCGATGTAGCGCAGGTCGATCTGGAACTGGCAGGACGGCGCGGTGGTGTTGACGCTCTGCCCGCCCTGGATCAGCCCGACATTCAGCGTGATGCCGCGCTTGAGGTCTGTCAGCGCATGGATCGCCACGATCTTGTGCGCCGCCTCGCCGATCGCGCTGATGCCGGCCTCGAAATTGCCGCCCGAATGCGCGGCCTTGCCCTCGATGTCGACCACCGAGAAGACGCCGCCCTTGCGCGCCTTGACCACATTGCCCGACGCACGGCCGGGTTCCGAATTGAACACCACGCGGGCATTGCCGGCCTCGGCCTCGATCACCGGGCGGCCCTCGGGGCTGCCGATCTCCTCGTCGCCCGTGAACAGCCCGACCAGCGGCCCCGGCGCGCCGCCGAACTTCGCGAAGGCGGCGAGGACGAACATGTTCATCACGATGCCGGCCTTCATGTCCGACACGCCGGGGCCATAGGCGCGGCCATTCTCGATGCGGAAGGGGCGCCGCTCCGGCTCGCCCTTCGGGAAGACGGTGTCGCGATGTCCCATCAGGACGATGTTGCTGCGCTGATTTCCCGTGCCGAGCGCATGGCCGCCCTCGACGATGCCGCGGATGCAGTCGCCATGCCTCTGCTGCGGCAGCACCTCGGTCGCGATGCCGTGCGAGCCGAGGAAGCGCACCACCTGCTGGCCGGTGCGATCGACGCCGTCCTTGTCGTAGGACCCGCCATCGGTGTTCACCATCGCCTCGATCTCGGCGAGCATGGCGTCCTTCTGGCTGGCGAGCCAGGCGGTGATGGCGGCTTCTGTCGTCATGGGTCTTCTCCTTGTGGCGCGAAGGCTGGCACCGGCGCGTTGCAGCGTGAAGGGGGCTGCTACTCGATCCGGCCCAGCGCGCGCACCGTGCGCACCAGGCGCGCGGCATCCTCGTTGTAGAAGCGGGCGAAGGCCTCGCCGTCGCGGAAGTCGAGCGTATTGCCGCTCGCAGCCATCACGCGCTTGAACTCCGCATCCTCCGCCACCTGGCGCGACGCCTCACGGATGCGCGCGATCACCGGCGCCGGCGTGCCGGCGGGGGCGAACAGCCCGACCCAGATGTAGAATTCGCAGTCGGGAAAGCCCTTCTCGATCAGCGTCGGGACATCCTCGAAGCCGGCGAGGCGCGTGCGGCCCCAGGTGGCGATGGCACGCAGCGTGCCGTTGCGCACATGCGGCGCGACCGGCCCGGGGCCCGAGGCGAGGCAGTTCACCTGCCCGCCCAGCAGCGCCGTCAGCGCCGGCCCGCCGCCCTGGAAGGGCACGTGCAGCATGTCGAGCCCGGCCGCCTGGCTGAGCTGCGCCATCGGCACATGCAGCGCCGAATAATTCCCCGCCGAGGAATACGACACCTGCCCAGGGCGCGCCTTCACCTCGGCGATGAAGTCCTCGATCGTGCGGATCGGGCTGCTGGCTGGCACCACCAGCACGGTCGGGTCGGCGGCGAAGAGCGCGATCGGGGCGAGCATCTCTGGCGTGTAGGTCGGCTCGCGCCCGTTCACCCGCGCGGCCTCGGGCAGCAGCGCCATGGACGACAGCGCCATCAGCAGCGTGTAGCCATCGGGCGCGGCCCGCGCGACCGACGCATTGCCGATCGCCCCCGCCGCGCCGCCGCGATTCACGATGGGCACGGCGACACGCCAGATCCGTTCCAGGGCTGCCGCCACGGGACGGCCCACCACATCCGCCTGGCCGCCAGGCGGGAAGGCCACGACCATGGTCACGGCGCGTGTGGGAAAGCCCTCGGTCTGCGCCTGCGCGGCGAAGGGCAGCAGGGTTGCGCCCGCGATCAGGCTCCGGCGGTTCATTCTCGTTGTCCTCCCGTTGATGGTGGCCGCCGCGTCACGTCATGCGACGGGATTCTCCAGCACTCCGATCCCGGGCACCTCGATGCGCACGCGGTCCCCGGCCTTCAGGAACTTCGGCGGCGTGAAGCCGATCCCCACGCCGGCCGGCGTGCCGGTGGCGATGATGTCGCCCGGCTCCAGCGTGATGGCGGCGGAGATCGTCGCGATCAGCGTCGGGATGCCGAAGATCAGGTCCTCGACGCCGGCGCGCTGGCGGAGTTCGCCGTTCACCCAGGTGGAGATCGCAAGGCGCGGCGGCCAGCCCGCGGCATCCGCGGTGACGATGGCGGGGCCCATCGGCGCGTAGCCGTCGATCCCCTTTCCCAGGATCCACTGGCGATGCTTGTGCTGCAGCGTGCGCGCGGTCACGTCGTTGACGATGGTGTAGCCGAAGATGTGCGCCGGCGCGTCCGCCTCGCTGATGCCGCGCCCGGCCTTGCCGATCACCACCGCGATCTCGCCCTCGTAGTCGGTGCTGTTCGACGTATCGAGGAAGGAGGGGATCGGCTCGCCCGGCCCGATCACGCAGGTGGGCGGCTTCGAGAAGACCACCGGCGCCTCGGGCACCACCTCCTTCGCGGTGGCGTCGAAGCCCGACGAGGCGAATTCCTTCGCGTGCTCATCGTAGTTCTTGCCGACGCAGAAGATGTTCTTGGCCGGGCGCGGGATGGGGGCGAGCAGCACCGCGCCCACCGCCACCGGCGCCTTCGCCTCGGCCGCCCGTGCCGCTGCCAGCGCCCCATCGCCGCCGGCGATCAGCGCCATCATGTCGCGCGGCAGCGCGGCATCCGCCGCCGCCAGGTCGAGCACCTTCCCGGCATCATCCAGCGCGCCGATGCGCGTGCCGTTGCCATCCTTGAACGTGACCAGCCGCATGCGTACCCCCTATGCCTTCCCTGACATCTGACCGGTCTCGGCGGGATTCGCCAGGGGGAGGGTGGCGGCGCGCTCCAGCGCCCGCGCGCCGCGGAAGGCCAGGTCGTCGCGATACAGCGCCGCCACCACCTGCACCGCACGCGGCATCCCCTCGCCATCGAGGGCCACCGGAACGCTGATGGAAGGCTGGCGCGTGAGGTTGAAGGCGAAGGTCCAGGGCGCCCAGTCGCGCCAAAGCGCCTCCGCCGGCTTCAGCGTCGGCTGGTCGGCGGCGAAGGCGGCGGTCGGCGTGCAGGCGGTCAGCACCAGGTCGTAGCGCTGGTGGAAGCGCGCCATGGCGTGCGCCGCCTCGAGCCGCATGGCCTCCGCCGCCAGGTAGTCCACCGCCGCCATGTCGCCGTCACGCCGCGCGACATCCAGGATGCCGGCATCGAGCAGCTCGCGCTTCTCCTGCGGAATGGTCGCGACGACGCGCGCCATCGCCACCGACCAGACGCGCCCGAAGATGGCGCGGGTGTCGGGCAGGCCGGGATCGGCCTCCTCGACGATGGCGCCCTGTTCCTCGAGCATCCGCGCCGCACCATCCAGTACGGCGACGCCATCGGCATCGAGCGGCGGCTCGAAGCCCATCCGCCGCACCAGGGCCACGCGCAGCCCGGCCACGCCGTCCTCGATGCCGCTGCGCCAGTCGCGCGGGTCGTCCGGCAGGGCGTAGGGGTCGCGCAGGTCGTGGCGCGCCATGGCGCCGAACATCAACGCCGCGTCGCGCACCGTGCGCGTCATTGGCCCCGCCACCGCCACATGCCCGAAGGCGCCGAGCGGCCATTGCGGGATGCGCCCAAAGCTCGGCTTCACACCGACCAGGCCGCAATAGGCGGCGGGAATACGGATCGACCCGCCGGCATCGGTGCCGATATGCAGCGGCCCGAAGCAGGCGGCGCCCGCCGCGCCGGCGCCGGAACTCGACCCGCCCGGCGTGCGCTGCGGGTTCCAGGGGTTGCGCGTGATCCCGTGCAGCGGGCAGTCGCCGGGCGACTTCCAGCCGAACTCGGTCGTGGTGGTCTTGCCGATGATGACGGCGCCGCTCTCCTTCAGCCCCATCACCGCCGGCGCATCCTCGGACGCCGGCGTGGCGTCGGTGGTGCGGCTGCCGCGGCGTGTCGGGAAGCCCGCCATGTTCAGCAGGTCCTTCACCGTGGCCGGCACGCCGTCCAGCGGGCCGATCGGCCGGCCGGCCGCCCAGCGCGCCTCGCTCTCGCCCGCCGCGGCCAGCGCGCGCGGGTTCATCGCGGCGAAGGCGTTGACCCAGGGGTTGTAGCGCGCGACGCGCTCCATCACGGCCTTCAGGGCCTCGACCGGGGAGAGGCGCCGGCGGGCATAGAGGCCGAGCAGCGTCTCGGCCGACATCAGGGCGGGGTCGGTCTCGGTCATCGGCGGGGGCGGAGGGTGTGCATGGCCCCCACCATGTCCTCCGGCCCCCCGCCCTTCAAGTCATGCCGCGAGGGCGCGCCCCTGCCGGCAGGCCATCAGCGGCTGGATGCGCGTGCCGAAGGCGTCGAGCCCCGCCAGGAAGTCGTCGAAGGTCAGCATGATGCCCTTCACGCCGGGCATCGCCGCGACCTCGTCCAGCATGCGCGCGACATTTGCGTAGGAACCTACCAGCGTGCCCATGTTGAAATTGATGGGCGAGGGCGCGCGCAGGAAGGACGCCGCCATCGAGGTCTGGTCGAGTGCGGTGTCCTCCGCCGCCTTGCCGAGCAGATGCGCGAGCGCGTCCTTGTCGGCCCCCTGGTTGTAGAGGTCCCACTTCGCCATCGCGGCCGCATCCGTCTCGTCGGCGATGATCATGTAGAGCATGTAGGCGCCGACATCGCGCCCGGTCCTGGCCGCATGCTGCAGCACGCGCGCGGGGACCGAGGCCGCCTTGGTCGGTTCGTTGACGCCCTCGCCCAGGCAGAAATTGTAGTCGCAGTACTGCGCGGCGAATTCCATGCCGCGATCCGACTGTCCGGCCGCCACCACCTTGATCGGCGCCTTGGGGCGCGGGCTGAGCACGCACTTGTCCATCTGGAAGTACTCGCCCTTGAAGTCGGACAGGCCGGTGCCCCAGAGCTCGCGCAGGATCCGCACATATTCCGTGCTGTAGTCGTATCGCTTGCCGAAGTGCTGGTCACCGGGCCAGAGGCCCATCTGGGTGTATTCGATCTTGTGCCAGCCCGAGACGATGTTCACGCCGAAGCGCCCGCCCGAGATGTCGTCGATGGTGGCGGTCATGCGCGCGACCATCGCCGGCGGCAGCGTGAGCACCGCGGTCGAGGCGAACAGCCGGATGCGCGAGGTGACGGTCGCGAGCGCCGACATCAGCGTGAAGGATTCGAGGCCGTGGTCCCAGAACTCGGTCTTTCCGCCGAAGCCGTGCAGCTTGATCATCGACAGCGCGAAGTCGAGCCCGTAGCCCTCCGCCTTCTGTACCACCGCCTTGTTCAGCTCGAAGGAGGGCATGTACTGCGGCGAGGTGGCCGAGATGATCCAGCCGTTGTTGTTGATGGGGATGAAGACGCCGATGTCCATCGCGGGCTCCTGGCTCCATGGGGCCACGCCGTCCCTGCGCGGCCCGGCGCCGGCGGACTGGACGTGGCGGATTGACCGCCGCGCATCGCGTGACGCGGCGGATTGACCGCCGCGGAACCGCAAGTAGCGTGCCAGGACGACCGGCACGGAGACGAACGATGAGCGAGAGCAAGCCAGGCCCCTGGGAATGGGAGGAGCCGCACTGGCGGCGCATCGTCGGGCGCGCGCGGGCCGGGCGCTCGCTGGCGCCGGCGTCCTGGCCCGGCAGGGCGCGCTGCGCCGTCAGCCTGTCCTTCGACGCCGACCACGAGACCATCCCGCTGCGCGATTCCGATGAGAGCCCCATGCGCATCAGCCAGGGGCAGTACGGCGCGCGCCAGGGCGTGCCGCGTATCCGCGCGCTGCTGGCGCGGCATGGCGTGAAGGCTTCGTTCTTCTACCCGGCCGTCTCGGCGCTGCTGCACCCGGAGGAGGTGCGCGCGGTGGCCGACGATGGCCACGAGATCGGCATCCATTCCTGGATCCACGAGGCGAACACGCAGCTGCCGCCAGGTGTGGAGCGCGACCTCACCTTCCGCGCCGCCGACACGCTGGAGAAGCTGACCGGTCGGCGCCCGGTGGGCATCCGCACCGCGTCTTGGGATTTCTCGGTCGACACCATGTCGATCATCCAGGAGCTCGGCCTGCTGTATGATTCATCGCTGATGGCCGATGACGATCCCTATGAGCTCGAGGTGCAGGGCCAGCCGACCGGCATCGTCGAATTGCCGCCCGAATGGATCCGCGACGACGCGGTGTATTTCAACATGCTGCGCTTCTCGGCGCTGCGCCCCTACACGCCGCCCTCGGCGGTGGAGGAGATCTTCCGTGCCGAGTTCGAGGGCGCGCTGGCCGAGGGCGGGCTGTTCCTGCTGACCATGCACCCGCACGTGATCGGCCATCGCAGCCGCATCGCGCTGCTCGACCGCCTGGTGACGCTGATGAAGGGCACGCCCGGCGTGTGGTTCGGCACGCATGAGGAGGTGGCGCGCTGGTGCGCCGCGCAGGCCGGACTGACGCCGCGCACCTGACGCTACAGAGCCACTTCGGATCGCGGCCGTGCCGCGATCCGGGAGCGCACGGCGCGACCGCGCCCAGACCGCCAGCCGCCCCCAGCGCGGCACTCCACGGCGCGGAGGCAAGGGCCGCGGATGCGGCCCGCCCGCCGTCTGAGGGCAAGACAAATACTTCAGGATCGCGGCTTCGCCGCGATCCTGCTCACGTCACGACAATGTTGAACTGCCGCGCCACCGCGGTCCATTCGCCGATCTGCTCGTTCATCGTGGCGATGAAGTCGTTGCCGAGCAGCGTGGGCGTGCGCGGCAGGGTCTGCAGCTCCTCGAAGCGCGTCATCAGCTCGGCGCGCGCCAGCAGCTGCGGGATAAGCGCGGACAGCCGCTCCACGATCGGCTGCGGCAGGTTCTTCGGCCCCGACAGCCCGAGCCACTGCGCCGAGGTCAGCCGCGGATAGCCGAGCTCCGCGAAGGTCGGGATGTTCGGGAAGGCCGCCAGGCGCTGCGGCGTCGAGATTGCGAGGGCGCGCAGCACCCCATCCTTCAGCAGCTGCACGTTGGTGGTGATCGGGTCGATGATCGACTCGATCTGGTTCGCCATCAGGTCCTGCATGGCAGGCGCGGAGCCGCGATAGGGCACGTGGTCGAGGTTGGGCGCATTGGCCGCCCCGGTGAGCATCGCCCCCAGCAGGTGCGGCGCCGAGCCGATGCCCGAGGACCCGTAGCGCACCGGCCGGGTGCGCGCCGCGGTCAGATACTGGTCGAGCGTCTGGTAGGGCGAATTGGCCCGCACCAGCAGCACGTTCGAGGCTTCGACCAGCAGGCCCATATGGGTGAAGTCGGTGACCGGGTTGAACGGCAGCGTCGGCATGGTCGCGGCCGAGAAGACATGCACCGAGGCATGGCTGACCAGCAGCGTGTAGCCATCGGCCGGCTGCTTCGCGACGAAGTCGGTGCCGATCACGCCGCCGGCGCCGGCGCGGTTTTCGACCACGACAGTCTGGCCCAGCGCCTGGGACAGGGCCGGGGCCATCAGGCGGCTGACGGTGTCCACCAGGCCGCCCGGGGGAAACTGGGCGACCAGGCGGATCGACCCGCGGGTCGGCCAGGCGCCCGACTGCGCGGCGGCGATGCGCGGCGCGCCGAGCGCCCCGGCCGCGGCGAGCCCAAGAAGTGAGCGACGATTCATGATCCTGCTCCCTGTCCAGTCGCGGGGGCCGCTAGATGACCGCGGAACAGGCACCCACTGCCTGGTCCGGACCTGCGCCCCGGCGTCGCGACAGACACTGGCAAGAGGCGTGCCGCGACCTCAGGAGGGACGCGTCCGCCATCATCGAGGGCGGCCCAAGGGGTCCAGGTGGACGTCGGGTCCCGCGCAGGTCGGTGACGGCTGGGCGGCCCGGCACCTCGGCCGCGCCCGTGCCCGGCGCCAGGATGCGGCGTCGCAAGCGTCGCGCGGCCGCATCGCTCTGTTGGCGTGCACCGGTGGGCGACCGTCGCCCGCGCAAGGGCCGTCGCGCCACACCCGCCGCGCGGCGCGGAGCGATGCCCGGGCTGCGACGCTTCCATCACGGCATCCGGCGCGGTCTAGACTGCCGGCCCATGGGAGACCGCCCGCCCGCCATCGCCCGCCGCACCCTGCGGCGCGACGACGCCTTCCCGCTGCGCGCCGAGGCCCTCGGCTTCCGCTTCCACTCGCCCGACGCGCGCGAGTACTGGACGCGCGATGCCTGCTACGCGCTGACGCCCGAAGCGATCGCCGCGCTCGAGGACGCGGCGCGCGAGCTCCACGCCATGATCGACGCTGCCGTCGAGACCGTCGTGCGCCGCGGCGACTACGTCGCCTTCGGCTTCACCGACCGCCTGGCCGCGCTGGTCGAGGCCTCGCACCGCGCCGGCGAGCCCTCGCTCTATGGCCGCTTCGACTTCCGCCTGAGCCCCGATGGCGGCATCAAGCTGTTCGAATTCAATGCCGAGACGCCCGCCGCGCTGCTCGAGGCCGCTGTCGTGCAGCTCGCCTGGTTCGAGGAGACGCCGCCCGGCCCCGCGACGCGCCCGGGCAGCGACCAGTGGAACCGCATCGATGACGCGCTGGTGGCGCGCTGGCCGGAACTCCGCCTGCCGCACCTGGTGCACTTCGCCGCCGAGCACGAGCGCGAGGACGAGGTGGCGCAGGTCGCCTACCTGATGGCGACCGCGCAGGCCGCCGGCCACGAGGCGGCCTTCCTGCCGGTCGAGGACATCTCCTGGCAGCAGGAGGCGGGCTTCGTGACGCCGCAGGGCACGCCGCTGCGCGCCTGCTTCAAGCTCTACCCCTGGGACTGGCTCGATGCCGAGGAAGGCGGCCGCCTGCTGCCGCTCGGCCGCACGCGCTGGATCGAGCCCGCACGGCGCATGATCGCCGCGAACAAGGCGATCCTGGTCACATTGTGGGAGATGTTCCCGCGCCATCCTCTGCTACTGCCGGCATCGCTCGACCGCGCCGCGATCGACGGGCCGGCGATCGGCAAGCCCGCGCTCGGGCTCGAAGGGCACGGCATGCGCGTGGAGGGTGTCGCGGGGGATGTCTCGACCGAGATCGCGGAGGGTTTGCCACCCTCGCCCACCATCTGGCAGGCTTGGGCGCCGCTGCCGGGGCACGCGACGCCGCAAGGCGACGCCTTTCCCGTCATGGGCGTCTGGATGGTGGGCGACGAGCCGCGGGGGCTCGGCATACGGGAGGGGGACGGGCTGGTGACGACGCTCGAGGACCGCTTCGTGCCGCATGTGGTGCTGTAGCGCCGCATGACCTACCCACCCTTCCAGCGCGTCCCGGTGCGCACACCGCGCGAGGCCGAGGACCGGCTACGCGAGCTCGGCATGCTCGCCCCCAATGCCGAGGGCACGCCGTGGTGGGTGACGGATGCCGCCTACCTGATCGATGCCGCGCTGGTCGACCGTGTGTTCGAGGCCGCGAAGGGCATCCAGAGTCGCTGCTACGCCGCGGTCGCGGCGATCGTCGGCAGCGGCGACTTCTCCTATTTCGGCATCCGCAACCCGGCCATGCAGGTCGCCATCGCGCGCTCCTGGGCGGCCAAGGATTCGCCGATGCACGGGCGGATGGACTTCTCCTTCGCGCCCGACGGCACGCCCATGCTGCTCGACTACGAGGCCGATTCGCCCTTCGGCCTGGCCGAGGCAGGGCACGTGCAATGGGCCTGGTTCGAGGCCTGGCAGGAGGCCGAGGGCAAGGCCTCCGACAGCCAGGAGAACCTGATCTACGAGACCTTCATCAAGCACCTGCCGCGCTCCGGCCTGCCCACGCGCTTCGCCATCGCCGTGGGCGGCGACACGGTGCCCGATGGCCGCCCGGCCGACACCGGCGAGCGCTTCGACGCCGAATTCATCGCCGAGATGGCGGTCGAGGCCGGGCTGCGCCCCTCCATCTGCTCGATCGGCCAGGTCGGCTGGGACCTCGATGCCAAGGCCTTCACCGACGAAGCCGACGAGCCGCTGCAGGCGATGGTCAAGATCTACCCCTGGGACTGGATGGAGGACGAACCCAACGTGGACGTCCTGCCGGAGTGCCGCACGCGCATCCTGCCCGGCGCCTGGACGCGCCTGCTCGCCGACAAGACCATGATGGCGCTGCTCTGGCACCAGGCGCCCGGCGCGCCGAGCCTGCTGCCCACCTTCCTCGAGCGCCCGGCGCAGGGGTCGATGGTGGCCAAGCCGCGCCGCGGCTGGGATGGCGAGCATGTCTACCTGCCCGGCCAGACGCCCGGCGTGGTGCCCGAGGAGGCGATGGGCCCGCTGCTGTTCCAGGCGCATTGCCCGCTGCCCCAGTTCCGCACCAATGCCGGGGAGGTGCACGCCAACCTCTCGGTCTGGATGATCGGCGGGGAGCCCGCCGGCATCGCCTTTCGCGAATCGCGCGGCCCCGTCACCGGCCCCGCCGCGCGCTTCGTGCCGCACATCCTGCGCGGCTGACGCGCGCCAAGAAGGAAGCAACCGGGAATGTCCGCCGCCGAGATCCTCAGCCTCTTCCCCTCCACCTTCCTCAGCTTCCTGGTCGCCTTCTCGCTCGGCGCGGTGTTCTGGATCGCGGGGCTCGTGGTCGTCTCGCTGATCACGCCGCATGCCGAACTGACGCTGCTGCGCGCGGGCAACCTGCCCTGCGCGCTCGCCTTCGGCGGCAAGGCGCTCGGCATGGTGCTGCCCATCGCCGCGGTGGCGCGCACCGCGGCCGGGCCGCTCGACCAGATCATCTGGTGCATCGTGGCGGTGGCGGTGCAGCTGGTGGTGCACCTCATCCTGACCACGTTGCTGGAGGGCCGCCTCAAGGAGGAGATCGAGGCCGACAAGCTCGGCGGCGGTGCGGTGTTCATCGCCTTCATGCAGGTCGGCGCGGGCGTGCTGAACAACGCCGTCATGTCGGGCTGAAGCGTGCCGATGACGCAGCCGCCGAGCCACCGCCGATCCCGCACCGTGCGCGCCGCGGCGCTGGTCACGCTTGGCCTCGGCGCGGCGGGCTGCGACGAGACGCCGCCGGGCGAACTGCCCGGCGCGGCGTGATCTGATGAGCACACGTTTCAACTCTTGTCAC
>NZ_JACADR010000210.1 GCF_016106005.1 Roseomonas rosulenta
CAGGCGGAACTCGCCGGCGCCGCCCTCGCCCCCGCGCTGCTTCTGCTGGCCCCGGTGCGCGCCGCCGCCGTGCTGCAGCGCCCCGTGCCCCATGCGGCGGAGGATGAAGGCGCCGTGGCGCTGCGCCTGCCGCCGGGGCTGATGGCGCCCGAGGCCCTGCGCAGCCTGGCCGACCCGACCGCCGAACGCCTCATCCTCGACCCGCCCGAGCGGCTGGCGGCGCCGCCGCTGGGGCAGGCGGCGATCGGGCTGGCAAAGCTGGCGCGCCTGCTGCCCGCCCTGGTCGCCGCCCCGGCGACCGAGGCCGCTGCCGCGCGCCTTTCGCTGCTGAGCGTGCCGGCCGCCGATGTCCTGGCCTATCCGGCCAGCGCAGCCACCTCACTGATGCGTGTGGCGGAGGCTCGGGTGCCGCTGCAGGACGTGCCGGAGGCGCGCATCGTCGCCTTCCGCGCCGCCGATGGCGGAATCGAGCACCTGGCAATCCTGGTCGGCACGCCCGAGAAGACCGCGGCCGAGGGCGTTGCCCCCCTGGTGCGCGCCCATTCGGAATGCTTCACCGGCGACCTGCTGGGCAGCCTGCGCTGCGACTGCGGGCCGCAGCTGCGCGGCGCGCTGGCGCGCATGGCGCAGGACCCGGCCGGCGGCGTGCTGCTGTACCTGGCGCAGGAAGGCCGCGGCATCGGCCTGGTGAACAAGCTGCGCGCCTACACGCTGCAGGATGCCGGGCTGGACACGCTCGATGCCAATCGCGCGCTGGGCTACGGCGCGGACGAGCGCAACTTCCTGGTCGCCGCCACCATGCTGCGCGCGGTGGGCGTGGAGCGCGTGCGCCTGCTGACCAACAACCCCGACAAGATCAACGGCCTGTCCGCCTGCGGGATCGAGGTGCAGGGCCGCGAGGCCCATGCATTTGACCCGAACGGGGTGAATGACGGGTATCTGCGCACGAAGGCCGAAAGGTTCGGCCATATCCTTCCGCACTGATGTTCGGCGTGCTTTAGCACGCCGAACATTTTTTGATCCCTCAGACGGCGGGCGCCACGCGTCCGCGCGGCTTGCCCTCGCGTCCCGCACGGGTGCGCCCGGCGCGCCTGATGGTCTGGGCACGGTCGCGCATTCGCGCTCCCGGATCGCGCCTGGCGCGATCCGCTTCCTTGCTTGCATACCGGCGGCACGGCGCCGCGCAATCAACGGCCCGCTTTAGCGACCTGCTTCGGGGCTCGGCGCTCGACCGGTCGCGGCGTGCGTCCCTTTTCCGGCTGTCGAGATGTGGTCGCGCAGCCGCGATGCGGCGATGATACGCGACACCCTTCGCCGGACCTGAGCACCCATGACCACCACCGCCTGCGTCACCGCCGATGGCCTGCTGCGCTTCCGCGGCGAGACGCTGCGCTGCGCGATCGGCAAGGGCGGCATCAGCAGCGCGAAGCAGGAAGGCGACGGCGCCACGCCCACCGGCCTGCTGCCGCTGCGCCGCGTGCTGTGGCGCGCCGACCGCGGGCCTCGCCCGGCCACCACCCTGCCCTGCGAACCCATCGCGCCCGAGGATGGCTGGTGCGACGACCCGACCCACCGCGACTACAATAAGGCTATCCGCCTGCCGCACCCCGCACGGCACGAAAACCTGTGGCGGGAGGATGCGGTCTACGACGTGATCGCGGTGCTCGGCTGGAACGACGCGCCGGTGCAGCGCGGGCGCGGGAGCGCGATCTTCCTGCATGTGGCGCGGGCGGATCTTTCGCCGACGGAAGGGTGCGTGGCGCTGCCGGAGCGGGAGTTGCGGCGGGTGCTGGCGGCGGGGCTGATGGCGCTGGAGGTGGTGGGATGAGCGCGGTGCACGCTCAGGCCGCGAATCTCCCGCCGGTTCGCCTGAGGCAGGCGCGGCTGCGGGCGCTTCACGAAATCGCTGGACCGGACGCGATTGGCGATCTAGGATAAATTTCCTTGAGCGGCGCCGCAGCCCGGCAAGGCCGCACCTTGACCCGACCCCTATCCGCTCCCAGCAGCCCCCGGCCCGGCGCCGCAGGCTTGTCCGACACGCGACCGTCGTCACGGCGACGCCTGCAAGCGCGATCCTGAAGCATCCCCAGCGACCCGCCGGCTATTTGTCCGAAACCGCCGCCCCGGGCGACCGAGGGGAATTAGTCCGAAACCCGCAGCCCCAGCCCCGCCGCGCCCGCCCCCTCAACCCGTAGCGTCCACCTTCGCCCGAGCCCCCAGGATATGCGCAATCGCATAGGTCAGATCCGGCCTGTTCAGCGTGTAGAAGTGGAACTCATCCACCCCATTCGCCTGCAACAACCGCACCTGTTCCGCCGCCACCACGGCCGCCACCATGCGCCGCGTCTCGGCATCCTCCTCCAGCCCCTCGAACAGCTTGCCCATCCAGGCCGGCACGCTCGCCCCGCACATCGCCGAGAACTTCACCACCTGCGAGAAATTCGACACCGGCAGGATCCCCGGCACGATCGGCACCGTGATGCCCTTGGCCAGGCAGCGGTCCAGGAAGCGCAGGTAGACATCCGTGTCGAAGAAGTACTGCGTGATCGCCCGGTTCGCCCCGGCATCGATCTTGCGCTTGAGGAAATCGACATCCGCCTCGGCCGAGACCGCCGCCGGATGCCCCTCCGGATAGGCCCCCACGCTGATGTCGAAATCCCCGATGCGCCGGAGGCCCCGCACCAGGTCCTCCGCCTGCGCATAGCCGCCCGGGTGCGGGGTATATCCGGATGCCCCCGCCGGCGGGTCCCCGCGCAGGGCCACGATGTGCCGCACCCCGGCCTCCCAGTACCGCCGCGCCACCGCGTCCACCTCATCCCGCGTCGCCCCCACGCAGGTCAGGTGCGCCGCCGGCGTCAGCGAGGTCTCGGAGACGATCCGCGCCACCGTGGCATGCGTGCGTTCCTGCGTGGTGCCGCCCGCGCCGTAGGTCACGGACACGAAGCGCGGCCCGAGCGGCTCCAGCCGCCGGATGCAGTGCCAGAGCTGTTCCTCGAGCTTCTCGGTCTTGGGCGGGAAGAATTCGAAGGACAGGCGCGGGGCCGGCATCTCGGCCGGCGCCGGCAGCCCGGCCACCCGCGGCCCCGTCAGCCAGCGGGCGAGGGTTCCAGTCATGGCATGGTTCATCGCGCGCATTCCTCGTGGCGTCTGACCCGCTCGCGCGGGGCGCCTCCTGTCGCCTGTCCCGCCGGGGCTGGCAAGGACATCGTGACCAGGCGCTTCACCGCATGGCCACATTCGCCATCTAGGCTGGTGCGCAACCGCGGGCCTGCAAGCCCCGTTCGGAAACCGGTTCCAACGGCCCGAAGGACACTGTATTCCGCCCTTATGCCGCTCCGTCCGACCCCGATCCTGCGTTGCCTCGCGCTCGCCCTCGCGCTGGTCGTCGCCGCCGGTTGCGCCACCCGCCCCGATCCCGACGACGCCGAGGGCCTGGCCGAGTACCGCGAGACCAACGACCCCTTCGAACCCGCCAACCGCGCCATGTTCGAGGTCCACGAGGTCGCCGACCGCTTCGTCCTGCAGCCCGTCGCCGAGGCCTATCGCGACGTCCTGCCGCAGCCGATCCGCTCGGGCATCCGCAACGTGCTGGGCAACCTGCGCGCGCCCGTCATCCTCGCCAACGACCTGCTGCAGGGCAACATCACGCGCGCGCGGATCACGCTCGGCCGCTTCATGGTGAATTCCACGCTCGGCGTCGCCGGCATCCTGGACGTGGCGCGTGAATGGGGCGTGCCCGGCCATACCGAGGATTTCGGCCAGACGCTGGCGGTCTGGGGCGCCGGGGAAGGCTTCTACATGTTCGTCCCCCTACTTGGCCCCTCCTCCCCGCGCGACCTGGCGGGGCAGGGGCTGGACCTCGCGATCAATCCGCTGACCTGGCTCGGCCAGGGCGTGCTGGTGGATGCCGCCGGATGGACCCAGCTCGGCCTCACGGTGGTCGACACGCGCGAGGCGCTGCTGGAACCCATCGACCAGGTGCGTGCCACCTCGCTCGATCCCTATTCCACGCTGCGCTCGGCCTATCGCCAGCGCCGTGCCTTCGAGATCCGCAACCAGGAAAGCCCCGGCGGGCGGGTGGTCGGCCCCTCGGGTACGACCGGCTTCGGCCAGGGTGTCACGGGGCCGGGCGGGCCGGACGCCGCGCCGCCGCCCGCCCGATGACTCGGAAACCGCCTGGAACATCCCATATGCCAGCGATGAAGCGCCGTCTCCTGATCGCCTCCCCCGCCCTGATGGCCACGGCCCTGGCATGGCCGCGCCAGGGCCACGCCGAGATCGACACCGCCCGCGCCGCGGCCTTCGTGCGCGACGCCGGCAACGAGCTTGTCGCCGCCATCAACGACCAGCGCTCCGACGTCGCCGCGCGGCGCGAAAAGGTCGCCGCCGTGCTGCGCCGCGCCGTCGACATCGAGGGGACCGGGCGATTCATCCTCGGTCGCTACGTCCGCCAGGCCTCGCCGGCGGAACTGGCGGAATACAACCGGCTTTTCGACGACATCATCGTGCGCAACCTCTCGGCCCGCTTCGGGGAATACCGCGGCGTGCGCTTCTCCCTCGGTCGCAGCCAGCAGCGCACCGAGGAGGACGTGCTGGTCAACACCATCATCGAACGGCCGAACCAGCCGGCCTTCTCGCTCGACTGGCGGGTCGCCGAGGTCGGCGGCCAGCCCCGCGTGGTGGACGTGATCGCCGAGGGGACCTCGCTACGCCTGACCACGCGCAGCGAGTATTCAGCGGTGATCCAGCGCAATGGCGGGCGCGTGGCCGCGCTGCTGGACGCCATGCGCAACCAGATCGCCCAGCTCGCCGCGCGCGAGACGCGCGGCTGACGCCTCACTTGACGCAGGTCAAGACAGGCAGGCCTGCCGCACGCTAGGTCTGCCTGACCCGCAGGAGCCTGCCCCGATGGACCAGCCCAAGCCCGCCCTTTCGATCCGCGAGCTCTTCGCCGTCAAAGCTGCCGCCGCCGAGCGACGCCGCGCCGAGGCCGAGGAAGCCGCCGCGAACAAGAAGGCCGAGCTTGAGGCCTTCTCGACCCGCGTGCAGACCTACGAGATCACCGATGAGGATCGTGCGCGCGCGCTGCTGCGCATCCGCCGCGCCTTCGAGGCCGGCGAGCGCGAGCTGATGCTGTTGAAGTTCCCCTCCGTGCTCTGCGAGGATGGCGGGCGGCGCATCAACAACCACCTCGACGGCTGGCAGGACACGCTGCCCGGCGTGATGCACAAGATCTACGAATGGTGGGACCGCGACCTCAAGCCCGGCGGCTTCACCTTCAGCGCCCGTGTCATCGACTTCCCGGGCGGCATGCCCGGCGACGTCGGCATCTTCATCGGCTGGCCGGAGGTGCTGGAGTAGCGGTTCAGCCGCGGCTTTCGAACACCAGCATGCGGTGGCCCTGGTGGCGGTACTCGCCGGCCGGCGCCATGCCGATGTCGGCCATGACGGCGCGCGACGCCGCATTCTCCTCCCGCGCAACGGCGATGATGCGCGGCAGCCCCGCGCGGTGGCCGAAGGCGAGCGCGGCGCGCGCGGCTTCGCGCGCATAGCCCTTGCCACGGCATTCCGGCCAGAGCGCGTAGCGCAGCGCCACGCCGCGCCCGTCGGGGCGTTCCATCAGCCCGCAGATGCCGAGGAAATCGCCGGTCGCGCGCTCGAAGACGCACCAGGTGCCGTAGCCGCGCACCTCCCAGAAGTCGATGTCGTCCTCGAGCTCCTCGCGCGTGCGGCTCTCGTTGCGCACGCCGTGCAGCATCCAGCCGAAGACGCGCTCATCGGCCTTCAGGCGGATAAGGTCGGGGAGGTTCTCGCGCCCCGGCGGGATCATCATCAGCCTGTCGGTGGTGATGAGCCGCGTGGATTTCAGCGCCTGGAGCGTCATGGCGCGGCCATGGCTGGCGCGCGCGCGCCGCCCCTCACCGCGCCAGCGGCTTGTACTTGATGCGGTGCGGGTCGGTGGCGTGCTCGCCCAATCGACGTCGCTTGTCCTCTTCGTAGGATTCGAAGTTCCCCTCGAACCACTCGACGTGGCTGTCGCCCTCGAAGGCGAGGATGTGCGTCGCGAGGCGGTCGAGGAAGAAGCGGTCGTGCGAGATGATCACCGCGCAACCCGCGAAATCCATCAGCGCGTTCTCGAGCGCGCGCAGAGTCTCAACGTCGAGGTCGTTGGTCGGTTCGTCAAGCAGGAGCACGTTGTGCTCCTTCTTGAGCATCTTCGCGAGGTGCACGCGGTTGCGCTCGCCGCCCGACAGCGAGCCGACCTTCTTCTGCTGGTCCCCGCCCTTGAAGTTGAAGGCGGCGCAATAGGCGCGCGAGGCGACGGTGCGCTTGCCGATGGTGATGGTGTCGTCGCCGCCCGAGATCTCCTGCCAGACCGACTTGCTGTCATCGAGGCTGTCGCGGCTCTGGTCCACGTAGCCGAGCTGCACGCTCTCGCCGACCGTGAGCGAACCGCCATCGGGCGTCTCGCGGCCCATGATCATCTTGAACAGCGTGGTCTTGCCTGCGCCGTTCGGCCCGATCACGCCGACGATGCCGCCCGGCGGCAGCTTGAACGACAGGTTGTCGATCAGCAGCCGGTCGCCGAAGCCCTTGGAGAGCCCCTCCGCCGTGATGACGGTATTGCCAAGGCGTGGGGCGGGCGGGATGGCGATCTCGGTCGGGTCGGGCGCCTTGTCCTGGCTGGCGCGCAGCAGGTCCTCATAGGCCGCGATACGCGCCTTGGACTTGGCCTGGCGGGCCGAGGGGCTGCGCCCGATCCAGTCGCGTTCCTCGGCCAGCTGGCGCTGGCGGGCGCTCTCCTCGCGTTCCTCCTGCGCCATGCGCTTGCGCTTCTGCTCGAGGTAGGTGGAGTAGTTGCCCTCGTAGGGAATGCCGCGGCCGCGATCGACCTCGAGGATCCACGAGGTGACGTTGTCGAGGAAGTAGCGGTCGTGGGTCACGATCAGCACCGTGCCCGTGTAGTCCTTCAGCGTGCGCTCGAGCCACGACACGCTTTCGGCGTCGAGGTGGTTGGTCGGTTCGTCGAGCAGCAGCATGTCCGGCTTCTCGAGCAGCAGGCGGCAAAGTGCCACGCGCCGGCGCTCGCCGCCCGAGAGGTTCGTCACCTGCGCATCGGGCGGGGGGCAGCGCAGCGCATCGAGCGCGATCTCGACCTGGCGGTCGATCTCCCAGCCATTGGCGGCGTCGATCTTCTCCTGCAGCTCGGCCTGTTCGGCGAGCAGCGTGTTCATCTCGTCCTCGGACATCTCCTCGGCGAACTTCTCGGAGATCTCGTTGAAGCGGGCGAGCCAGCCGTTCAGCTCGGCGAAGGCGAGGCGCACATTCTCGCCGACCGTCAGGTTGGGATCGAGCTCGGGCTCCTGGCTGAGGTAGCCCACGCGCACGCCTTCAGCCGCCCATGCCTCGCCGCCGAATTCCTTGTCCTGCCCGGCCATGATGCGCATCAGCGTGGACTTGCCCGCGCCGTTCGGGCCGAGCACGCCGATCTTCACGCCCGGCAGGAAGGACAGGGTGATGCCCTTGAAGATCTCACGCCCGCCCGGATAGGACTTGGTGAGATCCTTCATCACGTAGACATACTGGTAGGCGGCCATGGGGCTGGGACCTGCGCTTCTCGGGGTTCGGCCGGGGTTCTACAGCCCGGGGGGCGGCCCGCCAAGCGAGCGCGCCGGCGCAACCCGCCCTTAACCGGCGCCGTGCCACGGGTGGGGTGAACCCTTCCCACCAGGGCAGGTCCGATGCAGCCCTCCCGCTACGAGGTGATGGTCCGCGCCACCATTCCCGCCAACCGGATCCGCATCGGCGTCTGGTACCTTGAAAGCGAGCACGAGGACCCGTCGCAGGCGCGCATCCACTTCCGGCACTTCGTGGCGGAGCACCAGGATCGGCGCCTGATGGTGGTGCTCGTGGAGTCCCGCTTCGACGATGCCACGGGGCTCTTCGTGGACCGCATCCTGGACAGCCGCGCTGAGGCGCCGGTGCCGGCGGTGCGCGGGTCCGTCGCCCTGCCCGATCCGGCCCGCGGCGCGCTGCGCCGCGCCTTCGACCGCGCGCCCGCCCGGGTG
>NZ_JACADR010000211.1 GCF_016106005.1 Roseomonas rosulenta
CGGCGCACCGGCGCGCCGCTTTCGCGGCACCGGCGCCCCGGACCTCGCAGCGCCGCGCTGCCCGACCCCGCAGAGGACCCCCGACCGATGAGCGACACCGCCGAACCGAGCCTGATCGCGCGACGCGAAGGCCAGGCCGGGACCCTGCTGATGAACCGCCCGAAGGCGCTGAACGCGCTGGACCTGCCGATGATCCGCGCCTTCGCCGCCGCCATCGCCACCTGGCGCGACGACCCTGCCGTGCGCCTGGTGGTGCTGGAAGGGGCCGGCGGGCGCGCCTTCTGCGCCGGCGGCGACGTGCGCGCGGTGCGCGCGGCGGCCATCTCCCGGGACCGCGCCGCCGTCGAGGCCTTCTTCTCCGAGGAATACGCCGTCAACACCGGCATCGCGACCTTCCCCAAGCCCTGGGTCAGCCTGATCGACGGCGTCTGCATGGGGGGCGGCATCGGGGTCGCGGTCCATAACGGCCCGCGCGTGGTGACCGAGCACGCGCTGGTGGCGATGCCCGAGACCGCCATCGCGCTGTTCCCGGATGTCGGGACCTCCTACGTCCTGCCCCGCCTGCCCGGCGCCATCGGCACCTGGCTGGCGCTGACCGGGGCAAGGCTGACCGGGGCGGATTCGGTCCATGCCGGGCTCGCGACCCATTTCGTCCCGCGCGAGCACCTGCCGGCGCTGCGCGCCGCGCTGGTGCAGGACAGCACCGAGGCCGTGGCCCGCTTCGCCGTCACGCCGCCGGAGGCCTCCTTCGCGGCGCATCGCCCGGCGATCGACCGCTGCTTCGGCCAGTCCAGCATCGCCGCGATCCTCGCCGCGCTGGATGCCGAGGGCACGGAATGGGCGGCGGCGCAGGCCTCGATCCTGCGGCGGATGTCGCCGACCTCGCTCTGCGTGTCGCTGGAGCTCCTGCGGCGCGGCGCGGGGCAGGACCTCGCCGCCTGCCTCGCCACCGAACTGGCGCTGACCCGGGTCGTGGTGAACGACCACCCCGACTTCGCCGAGGGCGTGCGTTCGGTCCTGGTGGACAAGGACGGCGCGCCGAAATGGCAGCCGGCCCGCATCGAGGATGTCGACCCGGCGGCGATCGCAGCGATGTTCGGCTGAGGCAGCGCCCGGCGGGTTCGAACCGCGGCGCGGTTCCCCCGGCCGGAGACGAACCGCCCCGGACTTTCGCCTGCCATGGCAAGGCATACGTCCGGTCAGGCATCGCCCCAGGCCCGGAGCGGGCGGAAGCGGCGCCCGGGCCGCGGGAGGCCCGCGCCTCATCCGACGCTTGCCGCATCCGCGGCAAACCGCCGGCCGCGCTGTAACGTGGCTTGCGCAGCCGCCCCCCCATCCCGACAATACCCCGATGGCCGCGCCGCTTCCCCTGCCCGACACCGCCGACCCTTCCTTCGCCGAGCTCCTGGCGCTGCGCCCGCACCTGTCGCTGCACGCCATGGACGGGCTGGTCATGGAGGAGGTGCCGCTGGCGCGCGTCGCGCGCGAGGTCGGCACGCCAGCCTGGGTCTATTCCGCCGGTGCGCTGCGCCGCCGCGCCCGCGCGCTGAAGGCCGCGCTGTCCGGCGCCGGCCTCGATGCCACCATCCACTTCGCGATGAAGTGCAACGACAACCTCTCCGTGCTGCGCGTGCTCGCCGCCGAGGGGCTCGGCGCCGACGTGGTCAGCGACGGCGAGTTGCGGATCGCCCGTGCCGCCGGCATCGCGGCCTCGCGCATCGTCTTCTCGGGCGTGGGCAAGACCACCTCCGAGATCCGCCACGCCATCGAGCAGGACATCTTCCAGATCAACGCCGAGAGCGCGGAGGAGATCGACATGATCTCCGCCATCGCCGCCGGCATGGGGCGCAAGGCGCGCGTCGCGCTGCGCGTGAACCCGGACGTGGACGCCAAGACCCACGCCAAGATCACCACCGGAAAGAGCGAGAACAAGTTCGGCATCGCCATCTCCGACGCGGTCGCGGTCTACGGCCGCATGGCGGCACTGCCGGGCATCGAGCCGATCGGCCTCGCCACCCATATCGGCAGCCAGATCACCGCGGGCATGTCGGCCTACCGCGCCGCCTATGCCCGGCTTGCCGAGACGGTGCGTGAATTGCGCGCGCGCGGGTTGCCGGTGCGGCGCGTCGATTGCGGCGGCGGGCTCGGCATTCCCTATCGCGACGAACCGGCGCCGGCGCCCGAGGCGCTGGCCGGCGCCATCCGCGCCACGCTGGGCGAGCTCGGCCTGCCGGTCATGCTCGAACCCGGGCGCTGGATCGCCGGTCCGGCCGGCGTGCTGCTGGCCTCAGTCGTGCTGCAGAAGCAGGGGGCCTCGCACCGCTTCGTAGTGGTGGATGCGGCGATGAACGACCTGGTACGCCCCGCCATGTACGAGGCCTGGCACGGCATCGTCCCGATCGCCGCCACGCACGCCGCCGCACCGCTCTCGCCCGCCGAGGTGGTCGGCCCCGTCTGCGAGACCGGCGACACCTTCGCCCGCGGCCGCCTGCTGCCGCAGCTCGCCCCCGGGGATGCCGTGGCCTTCCTCGATGCCGGGGCCTATGGCGCGGTGATGTCCTCTACCTACAACGCGCGCCCCCTGGCGCCGGAGGTCCTGGTGGACGGCACCCACTTCGGCGTGGTGCGCGAACGCCAGACGCATGACGCGCTGCTGCACGGGCAGCACGTGCCGGAGTGGCTCGGCGCATGACGGGCCGCGCATCCGATCACCGCAGGGCGCAGGCGCGGGGCGCCGGAGACCTGGATCGGATGCGCCGACACGCCGCGTCATACCATGACCGCGGCGCACCGATGACCGGAGGCCAGGATAGGATGCGCCACGCCGGAAGCGCCGCATGACCGACCGGCTCGCCTCGCGCCTCGCGCGGCGCACCTGGCTTGCGCGGCTGGCGCTCTGGTGGGAAGCGGCCTGGCCGGCGCTGTGGCCGCCGCTCGGCGTGGTCGGGCTGTTCGCGGTGGTTGCGCTGTCGGGCCTGCCGCTGGTGCTGCCGCCGCTGCTGCACCTGCTGCTGCTCGCGGGCTTCGCCGGCGCGCTCGCCTGGACCGGGCAGCGTGCGGCGAAGCGGCTCGCCCTGCCGGGCGCCGCCGCCGGCGAACGGCGCATCGAGCGCGACTCCGGCCTGGCGCACCGCCCCATCGCGACGCTCGGCGACCGGCCGACCGGCAACGATCCCGTGGCACTCGCCCTGTGGGAGGCGCATCGCCGCCGTGCCACCGAACGCCTGGCGTCGCTGCGCGTGGCGCCACCGAAGCCCGGCCTTGCGCTGCGCGACCCACGGGCGCTGCGCGCGGGGCTTTCGGTCGCGCTGGTGGCCGGGCTGGTCGTGGCGGGTGCCGAGGCGCCCGAGCGCCTGCGCCGCGCCCTGCTGCCGCATTTCGCCGGTGCTGCCCTGCCGACGATCCCGGGCGTCCGGCTCGAAGCCTGGATCACGCCGCCGGCCTATACCGGCGCGGCGCCGATCTTCCTCGACCCTGCCGGCGGCAGCGCCGCGGTGCCAGCGGGCAGCCGGCTGCAGGTCGCGGTCTCGGGTGGGACCGGCGGCGTGCCGGACCTGCTGCTGGATGGCACGGCCACGCCTTTCCGCACGCTCGACCGCGGGTCCTTCGCCGCCGAGACGATGATCGAGGCCGGCACGCGCCTCGCGGTGCGGCGCGACGGGACCGAGCTCACGCACTGGTCGCTCAGCGTGCGGGCCGACGCGCCGCCGACCGTGGCCTGGGACCAGCCGCCGGCGCGCGCCCAGCGCGGCCTCGCCATCCGCCTGCCCTGGCGGGCCGAGGATGACTGGGGCCTTGCCACCCTGCGCGTCGAACTGCGCCTGAAGCTGCGGCCGGAGGCCGAGCCCGTCACGATCGACCTGCCGCTGCCCGGCGGTAGCCCGCGCAATGCGCGCGGCGCGGCGCAGCCGGATCTCTCCGCGCATCCCTGGGCGGGGCTGGAGGTCGAGGCGCGCCTGGTCGCGACCGACCACGCCGGGCAGGAGGGGCGCAGCGAGGGCGCCTTCCTCGAGCTGCCGGAACGCTCCTTTACCCATCCCGTCTCGCAGGTGCTGATCGCGCTGCGCAAGGCGCTCTCGGTCGATCCCACGGGGCGCGAGCCGGCGCGGCGCGAGCTGGACCGGATCGCCGGCGCGCCGGAGGCTTTCGAGCACGACACCGGCACCTTCCTCGCGCTGCGCAGCGCCCGCCACCGCCTGCTGCGCGACCGCCGCCCGGCTGCCGTGGCCGAGGCGCAGGAGATCCTGTGGGACGTGGCCGTGGCGCTCGAGGAAGGCCGCACCGACCGCACCGCGCGCGCGCTCGCCGAAGCGCGCCAGGCGCTGCGCGAGGCGCTGGAGGAACAGCGCCGCACGCCGGATGCCGAGCGCACCGAGCAGCAGCGCGCCGAGCTCGACCGCCGCATCCAGGAATTGCGCGAGGCCATCCGCCGCCATCTGGAAGCGCTCGCCGAGCGCCTGCAGCGCGAGAACGCCGAGGCCCTGCCCTACGACCCGCAGCAGCGCCTGATGGACCAGCGCGAACTGAACCGCCGCACCCAGCGCATGCAGGACGCCGCCCGCCAGGGCCGCACCGAGGATGCCGAGCGCGAGCTGGCGGAACTCGAGGAAATGCTCCGCGCGCTCGAGGAAGGCCGCAACATGCGCGCCGAGGACCGCCAGCGGCAGCAGCAGCGCCAGCGCGGCAACCAGCAGATGGGCGCCGTGCAGGACATGGTGCAGCGCCAGTCGCAGATGCTCGACCGCAGCCACCAGCGCGCCGAGCAGGGCGAGCGCGAGCGCGGGGAACAGCGCCGCCGCCCGCAGAGCAACACCTTCCCCCCACCCCCGCAGCCACCGCAGCCCCAGGCGCAGCCCAACCCGGAGCGCCAGGCGCAGAGCCAGCAGGATGCCCGCGTGCAGCGCGCGCTGCGCCGCGCGCTCGGCGAATTGATGCAGCAGTTCGGCGACCTGACCGGCGACGTGCCGCAGCAACTGGGCGAGGCCGACCGCGCCATGCGCGACGCCGACGAGAACCTGCGCTCCGGCGGCGACCCGCGCGACGCCCAGCAGCGCGCCATCCGCGCCCTCACCGAAGGCGGCCGCCAGATGGCGCAGCAGATGCAGCGCCAGTTCGGCCAGGCCCAACCCGGCGAGGGCGAGGAGGAAGGCGAGGGCGAAGGCGAGGGCATGGCCAATGGCCAGCAGGGCGGCGAGGGCCAGGACCAGGCGCAGGAGCAGGGCCAGGGCCGCGACCCGCTCGGCCGCCGGAACCGCGAGGCAACGGGCGGTCAGGACAATGCCTCGGACACGCGGGTGCCGGACGAGGCGGAGTTGCTGAAGACCCGGCGGATCCAGGAGGAGCTGCGGCGGCGCGGGGCGGAACGCGAGCGGCCGGCGCAGGAGCTGGATTATATCGACAGGCTGCTCAGGCGCTTCTGAAGGAAGCTCGGGCGAGAGAGCCCCCAGATCCCGCTCCGTTTTCCGGCATCAGAAGACGGGACGCGGAACGGCGCGCCTTACGTCACCCGCTCCAGTTCCCTCTCGTCCAGCCCCCCCGGCACCAGCGTGACCGGCACGCTCAGCCGATGCGCGTACCGCCCCGTCAGCGCCGTGATCAGCGGCCCCGGCCCGCCCGAGCCCGGCGCCATCGCCAGCACCAGGATCGAGATGCGCGGGTCTTCCTCCAGCAGCTTCAGCAATTCGTCGCGCGGCTCGCCCTCACGGATGATCAGGATGGGGAAGCCGCCGGTGATTTCGTTCACCTCCGCGGCCAGGCCCGAGAGCAGCTTCTCCGCCTCCTCGCGCCGTTCCTCCTGCATCATCACGCCCACACCGGCCCATTCCACCAGGCCGACCGGTTCGATCACGCGCAGCAGAGCGACGCGCCCGCCGCCCTTGCGCGCGCGCAGGCAGGCGTAGCGCAATGCGACAGCCCGCTCGGGGCTGTCATCGACCACCACCAGGAAGATGCGGTCGCGCTTGGCGGCGGTGGCGGCGGCGGCGGCTTCCTCGGTGCCCGGCATCTAGCGGTCCTCAGTTTCGGCGGAACAGGATGCTGCCCAGCCACCCCGCCAGGGCGGCCAGCACGATGCAGGCGACACCATAGAGCAGCGGCGCGGTGCGGGCGACATAGGCGATGGTCGCCGCGCTGCCCACGCGGTCCACGCGCAGGAAAAGTTCCTGCCGCGCGACGATGCGCTGTTCGCGCACCAGCAGCACCTCGATGCGGTAGTCGCCGGTCTGCACTGTGTCGGGGAAGGACACGCGGGCGCTGAACAGCCGCCCGCCAGCCACGGTGACCGGCGCGGCGTATTCCTGCCAGCGCCCGTCCCGCTGCTTGAGGTCCAGCAGCGCCGCGCGGAAAGCCGGCGCCTGCGCGCCCACCGCGCGCAGCGGCAGGGCATCGAGGCCGAGGCGGCCGCTCCGGCGCACCTCCTCGGGCAGGACCTGCCACACCGGGCGCGTCGCAGCGATGGCGTAGAAGCCCGGGATCTCGGGGAAGGTCGCCGCCGGCCCGTTCACCCAGAAGCCGAGCACATTGACCTTGCGCCGCACGACGGTCGGCTGCGACGGGCCCCAGGCGAGCACCACCACATCCTCGCCGGTCTCCGGGCCGATCAGGTTCTCGGTCGCGCCGAAGACGATCACGGAGGATCCGGTGAAGCCGGTCGTGATCTCCACCCGGTCGGTCGAGAGGTCGGCGGTGAGCAGCGGCGTGCTCGGCGTCTGCTGCGCGCGGGCCGGAAGCGCCGCCAGCAGCGCGACCAGCAGCGCCAACCACCTCATCGCGCCGGCCCGATCGCGAACAGGTTCTCCGGCGCGCGGATCAGGTCCCAGGCCAGGCCGATCGCGACACCCAGCACCAGCAGGCCGAGCAGCGCGCGCGTCTCCTCCCCGCGCAGTTTCGTGCCCATGGCGGCGCCGAACTGCGCCCCCGCCACGCCGCCGGCCAGCAGCAGCATGGTCAGCACGATATCCACTGTGCCGACCTGCCAGGCCTGCAGCAGCGTCACGTTGGCGGCCACGAACACCACCTGGAACAGGGAGGTGCCGATCACGACCGAGGTCGGCATGCCGAGCAGGTAGATCATGGCCGGCACCAGCATGAAGCCGCCGCCCACGCCCATCACGGCCGAGAGCACGCCGATGCCGAAGCCCACCAGCAGCGGCGGCACGACCGAGATGTACAGGCGCGACTTGCGGAACCGCATCTTGAAGGGCAGACCGTGCAGCCAGGTGTGCTCCCCCAACCGCGAGGGTGCGGCGCCGCCGGTGCGGCGGCGGCGGATGATGGCGCGCACGCTCTCGCGCACCATCAGCAGGCCGACCGTACCCAGCACCACCACGTAGAAGAACGAAACCGCGATATCGACCTGGCCCGCGCGGCGCAGCGCAGCGAAAAGCTGCACCCCCAGCGCCGAGCCGAGGAAGCCGCCGGCCAGCAGCACGACGCCCATGCGCACGTCGACATTGTCGCGCCGCCACTGCGCGATCAGTCCCGAGACCGAGGCCCCCAGCGTCTGGTTGGCGCCCGAGGCGACCGCGACCGGGGAAGGAATGCCGATCAGGATCAGCAGCGGCGTCAGCAGGAACCCCCCGCCCACGCCGAACAGGCCCGACAGCCAGCCCACGCCGAAGCCGATGCCCAGCAGCAGCAGGGCATCCACACTCATCTCGGCGATCGGCAGGTAGACCTGCATCGCGCGCCCCGCGCTTCGGTTGCGGTGAATCCTCGATGACGCCGGGTGTGAGCCCGGGCGCCACACCGCGTTTGAACCCGACGGGCGCAAGCGGCAAGGGACAATCGGCGCGCGACGCGGCAGGATTGCGGCAGCCCGTTCCCGGAGAGGCCCCGCATGACCCTCACCCGCCGCCTGCTGCTCGGCGCCCTGCTGGCTGCCCCGGCGCTGCGCCCCGCCGCAGCGCAGGCCGCGCGCCGCATCCGCATCATCCACATCAACGACTTCCACAGCCGGCACGAACCGGTGGTGCGCGCGACCGGCGCCGCCTGCCGGGCGAACGAGGCCTGCCTCGGCGGGTCGGCACGCCTCGCGGGCGGGGTGGCCGCCGCGCGCGCCGAGGCCGCG
>NZ_JACADR010000212.1 GCF_016106005.1 Roseomonas rosulenta
ACCGCCATCAGCGCCCCGACCAGGATCCCTCAGCACCGTGATCCCCGCCATCCCCCCGCGTGGCGGGCGACCATGCACCGCTCTACGGCCACGCATGCCAGCATTCGGGGTTTCTGGAGGCGTCCAGTTAGAAACGGCCACCAAGCTGCAATTGTTCGGCACTGTGCCTCTTCTAACTGAGGGTGCTCCAACATTTATTGTTTGTGCTACTATCGAACCTACAGGGCGCGACGCAGTCTTTAAGCTGAGGTGCATCGATTATCGTCAGCATAAAGACTATGAAGCATGGGGTTTAGCAGGAAAGCCCAGCGTTCCAGAGTTCCCTCGGGAATACTTCGAACCTGATTATCAGCCCTATACCCGGGGTGGCCCAAGAGATCTTAAGACGAATTGCACGCTGTCGGAATTTCGTGCTGTTGCGACGTCGTTTCACAACGAATTTTTCTCGGAGCATCCCGACAATCAACTGTTTGAAGATATCATGCGTTGCCTTCTTGCAAAAATATACTCTGAGAAAAACACACAGACAGGCGAGCCCTACGAGTTCCAGGTCCTTATGCCGCAAGGGCGGGCCGAAAGTGCAGCTAAGGTATTCGAGCGCATAAGCGATTTGTACGCGCGGGCCTACAAGCATTATATTGAACCAAATGGCTCTGACGAAATAGACGTGCGACGTTTCCCGCCAGAGCGTGTAAAATCTATTGTGCAGCAGTTGGAAGGAATGGCCCTCACGCGAGGATCGGCTCTCAATGCCGATGTCATTGGCACTTTTTTTGAAGAAATCCTGCGGGCGGGTTTCAAGCAAGATCGTGGCATGTACTTCACCCACGATAACATCGCTCGATTCATGGTTGAGGCCGTTGGGCTGCGTGAGCTAGCGAGGCACAAATGGCGCCGCGCCGCGCATCCGGAGCAGCGCCTTCCATATGTCTTCGATCCCGCGTGCGGCAGCGGAACATTTCTGTTGCATTCGATGCACGCAATTACAGATGAAGTGCTATCCAATCGTGCATGGTTTTCGCGAACAGCAAGTGATGAAGAATTTATTAATCAAAACTTCAGCCAATCTTCACCTAATGGCTGGGCGAAGGACTTCCTTTATGGATTCGATCCCAAGTTCATTATGGCGATGACTGCCAAGTTGAACATGATACTTCATGGCGATGGTGTTGCCCACCTCTTTAAGGAGGATGCGTATAAGCCAATGGCGACCTACGCCGACGCTCGACTGCGAGTGGCAGGCGCCGATACGAGAAGCATCGCCGAAAGCGCTTACCCGCCGGGCATGTGTGAGACGTTCGATGTGGTGATCTCCAATCCGCCATTCGGAGTGACGCTCGCACCCGAAACTCGGCAGAGACTTTCCCAAGCATTTGCGTTGCCGGGCACCTCATCCACGGAGGCCCTTTTTGTAGAGCGGGCTTTTCAACTCCTCCGTCCAGGGGGGCGCCTAGCCATCGTGCTGCCTGAATCCGTCCTCAACGCCGCGGACACCGCGCTCAGGCTGTTCCTGTTGAGAATGTTTCACATTCGGGCAATCGTCTCCATGCCTAGGCATATTTTTGTTGATACACCTACTCTGACCAGTTTGCTGTTTGCTCAAAAGAAGAACGCAGCCGAAATACAGCAATGGGATGAAAATTGGGCCAGACATAAGGGTGAAATAGAGCAACATATCGCAAAAGCCAGGCGTTGTTTGACGGTAGCAGCGGTAAAGGGTTTTGTCTCGGTGTCCGATCTAGAGGCTGCAGTGCTCAGCGAACTCGAAGCTGTTGGGCATCAGGACTCGTGGATAATGAAGCGCGGGCAGAACGGCGGGTCGCTGACCTTCAAACTGCCTGTGCGGATTTCGGACAAGTCGGAAGCTGCGCGGTATTATCAAGAGCTTTTGCGAGCGCCTGCATTTGAAGAGCTAGTACAGCAAGCTGTTTTTAAGCGAGTTGCGGAGCATCTTGATGCGGCTTGGCCCTGCTATGCGGTAGACGAGATCGGATTTAAGCTCAGCCGTCGCGGCGAGCGACCTAAGCGGAACCAGCTAGCAACTTTTGTGGGCATTGATTCGGGCAAAGAAATTCAAAACCTGCATCTAGCTAATGAGGCCGCAAAAGTCAGTGTGCGCTCTGAACATCCCCAGACCGTGCTTGACTATATGAAAAACGAAGTGGCTTGGAGCTAATAATGCCAACAAATCTCCCCTTAAAGGCGACTTTTAGCCTACGTGCGGTGGCTCGCAACCCAACGCTTCGGATCGATGCAAAGCAGGCCGATGAAAATGCCGTGCACTTTGATGCACTGCTAGATCGGGTTGAGACGTTTTATCTGGGTGAATTTCTTCCGGAACCTTTTGTCAAAGGTCGGCAGCCCAATTATTTGGAAGAAGGCCAAGATGAAGGCGCTCTTGTTCTAAATACAGGGGCGGTCCGTCCGCTTGGTATCACGTTCGGGTTGTGTCGGCGTGTCTCGACAGAGGATTTCGAGCAATTGTCGGAGAGTCGTAAGCTCAAGGATGGCGACGTGCTGCTAACGACGGACGGCGGCACGAGCATCGGGAAGGCTGCGGTTTTCCAGACACCGCTGAGCGAGACGGGCGAGCCGCTCGACTGCGGGTTTACCGTGGACAGCCACGTTGCGATCCTGCGCCCTAGCGGCATCTCGTCAACGCTCCTCTCGTATCTGCTCTGCTCCCCGATGGGCCAAATTCAGTTTCAGAGAGCTGAGAGTGGCGCAAGCGGACAGACCGCAGTGAGTGAGGATGATGTCCGCCGCTTCCGCTTCCCGAAAGTTTCGCAGGCGGAGTTCGACGCAGCGACGGCCACTTTCACATCAGCACTGGAGGAGGCGCGTCGGTTGGAAGCTGAGGCGTTCCGTACCAGGCAAGAGGGCTGGAATGCCTTTCAGGACCGGCTTACGGCAACCGCGGGAGGGGAGCAGCGCCGGATTGCCGCCCGTGCTCGGCCTAGTGAAACTCGAATGCGGCAGGCATTTGCAGGGTAGCGTAGTCCTCGGCGGGAACTTCCGGGCCGCCCGCGGGTCGGTATGGCGAGCCTGCCGGGTTGCCCGCGCTTATGGGCGCACGGCCGCTGGGATGGTTCGAGCGCATCGCAGGGATTAGGCTACCTTGCCCGCCAATCCATCCGGGTGATACATCTGCCCTAGCGCAACCTTCCGGAAACCCGCAGAAAACCTAGTGTTCGCCTGTGCTGGGCCGAGTTCAATCCTCTCCAACAGCACCACCTCACGCGCGCGTTGCCTTCACGACGGAACGATCGGGTCCGTCTTCCCGCGTCACGCACTTCTGTGTGGTCGTCTGACAGTCCGCCGTGCTGATCTGTCGGCGCTCCCCTGGCGACAGGAAGGACGGCGGGCATGGCGAAATCCAGCGGTATTCCTCGTCGCATTGTCGATGGCATTGCGGCGGCCGCCCTCGAGCCGGTCCGCTGGCCGGTGGTGCTCGGCGAACTGGCCGACCTGTTGGGCGCGAACGGCGCCTCGATCTTCACGCTCGAATTCGCCAGCCGCCGCGCCGCCGGCATCTCGGTCGGCGACCACGTGCAGGCCCGCCGCGCCTGGGCGGGGCACTACGCCGGGGTCCGCTTCCCGCGGCAAGGATCCTCGCTGCCGGCGGCCGGCCTCGTCTTCTCCGATGCGGAGGTCGCGAGCCTGCGGCTGCCGGACAGCAGTCGGTATATCGAGGACCTGGGACGGTCGCGCCACTTCTACGACGGCGCCACGACGCTCGTGACCAACATGCTCGAGTCCGGGCTGACGAGCGCCACCCTGTGCCTGTCGCGAAGCGTCCAGGGCGGCCGGTTCGGCGCGAGCGAAGCCGAGCGGCTCGCGCTGTTCGTGCCGCACTTGGCGCGCGCGCTCCAGGTCAGCTTCCGGGTCGCCACCCTGGACGACGAGGTCGCCGCGCTCCACGGCACCCTGGAAGAGCTTCCGTCGCCAATCCTCCTGGTCGGCGCCAGGTGTGACGTGAGGTTCGCCAATCGGGCGGCGCGACGACTGATCGACGCCCACGACGGGCTGCATGAGATGGCCGATGGGCTGCATGCCGGCACGCCGCGTGAGACCAACCTGCTGCGACGACGGGTTGCCGACGCGGTCGCTGCGAGCCGACAGGGCCCAGGCGAGCAGCGCGAGGAGCGGCTCCGACTGTTGCGTCGTCGCGGCGGTCCACCCCTTTCGATCACCGTCAGAGTGGTGCGGGCGGTCGGGTCACAGGGCGGGCTGGTCGCGCGGACGCCACTCGTCATGCTCAACATCGACCCTGGCGATCGCCCGCCAAGGGCGAACGCTGCTGAGCTTTGCGCCGCATACGGGCTGACGCAGGCAGAGGCTCGCCTCGCCCTGCGCATCGCCACCGGGGAGAAGCTGGGCGCTGCCGCCGGAGAACTCGGCGTCACGCTGTCCACGGCGAAGACTCACCTGCAGCGCGTCTTCGAGAAGACCAACACGCATCGGCAGGCGGAACTCGTCCGGCTCCTGATGGGCGGCGACCCGGTGGAAGACTCGACATAGGTCAGGGACGCGCAAGGCGCAGCCCTCCGCCGAAGGTCGGGCTCGTGATCGGCACGCGGTCGCCGGCGCGGCGGGCCGAGCTGCTCGGCTACATCGACGGCAGCCGGGCCGGGCAATGCCCTCCCTTTGCTGGACGCGCGGCCGAGGGTTCCGATCTCCGCGCCGGCTCGATCCCGCGTGCCCTCAATGCCGGCCGCTCATCTCCACCAGCTCGATCACGATCCCCGCCGTGCTGGCCGGATCCAGGAACGCGATCCGGTGGCCGCCATGGCCGATCCGCGGCACCTCGTCGCGCAGCTTCACGCCCTTCGCGCGCATCTCGTCCAGCGCGGCCTCGATGTCGTCCACCTCCAGGCAGATGTGGAACAGCCCCTCGCCGCGCTCGCGGATCCATTCCGCCGTGCGGCCATCCTCGCGCTGCGGCTCGAGCAGTTCGAGCGCCGATTCGCCGATCGGCAGCATGGCCAGCCGCACACCGGGGCCGGGCAGCGTCTCCTCATGGTCGCAGACGATGCCGATGCGCGCGAGCGTGTCGCGCACCGCATCCAGGTCCCGCACCGCGATCGCCACGTGCTCGATGCGCTTGAACTTCATCGCCGCCTCCCGTGCTGACGGCGCGATCCTCCGCCGCCGGCGCCGCGATGTCCATCGCGCTGGCTTCACGACCGCCCCGCCCGGTGCCAGCATCGGCTCATATCGGGGGAAACGTCGCATGGCTGGTTCACGCGAGGCTGCCATCGCCCGCGCCGAAGGGTGCTTCGACAGCGGGGCCTACCTGGCGGCGCTGCGCCGCCTGGTTGCCGTGCCGACCGAAAGCCAGATGCCCGGCAGCCTGCCGGCCCTGACGCGCTACTGCGCCGAGACCCTGCCCGCGCTGATGCAGGGCATGGGCTTCGACCACCAGGTGCTGGACAACGCGAAGCCCGGCCGCGGCCCGGTCTTCGTCGCGCGCCGCATCGAGGACCCGGCGCGGCCCACCGTGCTGGTCTATGGCCATGGCGACGTGGTGCGCGGCCTGGCCGGGCAATGGAGCGACGGGCTCGACCCCTGGCAGGTCACGGTGAAGGGCGACCGCTGGTACGGCCGCGGCACGGTGGACAACAAGGGCCAGCACCTGATCGCCATCGAGGCGCTGCGCGCCGTGCTGGCGGAGCGCGGGCGGCTCGGCTTCAACGCCATCGTGCTGGTCGAAACCGGCGAGGAGCAGGGCTCGCCCGGCCTGCGCGAGGTGCTGCGCGCCCATGCCGGCCTGCTGGCGGCGGATGTCTTCATCGGCCTGGACGGCCCGCGCCAGACCACCTTCATGCCGGAGATGAAGCTCGGCGCGCGCGGCGGCGTCGCCTTCGACCTGGTGGTGCAGCTGCGTGACCACGCGCATCACTCGGGCCACTGGGGCGGCGTGCTGACCGACCCCGCCTTCCGCCTGGCGCATGCGCTCGCCAGCATTGTGACCCCGCAGGGCCGCATCCTGGTCGAGGGCTGGACGCCGCCCGCCATCCCGCCCGCCGTCAAGCGCGCCATCGACGGCCTGGTCTTCGAGGACATCCCGGGCCTGCCCGAACCCGATGCCGACTGGGGCGAGCCGGGGCTGACGAAGGGGGAGAAGATCTTCGGCTGGACCAGCGTGATCGTGCTGGCGCAGCTGACGGGCCATCCGGATGCGCCGACCAATGCCGTGCAGGGAGCCGCGCGGGCCCGGCTGCAGGTGCGCCACACGGCGGATGTTCGCGGCGATGCCATCGTGCCCGCGCTGCGCCGGCACCTCGATGCGCGGGGCTTCTCCGATGTGCAGGTGATCCCGGTGCTGGAGCGCGACATGTTCGGCGCCGCGCGCACCGATCCCGACGATCCGTGGGTGGGCTTCGTCGCGGCGTCCATGGCGCGCACCGCCAACCGCACGCCCAACATCGTGCCGAATTCCTCGGGGTCGAACCCGTCTGACATGTTCCAGGAGGAGCTCGGCCTCCCGGTCATCTGGATCCCGAATTCCTATGCCGGCTGCAACCAGCACGGGCCGGACGAGCATGCGCTGGCACCGCTGCTGCGCGAGGGGCTGGGCCTGATGGCCGGCATCTGGTGGGACATCGGCGAGAAGGGAGGCAGGCCATGAACGACAGCCCGGCGGGCGACGTCAGCGGCGCGGAGATGATGGCGAACCTGCGCGAGATCGCGCGCTGGGTGAAGCTGTCGGGCACGCCAGCCGAGCGCGAGGCGCTGGCCTTCATCGACCGCCGCATGCAGGACTACGGCTACCGCACGCAGGTGCTGCTGCACGACGCATACATCAGCCTGCCCGGCAAGGCGTCGGTGCTGGTGGATGGGGTGGCGGTCACGGCGATCACGCAGTCCTTCTCGCGCGCCGCGCCGCCCGGCGGGTTGTCCGGCGTTCCGGTGTATGTCGGCCATGGCGGCGAGGCCGATTTCGCCGGGCGCGATCTCAGCGGCCGGATCCTGCTGATCGAAGGCATGGCAACGCCCGCCACCGCGCAGCGTGCCTCGCGCGCGGGGGCGGCGGGCCAGCTGCACATCAGCCATCACGAGCACATCCACGAGATGTGCATCTCCCCGGTCTGGGGCAGCCCGGGGACCGGCACGCTGGCGGAGTTGCCCACGACGGTCGTCTGTTCGGTCAGCCATGCCGATGGCACGGCCATCCGCGATGCGGTGGCGGCCGGGACGCAGCCCGTGGTGACACTGCATGCCGAGGTGGACACCGGCTGGCGCAAGACGCCGATCCTGGTCGCGGAGCTCGACGGCCCCGGCGGGGCGGAGGACCCCTTCGTGCTGCTCTCCGGCCACCACGACACCTGGTATTTCGGCGTGATGGACAATGGCTCGGCCAATGCCGGGATGATGGAGGTGGCACGGCTCTGCGCGCAGCGCCGCGCCGAATGGAAGCGCGGGTTGCGCGTGTGCTTCTGGTCGGGCCATTCGCATGGCCGCTATTCGGGCTCGGCCTGGTATGCGGACGCGCATTGGGATGAGCTCGACCGCCGCTGCGTGGCGCATGTGAATGTGGACAGCCTGGGCGGGACGGGGGCGAGCGTGCTGACCAACGCCGCTGCCATGGCGGAACTGCACGCCCTGGCGGCCGAGGCGATCACCCGGCACGCCAACCAGCCCTACAAGGGCAAGCGCAAGAACCGGAGCAGCGACGACAGCTTCGTGGGCGTGGGCATCCCCTCAATGTTCGGCACGCTGAGCGAGCAGGAGAGCCGGCACGCCGCCGCGCGCAACGCGCTGGGATGGTGGTGGCACACGCCGCACGACCTGATCGACAAGGTGGACGAGGCCAACCTGGTGCGCGATGCGCGCGTGATGACGCAGGTGGTCTGGCGGCTGCTCGCCACGCCCGTCGTGCCGCTCGACCACGCGGCGAGTGCCGCGTCGCTGCTGGCGGAGCTGGCGAAGCTGGAGGCGCCGCTGGCCGACCGCTTCCCGCTCGCGCCGCTGGCGGCGGCGACGACCGCGCTGCGCGATGCCGCGGCGTCGGTCGCGCAGCGCGCTCCAGGCGCC
>NZ_JACADR010000213.1 GCF_016106005.1 Roseomonas rosulenta
GCCGCGCTGGCCGGTGCCGCGCGCGGCGCGTCGGTGCTGCGCGTCCACGACGTGGCCGAGACGGTCCAGGCCCTGGCGGTCTGGCGCGCCTGCGCCGCCGGCCGCGCCCCCGACTGATCGCGGTCCAGGGGGCCGCCGCCCCCTGGCGGGGAGCGCGAGGGGCGGCGCCCCTCGCATCCCTTTGCCCGCCGCGCTAGGGATTGCGCATGAGCGCCCCATCCCCCGCCCGCCGCCTGTTCGGCACCGATGGCATCCGCGGCACCGCCAACCGCGCGCCGATGGATGCCGCGACCGCCCTGCGCCTCGGCCAGGCTGCCGGGCGCTACTTCAACCGCGGCACGCATCGCCACCGTGTCGTGATCGGCAAGGATACCCGACTGTCCGGCTACATGCTGGAACCGGCCCTGACCGCGGGCTTCATCGGCGCGGGGATGGACGTGGTGATCGTCGGCCCGCTGCCCACGCCGGCGATCGCGCTGCTCACCCGTTCGCTGCGTGCCGATCTCGGCGTGATGATCAGCGCCTCGCACAACCCCTACGAGGACAACGGCATCAAGCTGTTCGGCCCGGACGGGCTGAAGCTGACCGACGAGCAGGAGAGCGAGATCGAGGCGCTGATGGCCGGCGACCTCGATGCCGCGCTGGTCGCGCCGTCGCGCCTCGGTCGTGCCAGCCGGCTCGAGGATGCGCCCGGGCGCTATATCGAGGCCGCGAAGTCCTCCTTCCCGCGCGGGCTGACGCTGGAGGGGCTGCGCATCGTGGTCGATTGCGCGCATGGCGCCGCCTACAAGGTGGCGCCGACCGTGCTGTGGGAACTGGGGGCCGAGGTGGTGCCGATCGGCGTCGCGCCGGATGGGTTCAACATCAACAAGGGGGTGGGCTCGACGGCGCCGGCCGCGCTCGCGACGCTGGTGCGCGAACGCCGCGCCGATCTCGGCATCGCGCTCGATGGCGACGCCGACCGCGTGGTGCTGACCGACGAGACCGGCCAGGTGATCGACGGCGACCAGATCCTCGCGCTGGTGGCGCGGTCCTGGCATGCGCAGGAGAGGCTGCGCGGCGGCGCCGTGGTGGCGACCGTGATGTCGAACATGGGGCTCGAGCGCTTCCTCGCGGGGCGGGGGCTGAAGCTGCTGCGCACGGCGGTCGGCGACCGCTATGTCGGCGAGCGCATGCGAGAGACCGGCTGCAACCTCGGCGGCGAGCAGTCCGGCCACATGATCATGCCGGAATTCGGCACCACCGGGGATGGGCTTATCGCGGCACTTCAGGTGCTGGCCGTGCTGGTGGAGGAGAAGCGCGCGGCCAGCGAGGCGCTGCGCTGCTTCGCGCCCCTGCCGCAGCGCCTGGTGAACGTCCGCTACGCCGGAGCCTCGCCGTTGAACGATGCCGCGGTGAAGGCGGCGATCGCGGCGGAGGAGGCCGCGCTCGGCGCGCGCGGGCGCGTGCTGATCCGCGCCAGCGGCACCGAGCCCGTCATCCGCGTCATGGCGGAGGCTGAGGAGGAAGCGCTGGTGGACGCCACCGTGGCGCGCCTGGCCGAGACCATCCGCGAGAAGGCGCGCGCCGCATGAAGGGGCGCGTGCTGATCGTCGCCGGCAGCGATTCGGGCGGTGGGGCGGGCATCCAGGCCGACATCAAGGCGGTGACCGCGCTCGGCGCCTTCGCCATGACGGCGGTGACGGCACTGACGGCGCAGAACACGCTCGGCGTGCATGGCGTGGTCGGCATCGACCCGGCCTTCATCCGCCAGCAGATGGCGGTGGTGCTGGACGACCTCGGCGCCGATGCGATCAAGACCGGCATGCTGCATTCCGTGCCGGTCATCACTGCGGTCTGCGAGGAGATCGCCCTGCGCGCCGCGCGGATCCCGCTGGTGGCCGACCCGGTGATGGTGGCAAAGGGCGGGCACCCGCTGCTCGACCCCGATGCGGTGGGCACGCTGAAGGCGCGGCTGCTGCCGCTCGCGACCGTCATCACCCCGAACCTGCCCGAGGCCGAGGTGCTGACCGGGCGGCCGATCCGCGATGTCGCGGGCATGCGCGACGCCGCGGCGGCGCTGCGGGCGCTCGGCGTGCCTGCCGTTCTGCTGAAGGGCGGGCACCTCGAGGGCGATACGGTGACCGACCTGCTGGTCACCGCCGAGGGCAGCGAGGAATTCACCGACCCGCGCATCGCCACGCGCCACACCCACGGCACCGGCTGCACGCTGGCGAGTGCCATCGCCGCCGGCCTCGCGCAGGGGATGGCGCTGCGCGACGCGGTGGTGCGCGCGCGGGCCTATGTGCGCGCGGCGATCGCGGCGGCGCCGGGCTATGGCGCGGGGCATGGGCCGCTCGACCATGGCATCACCTTCGATCCGGCGCGGCTCGGGCGTTAACCGGACCCTTACGCATCCTGTTGCAGGGTGTGCCATGGCGCTCACCCTCACCCAGGTCAGGTCGCTGTTCGGCGCGCAGGCTGAGGCCGGCGGGACCGGCAACGCGGCCATGGCGATCCCGGCGCTGCGGCGCGCCACCGCCGCGGGCGCCGAGGCCAAGGGGATCGCGCGCGAGACGAAGGACCCGGTCACGCTGACCGCGCTGGCGCAGTTCCGCGTGGCGCTGGACAAGGCCGGTTCGATCGAACAGGCGTTGCAGGACCCGCGCATCCTCAAGGTGGTCATGCCCGCGCTCGGCCTGCCCGACCAGGCGGGCAATCCGGGCTTGGTGCGGCGCGCGCTGCTGTCGGACCCGGCGGATGCGAAGGGGCTGGCGGCGCAGCTCGGCGCGACCTGGAAGGCGGCGGCGGCGACGCTCGGCGTGCATGCAACGGGGCTCGACGGGCTGCGCGACCCGGCGATGGTGCAGCGCCTGTCCGATGCCTTCCTGAAGTACCAGTACCGCAGCGGCCTCGACGAAGAGCAGGCGGGGCTGTCGGATGCGCTGTACTTCCTGGAGGCGGCGAGGACCGCCGAGGATGTCTTCGACGTGCTGGGGGACCCGGTGCTGCGGCGGGTGGTGACGGGGGCGCTCGGCCTGCCGGACCAGCTCGCCGTGCAGTCGGTGGAGGCGCAGGGCCGCGCGGTGACCTCGCGGCTCAAGGTCGCGACCCTGCAGGACGACCGGGCGGTGCGGAAGCTTGCGGAACGCTACCTGATCGCCGCGGCGAACAGCGCGGGCGCGGCTGCGGCCGCGACCGACCCGATGGCGATGCTGACGGCGCTGTCCGTGCGCGCCTGACCGGCCGCGCCCACGGGGCCGGATGCCCCGGCACGGCTTGACCCGCCGGCGCGACGGCGCGTATCCCGGCCATGGGCCACGCCCCCCCACCGGGGCGCATCCGCTTCTGGAAGGGAGCAGAACCATGGCGAATCCCGCCGCGACGCCGGACATCCGTCCGCTCACCCCCCGCCCGGCCGTGAAGCCGGCCAATCCAAGATTTTCCTCCGGTCCCTGCGCCAAGCGTCCCGGCTGGACGCTGGCGGCTCTGGAGCCAGCCCTGCTCGGGCGCAGCCATCGCGCGGCCAACCCGAAGGCGCGGCTGGCGGCGGTGATCGAACGCTCGAAGGCGGTGCTCGGCATGCCGGCCGACTGGCGGCTCGGCATCGTTCCGGCCTCGGATACCGGCGCGGTGGAGATGGCGCTGTGGTCGCTGCTCGGGCCGCGCGGCGTCGATATCCTGGCCTGGGAGTCCTTCTCGAAGGACTGGGCGACGGATGTGGTGAAGCAGCTGAAGCTCGGCGATGCGCGCGTGCTCTCCGCGCCCTATGGGCGGCTGCCGGACCTCGGCGCGGTGGATGCGGCGCGCGACGTGGTCTTCGTGTGGAACGGCACGACCTCAGGCGTGCGCCTCGCCAATGCAGACTTCATCAGCGATGCGCGGGAGGGCCTCGCGATCTGTGACGCGACCAGCGCGGCCTTCGCGATGGAGCTGCCCTGGCACAAGCTCGATGTCGTCACCTGGTCCTGGCAGAAGGTGCTGGGCGGGGAGGCGGCGCATGGGATGCTGGCGCTGAGCCCGCGCGCCGTGGCCCGGCTGGAATCGCACAAGCCCGCCTGGCCGATGCCCAAGATCTTCCGCATGACGAAGGACGGGAAGCTAAACGAGGGCATCTTCAAGGGCGAGACGATCAACACGCCCTCGATGCTGTGTGTCGAGGACGCGCTGGACGGGCTGCGCTGGGCCGAGAGCGTCGGCGGGCTGAAGGGGCTGGTGGCGCGGTCCGAGGCGAATCTTGCCGCCATCGCACGCTGGGTCGCGACGAAGCCTGGCTTCAACTTCCTGGCCGAGGACCCGGCCACGCGGTCCTGCACCTCGATCTGCCTGACCATCACGGCGCCCTGGTTCACCGTGCTGGGCGCGGAGGCACAGGCGGCGGCGGCGAAGAAGCTCGCCTCGCTGCTCGAGAGGGAAGGCGTGGCGCTCGATGCCGGCGCCTATCGCGATGCGCCGCCGGGCCTGCGCGTCTGGGGCGGGGCCACGGTCGAGACCGCGGATATCGAGGCGCTGATCCCCTGGCTCGACTGGGCGCTCGCGACCGTCGAAGCCGAGATCGTGGTGGCCTGAGAGATGCTGATGCGCACGCCAAAAGTTCTCATTTCCGACAAGCTCTCCCCCGCCGCGGTGCAGATCTTCCGCGACCGCGGCATCGAGGTGGACTTCAAGCCGGGCCTCTCCCCGGCCGAGCTGCGCGCCATCATCGGCGCTTACGACGGGCTCGCGGTGCGCTCCGCCACCAAGGTGACGCGCGAGCTGATGGAGGCCGCGCCGAACCTCAAGGTGGTCGGGCGCGCGGGCATCGGCGTGGACAATGTCGATGTCACCTCCGCCACCGCGCGCGGCGTGGTGGTGATGAACACGCCCTTCGGCAACGCCATCACCACCGCCGAGCACGCCATCGCGATGATGTTCGCGCTCGCGCGGCAACTCCCGGACGCTTCCGCCTCCACCAAGGCGGGCAAGTGGGAGAAGAACCGCTTCATGGGCGTGGAGCTGTTCGGCAAGACGCTCGGGCTGATCGGCTGCGGCAATATCGGTTCGATCGTGGCCGACCGCGCGCTCGGGCTGAAGATGAAGGTGATCGCCTTCGACCCCTTCCTGTCCGAGAAGCGCGCGGTCGAGATCGGCGTCGAGAAGGTCGAGCTCGCCGACCTGATCGCGCGCGCCGACTTCATCACGCTGCACACGCCGCTCACCGAGCAGACGCGCAACGTGATCTCGCGCGATGCCATCGCGCGGATGAAGAAGGGCGCGCGCCTGATCAACTGCGCGCGCGGCGGCCTGGTCGATGAGGCCGCGCTGTATGATGCGCTGAAGTCCGGTCACCTGGCGGGCGCCGCGCTCGATGTCTTCGAGACGGAGCCGGCCACCGACAGCCCGCTCTTCACCCTCGACAACGTTGTCTGCACGCCGCATCTGGGTGCGGCCACCGCCGAGGCGCAGGAGAACGTCGCACTCCAGGTGGCCGACCAGATGGCCGATTTCCTGCTGACCGGCGCGGTCTCCAACGCCATCAACATGCCTTCCGTCACGGCGGAGGAAGCGCCGCGCCTCAAGCCCTACATGGAGCTCGCGCGGCTGCTGGGCGGCATGGCCGGGCAGCTCACCGCCGCGCAGGATGGCGCGATCAAGGCGATCCGCGTGGAATACGAGGGCCATGCGGCGGAGCTCAACCACCGCCCGCTGACCGCGGCCGCGCTGGCCGGCGTGCTCGCGCCGCTGATGGGCTCGGTCAACATGGTCAATGCCCCGGTGCTGGCGAAGCAGCGCGACATCACGGTGGCCGAAACCGTGGTCGAGCGCAGCGGCGAATACCAGACCCTGCTGCGCCTGACGGTGGTGACCGACACCTACGAGAAGTCCATCGCCGGCACGCTGCTGGCCGAGAACAAGCCCCGCCTGGTCGAGATCAAGGGCATCGCGGTCGAGGCCGACTTCGCGCCGCACATGCTCTACGTGACCAACCAGGACCGGCCCGGCTTCATCGGCCGCTTCGGCATGGCACTGGCCGATGCGGGCATCAACATCGCCACCTTCCACCTGGGGCGCTCGGCCCCCGGGGGCGATGCGATCTGCCTGGTCGGCCTGGACGGGCCGATCCCCGAACCCGTGCTCGCAGGCGTGCGGCACCTGCCGCTGGTGGTGCAGGCGACGCCGCTGGCCTTCTGATCAGCGCACGCCGATCGTGCCGACCGCCATGCTGCCGGCCGAGCGCGTGAGGTAGGGGGCGACCGATTCCACATCCGACAGGCGCGGCAGGTCAGCGAGCCGCGCCAGCGTCGCATCCGGCCCCAGGGTGAAGATCGGGTTCGACAGGGCGGTGCGGATGCCGGCCCGGTCGTTGGCGGCGATCGGGCCGATCGCCGCGGCCAGCGCGGCCGCGACATCCTGCGGCAGGACCTCCATGGAGACGCCGATCGCCGCCCGCGCCTCCCGGATGGCGGCGACCAGCAGCGGCACCTGGCGTTCGGGGAAGGCCACGCCGGCGGATTGGCTCCGCACGCCCGCGACGCAGGCCTCGAACTGCGCGAGTGCGGTGGCGGCCTCGGCCGGCCGGCCGCGATAGCGCGACATGTCTCCGAGGTTGCGTTCGGCGAAGGTGAGGTTGAGCCGCGCATTGGCCGGCTGGAAGCCGGCGCCGCCGAAGGTGAAGTCGGGCGGCCCGGGCGGCGCGCATCCCGCCACCGTACCGGCCAGCAACGCCGCCAGGAAAAACCGTCGCCGCGCCATCGCCCCTCCGGTGCTTCGGTCTTCGGGGCAGCATCCTGGCCCGACGGAGGCTCGGCGCGAAAGGGAAAGGATCGATCGGGGCGGCCGCAGCCGGTCCCGGAGAAATATGCGACCGGATCGATTCGTCTGGTCGGCTTTCCCGCTCTGGAAAACCCGGATCCTAGACCAGCGCCGCGATCGCGAGGCCGATCAGCGCCCAGAGCGGGAGCGAGAGAACCAGCGCATTGGCGAGGCCGCGCGCCATGGCCACGTCGTCATCCTGGATCGCAGGCGGTGCCGGGAAGCGCGAAATGGCCGGGGCGTCGGACATGGGTTCCTCGAGTCGATTCCCGCCGTACAGATTGCGGGAGAGCTGTTGATGGATCGTGAAGATCGATAGAGCGCGGATGTGCCCTGGCCATGGCATGCCTGTGGCGCCGGCGTGGCAGGCGGCGGCGGGGGTTGCCCGCTGCCGGCGCCCCTGTCACAGACTGCGCCCGCGATGACCGACGACCTGCCCAATCCCGCCCTGCTGCCCGCGGGCCTGGCCGACCTGCTGCCGCCCGAGGCCGAGCGCGAGGCGGCGCTGGTCGAGGCGATGATGGCCGTCTTCGCCGGGCACGGCTACGAACGGGTCAAGCCGCCACTGCTGGAATTCGAGGACAGCCTGCTGGCGGGTTCCGGTGCGGCGGTGGCCGAGCAGACCTTCCGCCTGATGGACCCGGTCAGCCAGCGCATGATGGGGCTGCGCGCCGACACCACGCCGCAGGTGGCGCGCATCGCCGCCACGCGGCTGTCCGCGCAGGCCCGGCCGCTGCGCCTTTGCTACGCCGGCCAGGCGCTGCGTGTGCGCGGGACGCAGCTCGCCCCCGCGCGGCAGGTGCCGCAGGTGGGCGTCGAGCTGATCGGCGGCGCCGCCCCGGCGGCCGATGCGGAGGTCGCGATCGTCGCCGTCGAGGCGCTGGCCGCGGTCGGCGTGCAGGCCGTGAGCCTCGACGTCACCCTGCCCACCATGGTGCCCGCGCTGCTCGAGGCCGCCGCGCCCCCCGATGCGCCGCGCGCGCGCCTGGCCCGGGCGCTGGACCGCAAGGACAGCGCGGCGGTGAGCGCGCTCGTCAAGGAACTGGGTGGTGCCCTGGCGGTGCTGCCGGGGCTCATGGCCGCGGCCGGGCCGGCCGATGGCGCGCTGGCCGCGCTCGAGGCCGCGGAGCTTCCGGCCGGCGCGCGCGCCATCGCCGAGAGCGGATCGGGAGAGCGCACGTCTGAGCTCCTGTCACGGCTACAACCGGGGTGCC
>NZ_JACADR010000214.1 GCF_016106005.1 Roseomonas rosulenta
GGCGGCGGGGGCGGCGGGCTCGCTCGCGCCGCCGCCCGCCTGGGAGGGCAGCGGCCTCGGTGAGCCCGGGTTCCGCCACTGCGTGGCGCTCGCCGCCGGGGTCTGGCGCCATGCCGATCCGCTCTGGACCGCCATTCTGGCGGCGCGGGAGGGCCCGCCCGAGGCGCTCGTGAAGGCGGCGCTGGTCTCGGCTGCCGGCGAGGAGCCCTCGGTGACCGAGGCGATGCTCGCGACCCTCCTGACCAAGGCGGCGAGGCCCGGCTCGGTCGCCTCGGTCGCGGCCGCGGCGCGCATCGGCCCGCCAGGCTCGGTCGAGCGCGTGCTCGACCGCTGGATCGAGGAGTGCCGGCCCGACCTGTCGGTCGGCGACCCGCAGGGCGCGGCGCAGCTTGCCGAGGAGTTCGCCGAGGCGCTGGACGACCTGGAGGGCTCGGAGGTCGGCCGCCGCCCGGAACGGCGCCAGCGCGTCGCGGCACTGCGCCGCACGGTCGGCGAGGCCTGCCGCAGCGCCTTCGCGGACTCGGCCGCGCATCACCTGCTGGACCCGCTGGCCAAGGCCGGCGCGCGGCTCGACGATGCCGGGATCAGGGCGATGGAGGCGACCGCGCGCAGCCTGCGCCGGCTCGAGGCCGCCGGGCGCAAGCTGGGCGGGGCGGCCGCCTACGATGCCGCGCTGCGCAAGGTCACGGACGCCTTTGCCGCGCTGCGCGGCAGGCCCGAGGCGAACCCGGCGGACCTCGCGCGGCTGACCGAGATCCTGGTCGGGCCGGAGGCTGCGCTGAGGCTGCTGGACGGCGCATAGAGCAGTTCCCGATCAGGTGGAACCACCTGATCGGGTGAAGATGCTCGCGGAAACGGCTCCAGGGCGTCGGCGCGCGCCCGGGCCGCCTGAGCGCGTCAGGCGTGCGCCGTCGCCTCCTCCTCGATGCCGAGCACCGAGGAGAACCGGTTGAAGAACCCGGTCAGCGTGATGCGCAGCGTGAGCTCGACGATCTGCGCCTCGGTGAAATGCGCGCGCAGGTCGCGGAACAGGCGTTCGGGGACGCGGTGGCTGTCCTCCCAGGCGGCGACCGAGAAGGCGATCACGGCGCGGTCGCAGGGCGTCAGGGACGCGTGGTCCGCATCGGCGGGCAGGCCGGCCACCACCTCGGGCGGGATGCCCTCCACCGCCAGGAAGGGCTGGTGGTGGGCGATGCAGTAGTCGCAGGCGTTCAGCTTCGAGACCACGACGATGGCGAGTTCCAGCGCGCGGCGTGGCAGGGTCGCGGCGGCGCGCAGTTCCATCAGCATGGGCATCAGGTGGCGCAGCGCCGCGGGGACATGCGCGAAGACCTCGAGCTGGCCCTCGAAGGGGCCGTAGGTGGTGGCGTAGCGCTGCCAGACCTCGCGCAGCTCGGGTGCCAGGGCTTCGGGGCGGAGGGGGGTGACGCTGGGCATGGCGCAATGCTGCGGCCCGCGCGGCGCACCTGTCCAGGGTGGCGATTTGCCGGTTGCGCGCCGGCGCGAAGCGTCCAAGTCTTCGGCGACCACGCCGGCGGCCCATGCCGCACCTGGGAGGGATGAACGAGATGACTGAGACCGTCGCCATGACGGTGAACGGCCGTGCCGTCACCATCACCGTCGATGACCCGCAGATGCCGCTGCTCTATGCGCTGCGCAACGATGTCGGCGTGACCGGGCCGCATTACGGCTGCGGGCTTGGCCAGTGCGGCGCCTGCACGGTTCATGTGAATGGCGAGTCCGTCCGATCCTGCCAGGTGCCGGTGGCGGATGCCGCGGGCAAGCGGATCGTGACGCTCGAGGGGCTCGGCACGCCCGAGCGCCCGCACGCGCTGCAGGCCGCCTTCATCGCCGAGCAGGCGGTGCAGTGCGGCTATTGCGCCAATGGCATGATCATGGAGAGCGCGGCGCTGCTGGCGAAGACGCCCCGCCCGACCGAGGCGCAGGTCAAGGAGGCGCTGGCCAACAACATCTGCCGCTGCGGCACGCATCCGCGCGTCGTCGCGGCCGTGCTGCGCGCGGCGCAGGGCTGAGGGGAGGGCACGCGATGAACGCGATCAGCAAGCGCGGCCTGCTCAAGGCCGGCGGGGCGATGATGGTGGCCTTCTCGATCGGCCTGCGCCCGAAGGGTGCCGCCGCCTGGACCGAGAAGCCGGTGGCGGGCGACGAGGTCGCCGCCTTTCTGTCGATCGACGCGCAGGGGGGTGTGACGGTCTATATCGGCAAGGTGGATCTGGGGACCGGCATCCGCACCGGCTTCATGCAGATCGCCGCCGAGGAACTCGACGTGCCGATGGCGCGCATCCGCGTGGTGGAAGGCGATACGGCGCTGACGCCGGACCAGGGGCCGACCTATGGCTCGCTGTCGATCCAGAATGGGGGCGTGGCGCTGCGCGCGGCGGCGGCGACGGCGCGGCGGGAATTGCTGAACATGGCGGCGGAGCGGCTCGGCACGCCGGCGGCGCAGCTGAGCGTGGCCGATGGCGTGGTGAGCGGCGGCGGGCGATCGGTGTCTTATGCCGACCTGGTCGGCGGGCGCGCCTTCACCATGAAGGTGGACACGAACGCGCCGATCAAGGCGCCGGGGGCCCGGCGCATCGTGGGCCAGTCGGTCGCGCGGGTGGACATCCCGGACAAGGTCTTCGGCCGGTTCGAATACGTCCATGACTTCAAGCGGCCGGGGATGCTGCATGGCCGCCCGGTGCGCCCGCCCGCCATGGGCGCGACGGCGCAGAGCGTGGACGAGTCCAGCATCCGCGGCATTCCCGGCGTGGTGCGCGTGGTGCACCAGGGCGCCTTCGTGGGCGTGGTCGCGGAGACGGAATGGGCCGCCATCCGCGCCGCGCGCGACCTGAAGGTCACCTGGTCGAACTGGGCCGGCCTGCCCGACCAGGCACGCATCTGGGAACATGTGCGCGCCACGCCGGTGGCGCAGGTGCAGGTGACCTCGGATCGCGGCAATCCGGCCGCCGCTATCCAGGGGGCCACGCGGCGAGTCAGCGGCACCTACGACTTCGCCATCCACACGCACGGGTCGATGGGCCCGTCCTGCGCGGTGGCGGAATTCGGCGCGGATGGGAAGCTCACGACGTGGTCGGCCAGCCAGGCGACGCACAACCTGCGCAAGCAGCTCGCGATGATGCTGGGCATGCCGGTCGAGCAGGTGCGCTGCGTCTACCTGGAGGGCGCGGGCTGCTACGGCCGCAACGGGCACGAGGATGCGGCCGCCGATGCCGCGCTGCTGGCGCGTGCGGTGGGACGGCCGGTGCGCGTGCAGTGGATGCGCGCCGACGAGCATGTGTGGGACCCCAAGGGCCCGCCGCATCTCGTGGACCTGCGCGCCGGCCTCGACGCGCAGGGCAACATCGTGGGGTGGGAGGCCGATGCCTTCATCCCGAAGGGTGCGGGCGGCAATGTGGACCTGACGGCGGCGGAACTCGGCGGGCTGCCGCGCGAGAACCAGATCCACCCGGGCAACATCATCCACAACCTCGCACTGCCCTACGCCTTCCCGGCGATCAAGACGACCTGCCATCGCCTGGACACCACGCCCTTCCGCCCCTCCTGGATCCGCACGCCGGGGCGGATGCAGAACACCTATGCGAACGAGGCGTTCCTCGATGAATGCGCCGCGGCCGCGAATGCCGACCCGGTGGAGTACCGCCTGCGCGTGATGCCGGCGGACGACCCGCGCGGGCGGGAGGTGCTGGAGCGCGTGGCGCGGCTGGCGAACTGGCAGACGCGGCCCTCGCCGCAGCAGGACCGCTCCGGCGAGATCCTGCGCGGGCGCGGCGTGACCTTCGTGAAGTACGAGCTGGTGCGGACCTACGTCGCCGCGGTGGCGGAGGTGGAGGTCAACCGCCGCACCGGCGCCATCCGTGTCACGCGCTTCTTCTGCACGCATGATTGCGGCCAGATGATCAACCCCGACGCCGTGAAGGCGCAGGTCGAGGGCAACATCATCCACACGCTCTCGCGCACGCTGAAGGAGGAACTGACCTTCGACCGTAGCACCGTCACCAGCCGCGACTGGGGCTCCTACCAGGTCATCACCTTCCCGGAAGTTCCCGAGATGGTGATCGAGTTGATCGACCGCCCGGCCGAGCGCCCCTGGGGGGCGGGCGAGCCGGCGGCGGCGATCGTGCCCTCGGCCGTGACCAACGCCATCTTCGATGCGACGGGCGTGCGGCTGCGCTCCGTGCCCTTCACCACGCAGAAGATGCGCGCCGCGCTGCAGGGCGCGTAGCGCAGCGCCGGGCGGCGCGCTTTACGGGCGCGCCGCCGCGGGCGAACATGGGCGCCTTCCCACGGAGAACGCCCCATGCAGAACACCGAAGAGATCTGGCGCCTGGTCGATGCCAAGGCGCCCGACGCCATCGAGCTTGCCGACCGCGTCTGGGGCATGCCGGAGCTCTGCTACGCGGAAGTGCGGTCCTGTGCCGAGCACACCGCGCTGCTGGAACAGCACGGCTTCCGTGTCACGAAGAACGTCGCCGGCATCCCGACCGCCGTGATGGGCGAGGCGGGCGAGGAAGGGCCGGTCATCGCCATCCTCGGCGAGTACGACGCGCTGCCGGGGCTGTCGAACGAGGCCGGCGTGGCCGAGCACAAGCCGCTCCCGGGGGACGGCTCGGGGCATGGCTGCGGGCACAACCTGCTCGGTGCCGCTTCGCTGCTCGCGGCCTCCGCCGTGAAGGACTGGATCGAGCAGAACGGCATCAAGGCCCGCGTGCGCTACTACGGCTGCCCGGCCGAGGAAGGCGGGGCGGCCAAGGGCTTCATGGTGCGCGAGGGCGCCTTCGCCGACGTGGACATGGCCATATGCTGGCACCCGGCCGCCTTCACCGGCGTGAACGAGGCGGTGTCGCTGGCCAATACGCGCATCGACTTCTCCTTCACCGGGCGGTCCTCCCACGCCGCCGCCGCGCCGGAGCTCGGGCGCTCGGCGCTCGACGCGGTGGAGCTGATGAATGTCGGCGTGAACTACATGCGCGAGCACATGCCCTCCGACGCGCGCATCCACTACGCCTATCTCGATGCCGGCGGCATCGCGCCCAACGTCGTGCAGGGCACGGCCAAGGTGCGCTACCTGATCCGCGCGCGCGACCTGGTGGGCCTCAACCAGCTGGTGGCCCGCGTGCGCAAGATCGCCGACGGCGCGGCGCTGATGACCGAGACGACCGTCACCACCAAGGTGGTCAGCGCGGTGTCGAATCTGCTGGCGAACACGCCGCTCGAGCAGGCGATGTACGACAACATGCTGCGCCTCGGTCCGCCGCAATTCGACGAGGCCGACCGCGACTACGCGAAGCAGATCCAGGGCACCCTGAGCGACGAGGACATCGCCGCCGCCTTCCGCCGCCACGGGCTGGAGGTCGATCGCGACAAGCCGCTGTGCGACATCGTCGTGCCGCTGGATGCGAAGGGGAAGGGCGGGGTCGGTTCGACCGACGTGGGCGACGTGTCGTGGGCCGTGCCGACGGTGCAGGCGCGTGGTGCGACCTATGCCATCGGCACGCCGGGGCATTCCTGGCAGCTCACGGCGCAGGGCAAGTCCGGCATCGCGCACAAGGGCCTGGTGCATGTGGCCAAGATCATGGCCGGCACGGCTGTGGACGCGATCACCAACCCTGACCTGCTCGCCGCCGCCAAGGCGGACCACAAGAAGCGGACGGATGCGCACCCCTATGTGTGCCCGCTGCCGCCGGACGTGACGCCGCCGATCAAGATGTCGGCCGACTGAGCACGACGGCGCGGTGCCCGCGGGCATCGCGCCGCTTGCGTCGCGGGGAGAGAACAAATATAGAACAAAGACCATGCCCCGGTCGCTGCGCGAGCGTCTCGCGATCCTCTCCGATGCCGCCAAGTACGACGCCTCCTGCGCGTCGAGCGGCACCACGCGGCGCGATTCGACGGCCAGCGGCGGGCTCGGCTCCACCGAGGGATCGGGCATTTGCCATGCCTATGCGCCCGACGGGCGCTGCATCTCGCTGCTGAAGATCCTGCTCACCAATTTCTGCATCTACGACTGCGCCTATTGCATCAACCGGTCGTCGAGCAACGTCGAGCGCGCGCGCTTCACGCCCGAGGAAGTGGTCTGGCTGACCACGGAGTTCTACCGGCGCAACTACATCGAGGGGCTGTTCCTCTCCTCGGGCATCGTGCGGTCTTCCGACCACACCATGGAGCAGCTGGTGCGCGTGGCGCGGGACCTGCGCACCGTCCACGGCTTTCGCGGCTACATCCACCTCAAGACCATCCCCGATGCGTCGCCGGCACTGATCGAGGAGGCGGGCCTGTATGCCGACCGCCTGTCGATCAACATCGAGATGCCCACCGATGCCGGCCTGGCCGCGCTGGCGCCCGAGAAGCAGCCCGCCGGCATCCGCCGCGCCATGGCCGACATGCGCATCCGCATCGAGGACGCGAAGGAGCCCACGCTGCGCACCAGGACGCGCAAGCGATTCGCCCCGGCGGGGCAATCGACGCAGATGATCATCGGCGCGGATCCATCCAGCGACGCCACGGTGCTCGCGACCAGCGCCCGGCTCTATGGCGGGTATGGGCTGAAGCGCGTGTACTACTCGGCCTTCAGCCCGATCCCGGATGCCTCGGCGCAGCTGCCGCCGACCACGCCGCCGCTGCTGCGCGAGCACCGGCTGTACCAGGCGGACTGGCTGTATCGATTCTACGGCTTCTCGATCGAGGAAGTGACCGCGGCGCGCCCGGACGGGATGCTCGACCTCGACATGGACCCGAAGCTCGCCTGGGCGCTGGCGAATCGCGCGCAGTTCCCGGTGGATGTGAACCGCGCGCCACGCGAGGCCCTGCTGCGCGTGCCGGGCTTCGGCGTGAAGACGGTGGGCGCGATCCTCTCGGCGCGGCGGCACCGGCGGCTGCGGCTCGATGACCTGGCACGGCTGCGCGTGCCGCTGCGCAAGGCGCGGGCCTGGATCGTGGCAGAAGGCTGGACCCCGCTGCGGCTGGTGGACCGGTCGGACCTCGCCGCGCTGGTGGCGCCGCAGCCCAGGCAGCTGGCGCTGCTGTGATGCAGGTGGCGGTGCTGCAGGGCCGCGGCGACTTCGCCGAATGGCGCGACGCCGCGCGACGCCTGCTCATGGCGGGCGCCGAGCCGGCGCAGGTGGACTGGCGCCTCGCGGGCGATGATTCGCTGTTCGCGCCCCAGGCGACGCCTCCCGGGCCGGCGGTGCGCCCGCCGCCGCGCGTGCCGCGCGCCTTCCTGGAGCTGGCCGAGGCGGTGGTCTGCCACGGCGACCCCGGCCGCTTCGCCCTGCTGTACCGCCTGCTGGCGCGCCTGCAGCACGACCCCGTGCTGCTGGCGATGGCCGCCGATGCCGATGTCGTCGCCGCGCAGCGCCTGGCCAGCGCGGTGCGGCGGGACTGCCACAAGATGGCGGCCTTCGTGCGCTTCCGCGAAACCCCGGGGGCGGGCGGGCGGCGGCGCTTCCTCGCCTGGTTCGAACCGGACCATCACATCGTGGCGCGCAAGGCACCCTTCTTCGCGCGGCGATTCGCCGACATGGACTGGATGATCCTGACACCGAAGGGCTCCGCGGCCTTCGAGGGCGGCACGCTCTCCGTCGCGGCCGACCCCGCGGCGAAGCCGGATCTCGACGACCCGACCGATGCGCTGTGGCTGACCTACTACGCCGCCATCTTCAACCCGGCGCGGGTGAAGCTCGCGGCGATGCGCGCGGAGATGCCGAAGAAATACTGGCGGAACCTGCCGGAAGCGGCGCTGATCCCGGAGCTGGTCGCGCAGGCGCCGGCGCGGGTCGCAGCCATGGCGGCGCAGGCCGCGCTGCCGCCCCCGGCGCATCACGCACGCATCCAGGCGCGGCGGCGCGCGGCGGAGGACGCTGCGGCGCCGGCTGGTGACGGGGCTACGCCGCCCGGCT
>NZ_JACADR010000215.1 GCF_016106005.1 Roseomonas rosulenta
GGATGCGCCCGGCGCGTCCGGCGCGCTGACCGCCGCCATCCGGCGGGCCGACCCGGCGGCGGGGGTCTGGGTCGACCCGTCGCGCGGCCTGGTGGCGGTGGCGTCCGCCGCGCCCGACGCCGTGATCGACGCCGCGCTGGCCGCGAACGGTTTCCCGGTGCGCACCAAGCGGCGCGGTGGAGTGGGTGGGGCGCTGGCCTTCGGAGTGCTGTTCGCCGTGCTCGGCCTGTTCGCGGGCCTCGTGCTGGGCTGGGTGGTGGGTCTCGGCCTCTATGCGGTCAATCCGGAATGCCACCGGCCAGGGTCCTGCACGATGATGGCGCCGGTCTTCGCCGTCCTGGGGGGCGTGATCGGCGGCCCGGCGGGGCTGATCGGTGGGCTGGTCTGGGGCGGTGTGCGGCGGCGCCGCGCAGCGATAGGACGGTCGAGCTCCTGAAACCGGGCGGCGGAGCTGTCGTTGCAGCCGCCATGCTCCCGCTTAGTGATGCCGAACGTGGAGGAGTTGTTCTACGAATTCGTCTCCGACGACCGGATCGAGGTGATCACCAACCTGCAGGCCAAGGCGGTGCGCGACGCGATGGTCGAGCGCCTGATGGCGCAGGGGATGGTGAATTCCTGATCCGCGCGCGGCGGCGCGCCGCTCAATGCGCGACCCCGCCGAACACGGCGGTGAGCAGCGCGAACAGCGCCCCGCCTGCCAGGAACCCCACCAGCGTGCCGTTGATGCGCACGTATTGCAGGTCGCGGCCTACGCGCAGCTCGATCTTGTCGGCCACCGTGCGCGCATCCCAGTTGCCGACCACCCCGGCGATGAAGTCCGACAGCTGGGCCTGCGCCGAGGGCAGCAGGCGGATCAGCACGCCCTCGACTGCGGCGTTGAGGCGCGCGCGCGCCGCCGGGTCCTCGGCCAGCAGCGTGCCGGCATTGGCGAACAGGCCCGAGAGCAGCGCCACCGTGCGGCCATCCGGGCGCGCCGCGTCCACCGTCATGGCGGTGCGCAGCCTGGCCCAGACATCGCTGAGCCAGATCGCGACCGAGGGGTGGGAGAGCGCGTCGCGCAGCACGCGCCCGATCGCGGCCGCGCGCTCGGGGTCAGTTTCGAGCCGGTCGATCTCCTGGCGCAGCCATTCGCCGAAGGCGGCGCGCAGGTCGGAATCCTCGGGCTCGACCTTCTCGAGCTCGGCGTTGATGGCGTGCAGGATGCGGTTGGCCATGCTGGCACCCGCCAGCCAGCCGATCAGCGCGCCCCCCTCGGCGCGGATGCGCGAGGCGATGGCGGTGCGCAGCGCGTCCTCGCGCTGCGCCAGCATGACCTTGATGCGCCCGACGGCGAGGGAGAACACCTCCTGGTGGCGGCCCGACGCCACGAAGGCGCGCAGCACGCGCGCGACCAGCCGCGCGCCGGCGGGACCGGAGACGATGCGCGGCAGCAGGCGCAGCATCAGCCGCTTGGCGCGCCCATCCTCGAGGCTTGCGAGGATGCGCGGCAGGCTGCCGGCCAGCGCCAGCGCCGCGGGCTTCGAGGCATCCGGGTCGGCCAGGAAATTCTGGACGATGCGCGCGAGGTCGAGCCGCCCGATGACGCGCCGTACCTCGGCCTCGGTGATGACATGCCCGGCGACGAAGCGCCCGAGCGCGCGGCCCAGCCGTTCCTTCTGGTTCGGCACGATGGCGGTATGCGGGATAGGCAGGCCGAGCGGGCGGCGGAACAGCGCCGTCACCGCGAACCAGTCGGCCAGGCCGCCGACCACGCCGGCCTTGGCCGAGGCTTGCAGCATGTCGGTCCAGTAGCCCGGCGGCATATGGTAGGTGCCCACCAGGAGCCCGCCCATGCCGACCAGCATGCCTGTGGCGAGCGCCCGGTGCCGGGCCAGGGCGCGGCGCAGGTCGGCATCGGGGTCGGGTGCGGGGCTGCCCTGCATGGTCCGCGCAGATAAGGCTCCGGCCCGCCCTTGCCCAGCCCGGGGCGGATGTTACATCATATCGTATCATGTCCCGCTTCAATGATCCCCTGGCGCTGTCCTCCGGCGCTGCGCCGCGCCTGCTGCTCGCGGCCGGCGTGGGGGCTGTGCTGTGGGCGGCGGTGGCCTGGGCGATGTGGGCATGAGCGCACGTCGCGAACCGGCCGGGCTGGTGCTCGAGAACGTCACGCTGGCGCATGGCCGGCGCCCGGCGGTGCATCACGTGAGCGGGCGCTTCGCGCCGGGCAGCCTGACCGCGGTGGTGGGGCCGAACGGGGCGGGCAAGACCACCCTGCTGCGCGCGCTCGCCGGGCTGCACAGGCCCGAGAGCGGGCGGATCGCGCATGAGGGCACGGCGCGGATCGCGCTGCTGCCGCAACTCGCCGCGCTCGACCGTGCCTTCCCGATCGCCTGCCTTGATGTGGTGATGCAGGGGCTCTGGCCGCGCATCGGCGCCTTCCGCGGCGTGCCGGAGGGCGAACGCGCGCGCGCGGCGCAGGCCCTGGCGGCGGTGGGGCTCGCGGGTTTCGAGAGGCGGCCCGTCGGCTCGCTGTCGGCGGGGCAGACGCAGCGGCTGCTGTTCGCGCGGCTGCTGGTGCAGGACGCCGACATCCTGCTGCTGGACGAGCCCTTCAACGCGGTGGATGCGAGGACCTCGGCGGACCTGCTGCGCCTCGTGCGCGACTGGCACGGGGAGGGGCGGACGGTGGTGGCGGTGCTGCACGACCTCGACCTCGTGGCGCGGGAATTCCCGGAGACGCTGCTGATCGCGCGGGATGCGATCGCCTGGGGGCCGACACGGCAGGCGCTGAGTGCGGCGAACCGGCTCAAGGCGCGGATGATGGCGGAAGCCTGGTCGGAAGAGGCGGAACACTGCCACCGAGCGGCGTGATGCCGTCAGACGCCGGGCGCGGCCTTCGGGATCAGGAGGCGGATCGCGCAAGGCGCGATCCGGGAGCGCATGGCGCGACCGCGCCCAACCCGACCGTCGGCGCCAGAGCGACAGTGCGGGGCGCGCAAGCCAAGCGGCCGGGGGCCGCGCCCGTCGCCTGAGGGCACGCAAAATGCACGACCTGCTGATCGCCCCCTTCGTCGAATTCGGCTTCCTGCGCCGCGCACTGGTGGGTTGCCTGGCGCTGTCGGTCTCGGCCCCCGTGCTCGGCGTGTTCCTGGTGCTGCGGCGCATGAGCCTGACGGCCGATGTGCTGGCGCATGGCGCGCTGCCGGGCGTCGCACTGGGCTTCCTGCTGGCGGGGCTGTCCGCGCCCGTCCTGTGGTTCGGCGGGCTCGTGGCGGGGCTGGTCGTCGCGGTCGGTGCGGGGGCGCTGTCGCGGGCGACGGGCGGGCGGGAGGATGCGACGCTGGCGGCGCTCTACCTGGTGGCACTCGGGCTCGGCGTGGCGCTGGTGTCGATGGGGGGGAGTGCGGCGGACCTGTCGCACATCCTGTTCGGCAGCGTGCTGGGCGTGGATGACGCAGCGCTGCTGCTGATGGCGGGGGTGGCCTCCGTCACGCTGGTCGTGCTGGCCTTCGCCTGGCGGCCGCTGGTGCTGGAATGCTTCGACCCGGCCTTCGCGGCGGCGGCGGGGGCGCAGGGTGGGGCCTGGCACCTGGTGTTCCAGGGGCTCGTGGTGGTGAACGTGCTCTCGGCCTTCCAGGCACTGGGCACGCTCATGGCGGTGGGGCTGATGATGCTGCCGGCGATCGCGTCGCGGCACTGGGCGCGCGAGGTCGGCGGCATGGCCTATGCGGCGGTCGGCATCGCGGTGGGGTCGTCGCTGGCGGGCATCCTGGTGTCGTATCACCTGGATGTGCCGACCGGGCCCGCGATCGTGCTGGTGGCGGGGGCGGCCTGGGTGGTGTCGGTGCTGGCGGGGCCGGTCGATGGGCTGCTGCCGCGGCTGGTGCGGAGGGGGCATCTGGCGGGGTAGCGCCGCGCGTTCCATCCTGCGCGGCGCAAACGCCCGGAGGATATCCCGCATGGGATCGCTGCTGTTCTCGCCCGTCACGCTGCGCGGCCTGACCATCCCGAACCGCGCCGTGGTGCCGCCGCTGTGCCAGTACTCGGCGCATGAGGGGATGGCGAATGACTGGCACATGGTGCAGCTCGGCCGCTTCGCGGTGGGCGGCTTCGGGCTGGTGTTCAGCGAGGTGGTCTCGGTGCTGCGCGAGGGGCGCATCACCCATGGCGACCTCGGCCTCTGGTCCGACGACCACGTGGCACCGCTGAAGCGCATCACGGACTTCATCAAGGCGCAGGGCGCGGTGCCCGCCATCCAGCTCGGCCATGCCGGGCGCAAGGGGTCGATGCAGCGGCCCTGGGAGGGCAACGGGCCGCTCGGTCCCGAGCAGTTCGCGAAGGGCGAGGGCACCTGGGACATCGTCTCGGCCGTCGCGGCACCGATCGCGGAAGGGCACCTGACCCCGGCCGCGCTCGACGCCGCGGGCATGATGCGCATCGTGCAGGCCTTCGCCACCGGCGCGAAGCGCGCCCACGCCGCGGGGTTCGAGGCGGTCGAGGTGCATTGCGCGCATGGCTACCTGCTGCACCAGTTCCTCTCGCCGATCTCCAACACGCGCAACGATGGATATGGCGGCGACCTCGCCGGGCGGATGCGCTTCCCGCTCGAGGTGATCCGCGCGGTGCGCGAGGCCTGGCCGCAGGACCGCCCGGTCTTCGTGCGAATCTCGGCCGTGGACGGCGCCGATGGCGGATGGACCATGGAGGACAGCATCGCCTTCGCGGCGGCGATGAAGCCGCTCGGCGTCGATGTCGTGGATTGCAGTTCGGGCGGCATCGGCGGGTCGGCCACGGGCAGCAAGCGCATCCCGCGCGGCTACGGCTTCCAGGTGCCCTATGCGGCGCAGATCCGCCGCGATGTCGGCCTCGCCACCATGGCGGTCGGCCTCATCATCGGCCCGCACCAGGCCGAGGCGGTGCTGGCCGAGGGCGAGGCCGACCTCGTTGCGATCGGGCGCGAGGCCATGGCCAACCCGAACTGGGCGCTGATGGCGCGTGGCGTGCTGGAACCGGGCAGCACGGAGGAGGTCTTTGCCCCCTGGCCGCCGCAGCATGGCTGGTGGCTCGAGAAGCGCGCGGCGGTGATGGAGGCGCTGGGCAAGCCGCCCGCTTGATGCGCGTCAAGGCGCCGGCGCGCGCCTGAGGGCAGCCTCGACCCAGGTCACGGGAAGGGGCGGCCATGGCGGCGTCGGCGGCGGAAGGCGGGGACGGGGTACGGCGCTGGATCGGCCTCGGACTCGCCATCGCGGTGCTGGCGGTCGCCGTGCTGGCACCTCCCGTGGCCGGTCTGCCCGTGGCCGGGCAGCGCGCCATCGGCATCCTGCTCTTCGCCGTGGTGCTCTGGGTGAGCGAGGCGGTGGACCTCACCGTCTCCGCCTTCCTCATTGCCGCGCTGATCATCGTGCTGGTGGGCAGCGCGCCCGACCCGCAGGACGCACAGCGCATCATCGGCCTGTCGCGCGCGCGGGACTGGGCGATCGCGGGCTTCGCCAACAATGCGGTGGCGCTGGTGGGCGCGGCGCTGGTCTTCGCCGCGGCGGTCACCGCCACGGGGCTCGACCGGCGCATCGCGCTCGCCACTCTCTCGCGCGTGGGGACCAGGCCGCAGGGGATCCTGGCGGGCACGCTCGCGGTCGGCGTGCTGCTGGCCTTCCTGGTGCCCTCGGCGACCGCGCGGGTCTCCGCGGTGGTGCCGATCGTGCTCGGCATCATCGCGGCCTTCGGCATGCCGCGTGACTCGCGCCTCGCGGCGCTGCTGATGATCGGCTCTGCGCAGGTCTGTTCGGTGATGAACATCGGCGTGCTGACGGCCGCCGCGCAGAACGCGACCTTCCTCGGCCTGATCGGGCGGGCCATCCCGGGGGCCACCGTCACCTGGCTCGACTGGTTCATCGCCGCGGCACCCTTCTGGCTGGTCATGGTGCCGCTGACGGGGCTGATCCTGTGGCGCTTCCACACGCCGGAGGCGGAGGTCGGCGCCGGCGGGGAAGGCGCGGTGGCGCGGGAGCTCGCGGCGCTGGGGCCGATGAGCGGGGCGGAATGGCGCACGCTGCTCACGGCCGCCGTGCTGTTGTGCGTCTGGGCCACGGAGGTGCGGCTGCATGCGCTCGACACCGCGTCCTCCACCATGATCGCGGTGACGCTGCTGCTGCTGCCCCGGATCGGCGTCATGTCGTGGAAGCAAGCGCAGGCGAGCGTGCCCTGGGGCACGCTGATCCTGTTCGCGGTGGGCATCGCGCTCGGCACCGTGCTGGTGCAGACGCGCGGGGCCGCCTGGATGGCAGGGATGATCGTCGATGCCTTCGCGCTGCGCCACGCGACCCCCTTCGTCATCGTGGCGGTGATGTCGGCCTTCCTGATCGTGGTGCATCTGGGCTTCGCCTCGGCCACCGCGCTCGCCGCCGCCTTCATTCCGATCGTGATCTCGGTGCTGCAGGAAGTGGCGCGCGCCGGGGTGCCGGTGAACGTGGCGGGGGTGACGATGATCCTGCAGTTCGCCGTCTCCTTCGGCTTCCTGCTGGTGGTGAGCGCGCCGCAGAACATGGTGGCCTTCGGCACGGGCACGTTTGCTGCGCGCGACTTCACGCGATCGGGCGTGGTGATCACGTTGGCGGGCTACGCGCTGCTGCTGCTGCTGACGGCGACCTGGTGGGACTGGCTGGGGTATGTGCGCGGGTAGCGCGGATCAGTATTCCCACTCGAAGGACAGGCCGATGCGGTCCCCGCCCGCGCTGTTGCCGCCGGTCTCGGCCTCGAGGCGCACGCGCGGGGCGATGTCCACCTGCACGCCCACGCGCGGCGGCCCGCCCTCGGTGCCCTGCCGGATGCCGAGGTAGACGCCGTCCGCCACGTAGCGCCCGGTCTCGAGCGTCGCCCCCTGGGTGCGCGTGTTCTCGCGATTGCGTTCCTCGCCCACGCTGAGGCGATCAAGCGCGAGTGTCCGGCGGATGCGATCGAGGATGCCGCCCGCATTGGGCGTGTCGATGCCGGCCGCACCCGCCAGGATCTGCGCGAGCTGCGCGATCTGGAAGGGGCTGAGCTCATTGGCGCGGCGGTCGAAGATCAGGCGCGACAGGATCTCGTCCTGCGGCAGTTCGGGTGTGGAGGAGAATTCCAGCTTCGGGTCGTTCGCCGGCCCGGTCACGGTGATGTTGGCCGTCACTTCCCGCGCGCGCGAGGAGGCGAGGAAGTCGAGCGTGGGCACCAGCGTGCCCGCGTTGAAGGCGATGGACCCGCGGCGGAAGTCGAGCCGCCGGTCGAAGAAGGTGAGGCTGCCGCGGCGAAGGTTCAGCCCGCCGCTGACCACCGGTGACGCGATGGTGCCGCCGATGCCGAGCGTGCCGCCGAATTCCGCATCGATCCCCCGCCCGCGCACGAAGACCGCGCGGGGGGCTTCCACCGTCACCTCGAGCGCGATGGGTGGCAGCGCGCTGTCGCCGGGCGGCGCGGGCGCGGCCAGGGGCGGCGTGCCGGCCGGGCGGTGGCCGCGCTCGGTGACACCGGGCAGCGTCTGCACGCCGGCGGGCAGGCGCTCGGGCACGGTGATGTCCATGCGGTTCACCGCGACGCGCCCGGACAGGCGCGCATCCTCCAGGATACGGCCCGCCAGGCGGAGGTCGGCGTCGAACACCGTGCTGACCAGGTCGGAGCGCAGCGGGCGGGCATTGCGCGCGGTGAGCGTGATCTCGGCCGGCAGCCCGGGCGCGGCGGGCGACAGGTTGCCCGTGACGGCCAGCGTGCCGCCGCCGGCGGTGCGGGCGTCGAAGCGTTCGATCACCACGCGGTCGCCCTCGCCGCGCAGCGTGGCCGCGATGTCGGTCAGCGCCACGCCCTGCGCGAGGTCGCGGAAGGACCCGCCGGCCAGTGTCGCGCGCCCGGCTTGGCGGGGCGGGATCGGAAGAGCAC
>NZ_JACADR010000216.1 GCF_016106005.1 Roseomonas rosulenta
CCGCGCGCCGAGGGCATGGCGCCCGGCACCGCGGCCGCGATCGGCGAACGCGTCGCGGGCTTCGCGGGCAGCGTCATGGCCACCGGTTCGCGCCGCACCGGGGCGGCGGCCGAACAGGCGCTGGCCGGCGCGCTGGCGGCGGTGCCGCATCGCCTGCATCGCTGGGGCGATGGCGGCCCCAACCCCTATGCCGGCATGCTCGCCTGGGCGGATGCGGTGGTGGTGACGGGCGATTCCGTCTCGATGCTGTCGGAGGCGCTGGCCACCGCCGCGCCGGTCTTCATCGCCGACCCTGGCGGCCTCGGCCCGCGCCACCGCCGCCTGCACGACAGCCTGGTCGCCGCCGGCCAGGCGCGGCTGCTGGCGGATGCGCCCGCCCCCTTCGCGCGCGAGGCGCTGGACGAGACCGGGCGCGTCGCGGCCGCCATCCTGCAGCGCGGCCTCGCCTGATCAGCGCGGCGCGGCCAGCACCATCGTCCAGAACAGGCGCGGAATGTTGCCCGGCATCAGTCCCGGCCCGGCGGCGAAGCCGAGCCCGACCTGCGTGACATCGGCGGCGAGGATGTTGTCGCGATGTCCCGGGCTGTTCATCCACCCCGCCATGGCCTGGCGCAGGTCCTGGTAGCCGGCGCCGACATTCTCCCGATAGGAGCGCCAGGCGAAGCCCGCGCGGGTGATGCGTCGCCCGGGGTCGGACCCGTCGCTGCCGGCATGGCCCAACTGGTTGCGCCGCAGCATGTCGAACGAGTGGTCGAGCGCGGCGCGCGACAGCCGCGGATCGAGTGTGAGCGGCGCGCGGCCGGCACGGGCGCGGATGGCATTGACCTCGGCCAGCATCGCCTGCTGCAGCGCAGGGTCGGCGGCCCGTGCGGGCAGTGCCAGCAGAATCGCAGCAAGCAGGATGATCGCCCTCACGCCGTGTCCTCGTTTCCGTGCCGACTGGCGGGAGACCCCACGCGGTGGCGATGGCATTCCGATGGCGCCGTCGCGCCGGGCAGCCCCGCGGGGTTCCATGGCCCTCGCGGCGGGGCGATACCGTGCCGCCATGGCGTCCGCCGCGCGTGAACCAGGCGCTGCACGCGCGCATGGGCGATACGCCGCATCGGCGAGCCTGTAGGATGCGCCTCACCGGCGCAGAAGCACGAAGCGCCCCGCTGGAGGATACGACGATGCGACATGCCATCCTCGCCCTGGCCCTGCTGCTGCCCGCCGCGGCTGCGGCGCAGCCCGCGCAGCGTCCGCCCGCGCGGCCTGCGCCGCCGCAGGCTCCGCCGCTGCTGGCCTGCCCGTCCTCGGTCGAGGTGGAACCGGCGGATCGCATCCGCACCCCGCTGGGCTGGGAGGTCCGCCCCGAACGTCAGCGCCACTGGCTGCGTGGCGCCGACCTGTTCGAGGGCGACCCGGCCGATCGCGTGCAACTGCGCCCGGAGGCCGACCCGCGCACGCGGCGCGAATGGTGGGACCTTGGCGGCAATGCGCAGCCCTATCGCCTGGTCTGCCGCTACGAGGGGCTGGAATCGGGCATCATGGCCCCGGTGCCCGCGGCGGCGCGGCGCTGCGAGGTCTCCTCCTTCCGCGAGGACAGCCGCGGCATGCGCCATGGCCGCGTGGTCAGTGGCCCGGAGCAGGTCGCGGTGGTCTGCCGCTGAGAGGGCCGTCCGCAATGCCGGCGCCGGCCCTGCCACCCGACGACGCCATCCTGGATCGGTGGCCGGGAGGGGCAGCGGGGCCGGGCCGCGCCATGCGCCATCCGGCGCAGTCCCGAACGGCCCGTGAGGTTCAGCCACGCGCGGCGAGCAGGGCGAGGTATTCCCAGCCGATGGTCGCCGCCGCCAGCGCCGTGATCTCGCCGACGTCGTAGGCGGGCGCGACCTCGACCACATCCGCGCCGCGGAAGTCGAGCCCGCCCAGCCGCCGCAGGATGCCCTGCGTCTGCCAGGTGGCGAGGCCGCCGATCTCCGGCGTCCCGGTGCCCGGCGCGAAGGCGGGATCGAGCCCGTCGATGTCGAAGGACAGGTAGGCCGGGCCGTCGCCGACCACCGCCAGCACCTGCGCGGCGATCGCCGCCGGCGTGCTCTCGTGCACATCCTGGGCGGAGAGGATCGTCACGCCCTGGCCGCGGGTCCAGTCGTACATCTCGGGCCAGGCGGGGGCGCGGATGCCGACCTGGATCATGCGCGTGGGCGCCACCAGCCCTTCCGTGATGGCGTGCCAGAACACCGAGCCATGGGCGAAGCGCTGGCCGAAATTGTCCTCGGACGTATCGAGGTGGGCGTCGATATGCACCAGGCCCACCGGCGCGCCGATCCGCTTCACCAGCGCGCGCAGCAGCGCCAGCGTCACGCCATGCTCGCCGCCGAAGGCGAGCAGGTGGTTCAGCCCGCTTGCCTGTTCCTCGATGCGCGCCAGGCTGGCGGGGATGTCGCCCAGCGCGATCTCGAACTCGCCGAGGTCGGACAGGTCGAGCCCGGCGGGATCCACGCCGGTCACCGGATGCCGCCCGTCGGTGAGCATGCGCGCGGCCGCGCGGATGGCGCGCGGCCCGTCGCGCGTGCCCGCGCGGTTGGTGGTGCCGATGTCGAGCGGGATGCCGGCGACGCAGACGGCGGCCGTCCGGTCGTCCGGCCGCGCGCCGAGGAAGCCATGGGGGGCGGCGAAGGTGATGGGTGTGGCCATGGCGCTGTCCATGCCCGCCCCCGGGGCGGCCTGTCCAGCGACGCTTTCCCACCCCGCGCCGGAGCGGTTAGACCCCCGCCCATGACACATCTTGCCCCCACGCCGCGCCCCGCCCTCGACGCCATCGAGGGGTCCCTGATCCGCGAGGTCTCGATGGCCGGGCGCGACATCCCCGGCCTCATCCGGCTGTTCTTTGGCGAACCCGACACCGTCACGCCCGCCTTCATCCGCGACGCCGCCAAGGCCGCGCTCGATTCCGGGGAGACCTTCTACGCGCCGAACGCCGGCATCGCGCCGCTGCGCGAGGCGGTGGCGCGCTACCTCACGCGCCATGGCCGCCCGGTGGGGCCGGAGCGCGTCGCGGTCACCGCCTCGGGCGTCAATGCGCTGATGCTGGTGGCGCAGGCGTTGCTCGACCCCGGCGACCGGGTGGTCATCCCGATGCCGGCCTGGCCGAACATGGACGGCATCGCGCGCGTGCTGGGCGCGCAGGTGGCGCCGCTGCCGCTGCGCATCGCCAATGGCGTCTGGCGCGCCGACCTCGACGAACTGCTGGCCGCCATCACCCCGGCCACGCGCATGGTCTTCCTGAACAGCCCGGGCAACCCGACCGGCTGGACGCTGAGCGCCGAGGAACAGCGCGTCATCCTCGACCATTGCCGGCGCACGGGCACCTGGATCCTGGCCGACGACGTCTACGAGCGCCTGTATTTCGCCGGCGATGCGGCGCCGTCCTTCCTGTCCATCGCGACCGACGACGACCGCGTGGTCTCGGTCAATTCCTTCAGCAAGTCCTGGTCGATGACCGGCTGGCGACTGGGCTGGATCGTCGCCCCGCCGGCGCTGATGGACGCGATCGCCAAGCTCAACGAGTTCAACATGTCCTCCGCCCCCACCTTCGTGCAGCACGCGGGGGTGGTCGCACTCGACCAGGGCGACGGCTTCGTGGCGGAGACCCAGGCGCGCTACCGGGCCTGCCGCGACCTGGCGCAGGGCATCCTCTCGGCGGTGCCCGGCGTGACCGCGCCGCGGCCGGATGGCGCGATGTACCTGTTCCTGCGCGTGGAAGGCTGCACCGACAGCCTGGCGCTGGCGAAGGACCTGCTGCAGTCGGCGGGGGTGGGCCTGGCTCCCGGTGCCGCCTTCGGCACGGGCGGGGAGGGGCATCTGCGCCTGTGCTTCGCGCAGAGCGAGGACCGTTTGCGCACGGCCTGCACGCGCGTCGCGCAGGCGCTGTCCCGGGGCGCCCCGAAGGCCTGACCGGCGGGATTGACCTGCGCGCTGAGGCGCGCAGCATCGGGGCCTCGCCGCAGGAGCCCGCCGTCATGCCCCTCCCGATGGACAAGCCGCAATTCGACGCGCTGATCGCGCGCCATGGCATCCCGCTGACTGAGGCTGAAAAGGAAGGCATACGCGCCGTCTCCGGCCATATCCTGGCCTTTGCACAACGGGTCCGCACCCCGCGCGAAGCCGGCGCCGAGATGGCCGTGACCTTCGCCCCCAAGGCCGTCACGCCATGATCCCGACCATCGCCGAGGCCGCGCGGCGCATCGCGGCCAAGGAGATCTCGCCGGTCGAGTTCATGAAGGACCGGCTGGCGAAGGCGCAGGCGCTGAACCCCGAGATCCACGCCTTCATCCGCTTCACGCCCGAACTGGCGCTGGAGCAGGCCAAGGCCGCCGAGGCGCGGCAGATGGCGGGCACGCTGCGCGGCCCGCTCGATGGCATCCCCATCGCGCACAAGGACATCTACGAGACCGCCGGCATCCCCACCACGGCGCATTCGCGCGTGCTGCAGGACTACGTCCCGAAGGCGGATTCCGCCGCGGTGCGCGCCTGGGCCGAGGCTGGCGCGGTGATGCTGGGCAAGCTCGCCACCCACGAATTCGCCTGGGGCGGGCCGAGTTTCGACCTGCCCTGGCCGCCGGCGCGCAACCCGTGGGACACGACGCGCTTCACCGCGGGCTCCTCCTCGGGCACCGGGGCCGCGGTGGCGGCCGGCGTGATCCTGGGCGGGACGGGGTCGGATACCGGCGGGTCGATCCGCGGGCCGGCGGCGCTGTGCGGCACGGCGGGCATCAAGCCGACCTACGGGCTGTGCTCGCGCTCCGGCGTGCTGCCGCTCTCGCACAGCCTCGACACGGTCGGCCCGCTGGCCTGGACGGTGGAGGATTGCGCGATCCTGCTCGACGCGCTGACCGGGCACGACCCGGCCGACCCCTCAAGCGCCAACCGGCCCAGGCCCGACCTGCTCTCGGGGCTGAATGGCGGCGTGCGCGGCCTGCGCATCGGCGTGATCCGCCATTTCCACGAATCCGACTGGCCGGTCAGCCCGGGCGTGGCCGCGGGCATCGCGCATCTGGCGCAGACCCTCGAGGGGCTGGGCGCCACGGTGGTTGAGGTCACGCTGCCGCCGCTGCAGGATTTCAACGCGGCGGGCTGGCTGATCCTCGCTGCGGACGCCTTCGCCGTGCACGAGCCCTGGCTGCGCACGAAGTACCGCGACTACGGCGAATTCCTGCGCGAGCGCCTCGCACTCGCCGCCACCATCACCGCCGCCGACTACCTCCAGGCGCAGCGCCGCCGGCGCGAATTGTGCGACGCGGTGGCGAAGGTGATGGAAGGCTGCGACCTGCTGCTCACTGTCGCCCAGCCGAGCGAGGCGCCGCCCATCACCGCGCCGGGCAAGTGGACGTCCTTCGAGGTCGCGAACTTCACCATCCCCTTCAACCTGACGGGCCAGCCGGCGCTGACGGTCTGCACGGGCTTCGGGGAGGGCGGGCTGCCGGTGGGCGCGCAACTCATTGGCCGGCCCTTCGAGGACGCGACGGTGCTGCGCGCCGGCCATGCCTACGAGCAGGCGACCACCTGGCGGACGCGGCGGCCGGCCATGGCCGGGTAGCGCGCCATGCGCGCCATGGCCCTCGATGCCGCGGCGCGCTCTGTCCGGCTGGAAAGCCGCGCGGTGCCGACGCCGGGCCCGGGCCAGGTGCTGCTGCGCGTCGCCGCCTGCGCCATCTGCCGCACCGACCTGCATGTGGTGGATGGCGACCTGCCGGACCCGAAGCCGGGCGTCATACCGGGCCACGAGATCGTCGGGCGCGTCGTCACGCGCGGGGAGGGGGCCGATCGCTACGCCATCGGCGCGCGCGTCGGCGTGCCCTGGCTCGGCTTCGCGTGCGGAGAGTGCCGCTTCTGCACGCGCGGGCAGGAGAACCTCTGCGACGCGGCACGCTATACCGGCTACCAGATCGATGGCGGCTATGCCGAGTTCGCGGTGGCCGACGAGCGCTTCTGCTTCGCCCTGCCCGATGCCTATGCCGACATCGAGGCCGCGCCGCTGCTCTGCGCCGGGCTGATCGGCCACCGCGCGCTGCGCATGGCGGGCGAGGCCAGGCGGCTCGGCCTCTACGGCTTCGGCGCCGCGGCGCACATCGTCGCCCAGGTGGCGCTGTGGGAGGGGCGGGAGGTCTTCGCCTTCACCAGCCCCGGCGACACCGCAGCGCAGGACTTCGCCCGCGCGCTCGGCTGCGCCTGGGCGGGGCCGTCGGATGCGCCGGCGCCGGTGCCGCTCGACGCCGCCATCCTCTTCGCGCCGGTGGGCGCACTGGTGCCGGCGGCGCTGCGCGCGGTGGAGCGGGGCGGCACCGTCGTCTGCGCGGGCATCCACATGTCCGACATTCCGGCCTTCCCCTACGCCATCCTGTGGCAGGAACGCGTACTGCGCTCGGTCGCCAACCTCACGCGGCGCGACGGCGAGGAATTCCTGGCGCTGGCCCCGCGGGTGCCGGTGCGCGTCTCGGCCGAGGCGCTGCCGCTCACCGAGGCGCCCGCGGCCCTGGCGCGGCTGCGCGCGGGGCAGGTCGCGGGGGCGCTGGTGCTGGTGCCATAGAGCAGCTCCCGATCGGGTGAAGATGCTCGAAACAACGAAGCCCGGGAGAGGTTGCCGTGAGTCGACGCGAACGGAAACGGCTCTCGGCCCGTCAGCGCAGCAGCGGCTTCGCCACGTATTCCCACAGGGTGAAGACCACCTCGATCCCCACCAGCACCACCACCGCGACCTCGAGGCCGAGCGCGCGGCGGCCATGCAGCAGCGACAGCACGCCCTCGGTGGTGTCGCCGATCAGCGAGAGCTTCCGGTCGAGCGCGGCGGAGCGTTCCTTCAGCTCGTACTCGTCTGCCAGGCGCTGGTGCAGGCGCTCGAGCGCGGGGTGGTCCCACAGGATCTCCGGCTTGTCCTCCGCCTCGACGCGCGCGGTGGTGCGGCTGCGCGCGGCGAGCGCGTGCCCGATCTGCCGGTGCAGCGCGCGCGAGGAGGCGGCGAGCCGCCCCTCGGTGCGCAGTGCCGTCACCACCGGCTCCAGCCGGTCGAGCGCCGAGGCCAGCAGCGCCTCCTGATGCGCCAGCGCCGCGGACTTCGCCAGCGCATCCGCCACGACCGCGAGGCGGGGCACCGAGAGGTCGCGCAGGCGGATCACGCCGTCGGCGTCGATGCCGTCCTGCTCGGCGCCCTCGGCGATCGTCGCCTTCTCCTCGATCGGCGTGGGCAGGGGGGCGGTCAGGCGCGGCGTCAGCATCTCGACCACCGCGGTTTCCTGCGCAGCGGTGGCGCCGAAGAACACCACCGCGCCCCAGCGGAAGGCGAAGGCGGTGAAGCCCTCGGGTGTGGCGAGCGGCACGGGGTCGGCGAGCGGCGCGCCCTCCCGCGGCAGGCCGCGATGGTCGAGGCGTTCGCCCAGCAGAAGTGCCCGCGCCTGCGTCATGGTCGGGCGGCCTCGTCCTCGGCGCGCGATCGCGCATGGGGGGGCGGTGGGGTGTTCATCGGGGGCCTCGGCGCCGCTGCGGCGGTGCCAGCCTGCGCGGGCGGGCCATGCGCTGTCCATGGGGCAGCGCCATCGAGATGTGGTGTGAACCGCGCGCCGGACAGTCTATATGAAGGGGGTCGCCGGCCGATCCGCCGGCCGGCGGCCGAGGACAGGATGGACGGCTTCCCCCCCGCGCCGGCGCCCCCGCCGGCCCCGCCGACCTTCGAGCCCCCGCCGGGTGGCGCCTTCGGCACCGCGCCCGCGCCCGCGCGCCGCTTCGACGCGGGGATGGGTCTGGCGGTCGCGCG
>NZ_JACADR010000217.1 GCF_016106005.1 Roseomonas rosulenta
TCGCGTGCGAGGCGTGCGGCATCGGCGGCGGCGGCGCGTTCGGCCTCGGCCGCGCGGCGGGCGTCCTGGATGGCCTCGCGGGTCGGCTGGGCGAGTGCGGCGGCGGGGAGGGCGGCGAGCAGGCCCAGCACCAGCGCCAGGCGGGGGAGCAGAAGGGCCGCGCGGCGCCTCGCGGTATGGATGCGCCTGCGCGCCGCGAGGTCGATGAAGGCACGCGTCGCGAGATCCATGCGGGCGGGCGCCGCGAAATCGATCCAGGCCCTTGTCGCGCGGTGGATCGACGCGCTTGCCAAGCGATCGATCGGCGCAAGGGTGTCGGGCTTGCAGTACGCCCCGCCGCCCTGGCGCGGCGCCTTCCCTGCCCCGGCATCCGCCGTCGCCGCGCTGGTGCGGCCTGCCGGTGCGCGGAAGCCGCCGCCAGTTCGGGCGCGCATGGTCGCGCCGCCGGCTGGCTCCGGCCGCGTGGGGCCTGCGCTAGTCCGCGGCAACCCTGGCCTGCCCGTCGCGCAGCAGCGACCGCCCGGTCATCGCCGCAGGCTGCGGCACGCCGAGCAGCGCCAGCAGCGTCGGCGCGATATCCGCGAGCCGGCCATCCGCGAGGGCCGCACCAGCCGGCCCGCCGAGCAGGATCGCCGGCACCGGGTTGGTGGTGTGCGCGGTATGCGGGCCGCCGGTGGCCGGGTCGCGCATCGTCTCGGCATTGCCGTGGTCGGCGGTGACGAAGAGCGCGCCGCCCGCCGTACGGATGGCCTCGGCAATGCGGCCGAGGCCCGCATCGACGGCTTCCACGGCCTTCGTCGCGGCGGAGAGGCTGCCGGTATGGCCGACCATGTCGGCATTGGCGTAGTTCAGCACGACCAGGTCATAGGTACCGGAGGCGATGGCGGCGACAGCCTTGTCCGTCAGCTCGGGGGCCGACATCTCGGGTTGCAGGTCGTAGGTCGCGACCTTGGGGGAGGGGACCATGATGCGGTCCTCGCCGGCGTAGGGCGTCTCCTCGCCGCCGTTCAGGAAGTAGGTGACGTGGGGGTATTTCTCGGTCTCGGCCATGCGCAGCTGGCGCAGCCCGGCCGCGGCCACCGCCGCGCCCAGGATGTCGGCCATGGATTGCGGCGCGAACAACGTGGCGAGGTAGGGGTTCAGCGCGGCGCTGTATTCCGTCATGCCCGCGGCGGCGGCGAAGTGGATGGCGCGGCCACGCGCGAAGCCCTCGAAGCTGGGGTCGAGCAGCGCGGCGAGGATCTCGCGCACCCGGTCGGCGCGGAAGTTGAAGCAGAGCAGCCCGTCGCCATCCGCCATGCCGGCGTAGTCGCCGATCACGGTGGCGGGGATGAACTCGTCGGTCTTGCCGCCGGCGCGGGCGGCGGCGATAGCGGCCTGCGCGGAGGCTGCGCGCGCGCCGGTGCCGGCGACCATCACATCATGCGCTTGGCTCACGCGCTCCCAGCGATTGTCGCGGTCCATCGCGAAGTAACGGCCGGTGAGGGTGGCGACCCGCACGCCGGGCAGTCCGGCGATGTCCGCCTCGAACCGCGCGAGGAAGTCCGGCGCGGCCTGAGGCGCGGTGTCGCGGCCATCGGTCCAGGCATGGATCGCGACCGGGATGCCGGCGGCGGAGAGGATGCGCGCCAGCGCCACCGCATGGTCCTGGTGCGCATGCACCCCGCCCGGCGAGAGCAGGCCCATCAGGTGGCAGGTGCCCCCCGTGCGCCTCAGCGCGGCGATCAGCCCCATGAGCGCCGGCAGCGACGCGATCGACCCATCCGCGACGGCCGCGCCGATGCGTGGCAGGTCCTGCATGACCACGCGCCCGGCGCCGATATTGAGATGCCCGACCTCGGAATTGCCCATCTGCCCCTCCGGCAGGCCGACATCGGCGCCGGAGGTGCGCAGGAAGGCGTGCGGGCAGGAGGACCAGAGCGCATCGAAGGCCGGCGTGCGCGCCTGGCGCACGGCATTGTCGGCGGCATCCTCGCGCCAGCCCCAGCCGTCGAGGATGACGAGCATGACGGGACGAGGGCGGGTGCTGGACATGAGAAAGGTCCTTCGATCCTTCGGGCTGGATTAGCCCCCTGCGCGCTCCGACCGCAAGGCCGCGACCTCGGCCCGGAGCGCGCGGATTTCCTGCAGCAGCGTCACCTGGTCGGCATGGGCGGCGGAGGCGGCGGCATCGGAGGCCGCCTGCGCGACGGCCGCATCGGCGCTGACGCGCTCCTCGCGCAGGGTCTGGATGCTCTCGACGATCACGCCGATGAAGAGGTTCAGCACCACGAAGGTGGCGACGACCGAGAAGGGAATGAAGAACAGCCAGGCGAGAGGCTGCTTCTCCATCGCCTGGCGCACGATGTTGCCGAAATCATCCATCGCCATGAGCTGGAACAGCGTGAAGAGCGAACTGCCCAGGTCGCCGAACTGCTCGGGCAGGTCCTCGCCGAACAGCTTCGCGCCCATCACGGCGAAGACGTAGAAGATCAGGACCATCAGCAGCACGATCGATCCCATGCCCGGCAGGGCGGCCAGCATCGCCTCGACCACGTTGCGCATCGAGGGCACTACCGAGACCAGCCGCAGGACGCGCAGCACGCGCAGGGCGCGCAGCACCGACAGCGGTCCGGTCGCCGGCATCCAGGCGATACCCACCACCACCAGGTCGAAGATGCCCCAGGGGTCGCGGAAGAAGCGCCCGCGGAAGGCGTAGATGCGCAAGCCGAGCTCGGCCGTGAAGGTCCAGAGCAGCGCGGCGTCGATCGCGTGCAGCGCGCCGCCCCAGGAGGCCATGACGGCGTCCGACGTCTCGAGCCCCAGCGTGACCGCGTTCAGCAGGATCAGGCCGATGACCGTACGCTGGAAGCGGGTGGACATGACGAGGCGCGCAACGCGCGCGCGCGGCGTATCGGCCGCATCCGCGGCGGTGAGAACTTCCTGCACCCTTTTCCGAAACCCCCGTCGGTTCGCGTCCCGCGCGCCACATAGGGGCGGGCCGCGGCCGGCTCAAGCGGCGGGTCAGCCCAGGATCAGCGCCGGCACGCCGAAGATGTGGCGGTGGGAATGCAGGAATCCCGCCCAGGCGAGCACACCGATCGCCGGCGCGATCCAGCCGATCTCGCCGAGCGCGAGCCGGTTGCGCCCGGCCAGGATGGCGCCGAAGGGAAGGATGGAACTGGCCGCCGCGAAGCCCGGCCAGGCCTCCGGGTGGCGCTTCGCCATCTTGGCGTCGATCGAGGGCATCCCCGCCACCGCCGTGACCAGGAAGGCGCCGAAGAAGACGATCGCCGCGGTGTCGCCGTTCCCCACGACATGCACCGCCGCCCAGATCGCGAAAGCGTTGAGCATCGGGTGGCGCGTGACGCGCTGGATGCCGCGCGGCCCCTTGCCGAGCAGCCCCGACCCGCCCATCGCGGTGGGGTTGCCGATGAGCGAGCAGGCGAACAGCACGAAGGCCGGCAGCGTGAGTATCGCCAGGACCCAGCGCAGCCAGGCGGGCGCGAACCACAGCGGGGTGGTCTCCGCCCCCTGCCAGGCCGTTGCCAGCAGCGCGATGGAGCCGACCGAGGCGACCGAGAAGGCGATGGTGAAGCCTGTCTCCCCCAGGCGTTCGACCATGCGCCCGCGCAGGGCGGTGCCCGAGACGCCGACATGCACGAAAACCCAGAGCAGGGCCGCGAGGATCAACAGGATCATGCGCCGCAGTCTCGCCGCCCTGGCGCGCCCTCGTCCAGCCTCAAGGCCGCCAAGCGCGGTGATAGGGGTGGTTCTGCCGGATCGCCTGGGCGCGGTAGAGTTGCTCGGCGAGCATCCCGCGTACCAGGAAATGCGGCCAGGTCATTGGGCCCAGCGCGATGCGGTGGTCGGCGCGCGCCAGCACGGCGGGGTCGAGACCCTCGGCCCCGCCGATCAGGAAGCAGGGGGTGCGCCCGGCCTCCTCCCAGCGCACCAGCAGCGCGGCGAAGCGGGCGCTGTCGGGCTGTTCCCCGCCGAGGTCGAGTGCCACGGCCAGCGCATCGGCCGGGATCGCGGCGAGCAGCGCGGCCCCTTCGCGGCGGCGCGTCTCGCCCGCGGCGCCCCGCGCTTCGGGGATTTCGGTGATCTCCGGCGGCGGGCGCAACCGGGCGGCGTAATGCGCATACAGCGCCGCCTCCGGCCCCGGCTTCATGCGCCCGACGGCGAGGATCCTAGCCGGGCGTGGCGTCGGCCGCCCCCGGGCTCTCCGGGCCCCACATGCGCTCCAGGCGATATAGCTCGCGCGCCTCGGGGCGGAACAGGTGGATCACCAGGTCGCCGGCATCGATCAGCACCCAGTCGCCCGAGGCCTGGATCGAATCGCGGCGCAGATGGAGTCCGGCCTTGCCCAGGGCTTCGTCCAGGTGCGTCGCCATCGCCTGCAGCTGGCGCTCGACCAGGCCGGTGGCGATGATCAGGCGATCCGCGTAGTCGGCGCGACCGGTGACATCGAGCAGCACGATGTTCTCGGCCTTGTCGTCCTCGAGCGACTTCATCGCGGCATCGACCAGCAGGGCGAGGCGGTCGGGGGCGAGCTTCTCGCGCTTCTTCGTCCGCGCAGGGCGCGGGGCGACGGGCTTGGCCGGCGCGGCACCCGCGGCCTTGGGCGCGACTGCCTTCGCCGTGGCCTTGCGCACCGCTGCGGCGGGCTTCGGGTCGGCAGGCGTGGAGATTGCGGATTTCGCCGCGCTGGCGCGCGGTGCCTTTTCCGCCATTGCGGTCTTGCCGATCGGCGCCGCTGCGGCCTTGGTGGTCGCGCGCTTCGGCGCTGCGGCGCGCGGCGCCTTTGCGGCCGTGGCGGCGGGCGTCGGGACCTTGCGCGCCGGGGCAACCGCGGCCTTGCCCGCGTCTGGCTTTGCCTTGGGCGCCGTGGGCTTCGCCTTCGGCGCGCCGGCCTTGGGCGCGGCCTTTGCTGCCGCCTTCGGCGCGCTCCTTGCTACAACCTTCGGCGTGGTCGTTGCTGCCGCCTTCGGCGTGGTCGAAGCCTTCGCCTTCGTGGCAGCGGTTGCCTTCGCCTTCGCCTTCGGCGTGGCCGCCTTGGCCGCGGGCTTCGTCGTCTCGGTCTTCGGCGTGCGGGCTATGGCCCCCTCCTGTCGCGCGTGCTGCCCCAGGCCTTCGCCGCACGGATGGCGGTGGCGGAGGCGGCGTGCTCTCGGGCCGGAACCAAGCACCAAGGCGCGTGGGGCGCAAACCTTTCCGCACGGACAGCCCCAGGGGCGCGGCGGTGGCGGCGCAGCGCCTGCGCCGCCTGGCCCTTCAGCGCCGGGCGCGTGAAGCCCGGCCGCGGCAGCACCGCGAGTGCCGTGCGCCGGGCGATTCCGCGCCAGCTCTTCCAGCGCGGCAACTGCACCAGGTTGTCGGCGCCGATGACGAAGGTGAAGCCCGCGCGCGGGAAGCGCCGGCGCAGCAGCCGCAGCGTATCGGCGGTGAAGCGGGTGCCAAGCGCGTGCTCGATGTCGGTCGCGATCACGCGGCGGCCATCCGCGATGCGCCGCGCGCTGGCCAGCCGGTCCGCGAGCGGCGCCATGCCTGCCCGGGGCTTCAGCGGATTGCCCGGCGAGACCAGCAGCCAGACCTCGTCGAGCCCGAGGGCGCGCCGCGCGCGCTCGGCGACGTGCCGGTGCCCGTCATGCGCCGGGTTGAAGGACCCGCCGAGCAGCCCGATCCGCCGCCGCCGGGAATCGCCGAAGCGCCCGGGTGTCACCGGGTATGCGTGCTCACGCCGGCCGGATGCGCCGCGGCGGGCAGGGCGTAGGCGGGCATGCGACGCATCGTCTCGGTCCTCCGGCGTCGCGCGATGCTACCTGCGCAGCAGCCGGTGCGGGAAGGGCAGGTCAGCGGAAGTTCACGACCACGGCGCCGAGACCTTCCACCGTGAGGCGCCAGGTCTCCCCCCCCCGCGGCGCGACCGGCGCGCCGGGTCCCATCAGCGCGACCTGGTCGCCCGTGCGCAGCGGCCGGCCCTCAGCCGCGACCTCGCGTGCCAGCCCCCCGAGCAGCGCCGCGGGCCGTGTCGCAAGGCCGAGCCCCGGCAGGCTTGCGACCGTGCTGTGGTCCGCCTGCAGCAGGGCTGCGGCGCCGAGCGCGGAGGTGTCGCGCAGCGGCACCGCGGTTCCCACCACGCCGAGCCGCAGGCCGAGATTGCCCGCCCGGCGCGAGGCCGCGTCCATGCCCGCCGGCATCGCCGCGAGGTCCAGCAGCACCAGGAAGGGCGCCACGCGCGCGACATGCGCGAGGGGATCGGCGGCGGACTCCACGCCCTCGCGCCCGATCGTCAGCAGCAGGGCTGGCGCGATGGCGGGGCGTGCCGCATAGGCCGCCTCGATCGTCGCACCGGACCGCTCGCGGAAATTCGCGTGGAACAGCGCGCCGCGCAGCGGCGGCGCGACCTCCGCGGCGAGTGCGAAACCCTCGATGTCGCCCCAGGGCTGCGCCAGCATCCCAACCAGGCGCTGCTGCGCGCAGCCGGGATCGGTGCCCGGGGCGAAGGGCAGCGGCACGCGGCGTTCGAGCAGCGCGCGGGCGAAGGTCGAGACCTCCGCCAGGTCCGGGCAGGCGGCCTTGGCCGGCAGGGCAGCCGCGGCCAGCGCGATGGCGACGGCCGCGGCCCTCACGGCCGGGTCTGGCCGGTGCCGATCACCTGGTAGCGATAGGTGCAGAGCTGCTCGAGCCCGACCGGGCCGCGCGCATGCATGCGGCCGGTGGCGATGCCGATCTCGGCGCCGAAGCCGAACTCGCCGCCGTCGCAGAACTGCGTCGAGGCATTCCACAGCCCGACGGCGGAATCGATGCCGTCGAGGAAGGCGCGCGCGGCCTGCGCATCCTCGGTGATGATCGCCTCGGTGTGCTCGGAGCCAAAGCGGCGGATATGCGCGAGCGCCTCGTCGATCCCGTCCACCACCTTCACCGACAGGATGGCGTCGAGCCATTCGGTGGCGAAGTCGGCCTCGGTCGCCGCCGGCAGGTCCGCCACAATGGCGCGCGCGCGGTCGTCGGCGCGGAAGTCGCAGCCGAGCGCGCGCAGGTCGGCCACCAGCAGCGGCAGCAGCGCCGGCGCGACGGCGGCGTCGATCAGCAGCGTCTCGGTCGCGCCGCAGACGCCGGTGCGGCGCATCTTGGCATTCGCCAGCACGGCGCGCGCCATGGCCGGGTCGGCGGCGGCGTGGACATATGTGTGGCAGAGCCCCTCGGCATGCGCGAGGACGGGCACGCGGGCTTCCTCCATCACGCGCGTGACCAGCCCCTTGCCGCCGCGCGGCACAATGAGGTCGATCAGGCCCGCAGCGCGCAGCATCGCACCCACGAAGGCGCGGTTGGCGGTGGGTGCGACCTGCACGGCGGCCTCCGGCAGGCCGGCGGCGCGCAGGCCCTCGGTGAGGCAGGCATGGATGGCGAGTGCCGAGCGCGTGCTCTCGGACCCCCCGCGCAGGATCACGGCATTGCCCGACTTCAGGCAGAGCGCGGCGGCATCGGCCGTCACGTTCGGCCGGCTCTCGAAGATCATGCCGATCACGCCGAGCGGCTGCGCGATGCGGCGGAACACCAGGCCGTTGGGCCGCGTCCATTCCGTGAGCACGCGCCCGACCGGGTCGGGCAGGGCGGCGACCTCCTCGAGGCCCGCGGCCATCGCCTCGATGCGCGCGGGGGTCAGCGTCAGGCGGTCGCGGAAAGCGGCGGTCAGGCCGGGCGCGGCCTCGAGATCCGCGGCGTTGGCGGCGAGGATCGCAGCCGCACTGCGGCGCAGCGCGGCGGCCGCCTCCGCGAGGGCCAGGTCCTTCGCCG
>NZ_JACADR010000218.1 GCF_016106005.1 Roseomonas rosulenta
CGGTGCGCCGTGCTGGCGCGGCCGAAACCGCCGCCGCCGCCGCCGCGCAGCGGGCCGGCTTTGCCGAGGAGCAGCGCCGGCTGGCGGAGGCGCAGGCGGTGGAGCAGGTGCGGCTCGCGGAGTCCGCGCGCGCGCAGGTGGCCCTGCTGTCGCGCCAGATCGAGGCGCTGCGCGCCGATCTTGCGCGGCTCTCCGCCGCGCTCGACCTCGCGCAGGGCGAACGCCAGGCGCAGGAGGCGACGATCGCGCAGCTCGGCCAGCGGCTGAACGCGGCGCTGGCGCAGCGCGTCGAGGAATTGCAGCGCTACCGCTCCGACTTCTTCGGCCGCCTGCGCCAGGTGCTGGGCGAAAGGCCGGAAGTGCGCATCGTCGGCGACCGCTTCGTCTTCCAGGGGGAGGTGCTGTTCGCCCCCGGCTCGGCGGATCTGAGCGAGGAAGGGCGGCGGCAGGTGCGCGACCTGGCGCGCGTGCTGCTGGAGGTGACGCCGCGGATCCCGCCCGAGATCGCCTGGGTGGTGCGTGTCGATGGCCATGCCGACCGCTCGCCGCTGCGCGGCGGACGCTATGCCAGCAACTGGGAACTGGCGGCGGCGCGCGCCATCGCCGTGGCGCAGCTGCTGATCGCCGAAGGGCTGCCGCCGAACCGCGTCGCGGCGACGTCCTTCGGCGATACGCAGCCGATCGACACAGGCGAAGGTGCCGCCGCGCTCGCACGCAACCGGCGGATCGAACTGCGGCTGACGGACCGGTAGGGCGGACGCCTTGCAGGAGGGGCGCTGCCGGTCCAGACCACCCCGCCAATGGGCCAGTGGCTCTTTCAGCGCCGCCACGTGGCACGTGGCGCGTCGGGGCGGAGTGGCTGTCGCCGGTTCGTGCGGCAGTGTCGAGACCGCCGAAACGGCGCCGCCAGGTCAGCCTTGCAGCTCGATGTCGCCCGGCTTCCAGCTCTTGTCGAACCAGGGCTGCAACGGGCCGTAGAGCCGTAGGATCATGAACCACGACTTCCCCGGCACGGTCTGCACCCAGTTGCTCTCCTTCCCCGCCGGCGCGGTCGGGCCGAACCAGACATCGACCGAGCGGTCGGCATTCACCTGCAGGCCCGGATTCTGGCTGCTGACCGAGGGGAAGCGGTTGTCGGTCTGCAGCATGGAGCGGGTCTGGGTGTCGTAGACGATGGTGGACCAGAAGGTCCGCACCGGCACCGGGCCCGGCAGGTGCAGGCGATAGGTCTTGCCGCCGTCGAGCGCGTTGCCCTGCGCATCCTCGGCCGTCCAGGGATAGGTCGAGCCCTCGCCCACGACCTGCGTGTCCATCGCCGGCGTCACGCCGGTCGCCAGGAAGAAGAAGAAGGCGCGCGCGTCGAGGTTGGCGACGCCCGGCTGATGCAGGAACTGGTAGCCGCCCTGGAAGGCGAAGCGCCAGCGCCGGTCGTTGAAGATGCGCGCCTCCGGATCGCGCGCCCGATAGGACAGCGCGCGGGCCGTCGCATCGCCGGCCACGGCGGCCTCCGTCAGGATGCGGCGCATGCGCGCATCGGGCTGGAAGGGCTTGCCCTTCTGGATACCGATGGAGGCGAAGAAACCGAGCGTGACCGGGTCGGACGCGTTGCTCGGTTCCACCTGGACCACGTCGTTCAGCATCTCCCAGAAGCGGAAATCGGACGGGCCGACCATGTTGAAGGGCCGCTCGGACATGTCGACGAAGGTCAGCCGCGGCGGGTTCGACGCTCGGGACAGCGGATAGATCTTGGTGCGGCGCTTCACCGAGTCCACGGCGGGGCGGAAGTCGCCGTTGACGGGGAAGCTGCGCCAGGCGAGCCAGTTCTGGAAGGTCTTCGGGCGCACGATGGTGTAGCCCTGCTGAGGCACCCCACCCCGGTGGCCCGGCGGCAGCAGCAGATACTTGCCCCCGCGGCCGCGATCGGCGCCGGTGATGCCGACATCGGCCACCCAGGAATAGAACATGTCGTTGATCAGGCCGAGCACGCCCGGCGGCACCTCGACGACCAGCGGGCCGCCGCGCAGGTCGACCCAGAACCATGTGTAGGGCGTGTTGTTGTTCGCCGTCAGTTCGACCGTCCGGCTGTCCACCAGCCGTTCCCAGATCGGCACCGTCTGGTTGATCGGGCCGACGCTGAGGATGGCGTTGCGGTTCGCCGCCTGGTTCACGGCAGGCAGGGCGAGGAGGTAGGCCTGCAGGGCGCGCTGCCGATCGAGATTGTCGTAGATGAGCCGAGTGCTTTCGGCATCCGGCACGCCGTCGAAGAAGTTGAGCCGGCCGAAGCCCGTCTCGACGCTCGCCGACATGATGACGCCGGAGGGCATCGGCGTCGTGTAGCGAAGCACCGGCGGCGTCGGCGTGCCGGTGAGCGGCTGGGCCTGGGCCGTACGGAGCGCGGAGGGCAGCGAGGCAGCGGCGGCGGCGAGGACTGCGAGATCGCGTCGGGTGGTCATGCTGGTGGCCTCATGAAAAGGAGTTGAGCGTCTATGGCGGCCTGGCAGCGAGCCGGGCCTTGATGATCAGGCAGAACCTGGCCGCTGCAAAGCGGACCGACGGCGAGGGTGGCGGCGCCATCCGGCGACCGTCCCGGCTTGCGATGCCTGGATCAGGCGACACGCATCACGCCCGGCGGGTCGAACTGCGGCTGACCGACCGGTGGCGCCGCTACCGCAGCGAGCCGACGATCGCCCGGTAGGCTTCCTCGGGGAAGGCCTTCAGCGTGCGGGTGCGGACATTGCCCATCCGCCCGAGCATGAGGGAGAAGCGCGCCGCGACGGCGTCGTCCGGCGCCTCGTAGATCGCGACCATGTCGTGCTCGCCCGTGGTCATGTAGTAGGCGAGCATCTTGCCGCCCATCTCCGCCAGCATCCCCTTCGCCGCATCGAGGCGGCGCGGGGATTCGGCGATGGCGGTGATGCCCTGGTCCGTCCAACTGCCGAGCATGATGTAGGTGGTCATGGCACAGGTCCTTTCCGGCTGCGGTGACACACGACGCCAAGCGGAACTGTGCGGATGAGGATAGCGCCGGCGATCCACGAGGGCTCGTGAATTCGCCGGCGCCAACCCCCGGTCAGCCGACCTTCGAGGCCGCCGGGATCACCCAGCTTCCGTCCAGGATCGAGGGGTCGGCCTCGTTCGGCCAGTAGAGCCGCAGCATCAGGATGAACTTGCCCGCCGGTGCGGGCAGCCAGTTGGACTCGCGCGCGGCGCCGGGCGAGGCGTGCTGGATCAGCAGGTCCACCGATCCGTCCGGGTTGCGGCTCAGCGGCTGGCGGGCGCTGATCGAATACCGGTTGATCGGGTTCGCCACGAAGAAGTAGTCGGCGTCGTACATGGTCAGGGACCAGAAGCCGGTGACCGGCGGAAGCTGCCCGGGCGGGAAGCGCATCACGTAGCGGTTGGCACCGTTATACTCGTTGCCGTCGGCATCCTTGAGCGAGGTGGGATAGACCGCGTCCTGCGGGCGGTTGGCGCCGAGGCCGATGGCGGTGACCAGCGCGCGCATCAGGTAGTCGGTGCCGTAGATGCCGGTGCGCGTGGTGAAGCCCCAGCCGTTGATGTCCTTCACCGCCGGGTTGACCCTGAACTGGACCATGATGCGGTCGAAGGAGACGGCGGGGATGCGGCTGGCGAAATCCGCGCGCAGCTTGCTGGCGTCGAAATCCTGGCCGGGCACGAGGCCGATCCGCGCGAAGCGCGCCAGGGCGGGGGCATCGGCGGGCGCGGGCGGGTTCTGCTTCATCAGCTGCGCGAGCAGCGTGAAGTATTCCACCGCCGTCATGCGGTTCACCTGCTCGCGCACAGCGGTGCGCATGTCGATCGACGGATCGACCGTGCCGGGCGGGGGCGTATAGGCCTGGCCCCAGGTGCTGAGCGGCTGCAGCTTCACCTGGTCCTGCAGCGCGTGGACGGCGCGGTAGTCCTCGGGCGTCCCGGTGCAGTAGATGCGCCCGAGCATCCAGATGAGGTTGGTGCGCGACTTGTATTCGGTGACGCCGGCCGGCAGCGTGCCGGTCCAGCCCGGGCCGGTGATGGCGTAGGTCTGCGGGCCGGTGCCGGTGGTGCGCTTGCCCGGCACCTGGAACACCGTGGTCCAGCCGTCCAGGAAGGGGAACAGCGCGTAGCGGCCGTTCATCTCGGGCAGGCTGACGATCCAGGGCTCGCGCCCCACGTCGAAGAAGGCGGTGGTGTAGAGCGTGTCGGCATTGGGCGCGGTGACGTCGCGGAAGGACGAATTGGGGTATTCGCGCAGCTTGATGATGTGGCCCATCGGGCCGCGCGTGCCCTGCACCGCGGGCACGTTGGTGACGACGCGGCGCGTCATCTCCATGGTGACCAGCGGGTAGCCGAAGATGTAGGCCTCGCTCGCGGTCCAGAAATCCTCGATGCCCTCGAACAGGCGCAGGCCCTCGGCGAGGGCTGGCGGCATGGCGGCGGCGCCTGCGGCGAGGCCGAGGCCGCCGAGTGCGGCGCGTCGTGTGATGGTCATGGTCTTTGTCCTTTCCTCGTCTGGCGGGCGCTGCGCCCGCGTTGTGGTCCGGCTCTTGTTGCGGGCCCATGGCCCGGAGTCCGAAAGGGCCCTCGGGACCGGGTGCTGTTGCCGGCCTTCGGTGCGGGGTGCTGCCGCGCGGGCCGCGCCCGGCCCGGCGGCCCTGCCGTGTCGCTTCAGCCCAGCTTGACGATGCCTGGCGGCTGCCAGGCGCCGCGGCCGATCGGCAGCAGGGCGGGCTGTTCCGTCTTCGGCCAGTACAGGCGCATCACCAGGTAGATCGGCCCGTCCGGCGCCGGCAGCCAGTTCGGCCGGAGATCGGCGCCGGGGTCATCCTTCTGGATGTGAATGGTCACGCCGCCATCCGGGTTGCGCTTCATGCCCGACAGCATCGGCGTGTTGATGAGGTAGCGGTCGATCGGGTTGTGCACGAGCAACTGGTTGCCGCCGTGGTACATGGTGACCGACCAGAAGGCATTGACCGGTGGCAACTGGTTCGCGGCGAAGGTCAGGCTGTAGCGGCCCTTGCTGCCGTCGAGCGTCTCCCCGGTCGCGGTGGTGCGCGTGAAGGGATAGGTCGCCTCCTCCGTGCTGTTGCCGTAGATGCCGGCCTTGGCGGCGACGGCGCGCAGCAGCCAGTCGCCGTTGTAGGCCTCCGGGCTGCCCGGGATGGGTGTCACGCGCCAGCCATTCATCTCGACGCCGGCGGCGGCGACGGCGGCGTCAACCTTGCGCTCGCCCTCGAAGGCGGCGGCCAGCAGTTCGAGCCGATCGAGGAAGGAGTTCGGCATCGGCGTGCCGCGGCCGTCGATGCCGATGGAGGCGAGCTGCGCGCGGATCGCGGCCTCGTTCGGCTGCGGCGGGTTGAACTGCAGCGCGAAGGCCAAGTAGTCGAAGAAATGGTGCTTCGCGAGGTCGGCGTTCACGCGCGGCCAGCGGATCTCGGGTGCTGCCGGCGACGCGGGCTGGCGCAGGAAAGCCGAGAGCGGCTCCACCTTGTAGCCGCGCTGGACTGCGACGACGTTGGGCATGTCGTCGGGTCCGAGGAGCTGGGTGCGGAAGATCGCCAGCGCGAACTGCGTCGTGGAGCGGATCACGCCGCGGATGCCGGGGGGCGTCGTGCCCTGCCAGCCCGGTGGCGCGACCATCCAGGTCCCCGCGCCGTGGCCGGTGGTGCGGCTGCCGATGTAGCCGACGTTGTAGGTGTTACCGTCGCAGACCTGGACGGAGAAGTACCGGCCGGCCGGCACGTCCGGGACCGAGAGCACCATCGGTTCGGCCCGCAGGTCCAGCCAGCTCATGGAATAGGGCGTGTCGCTGTTGGGCGTGGGCACGGCGGTGTCGCGCCAAGTGAAGACCTGCGCGTCGTTCCAAATCGTGTTGAAGGGCGCCTTGAACTGGCCGCTGGTCCGGTCGATGGCGAATTCGTACATCACCGCATAGTTCATCACGATCGGCAGACCGAAGATGAAGGCCGCCTCGGCCGCTTCGGCGGCGCCGAGGATGCCGGGGCGGGCGGTTTGAGCCAGCGCCGGGTATGCCAGGGCGGCGACGCCGGCCAGGGCGGATGCGCGAATGAGGTCTCGCTTGAGCATGAAAGGGCCTTCCTCATGTGGTGGGGGCGTTCAGATCCCGCAGGTCGTGCTCGCGCACGCCGCCGGTGCGCGCCAAGCGGGCCACTGGCCGCTTCCTGCATTGCCGGAGTCGGCGCCGCGAACTGTTCGAACCCGCGCTGGCCCTAGGTCAATCCACGCGGTGGCGGCCGAGCCGCGCCCGCGCGCCCCCCAAACTTCAACTATGGAAGGGGTAGAACCAGTATGGTGTCGTCGTCGCCGACATCGCCAGCGAAAAGCGTATCCTGTCTTGGCGAATCAGCCGGCTCAGATCATCCGCGCCTCGAAAGGCGGCTGGAGGTCCGGTGCCTCGAATTCCAGTACCCAGAGGTCCGGGTCGCGCTTCACCTGGCGCTCGACATAGGCCTGCGCGAGGGCTTCCTCGATCGGGGCGGCGCCGGTGCCGCGCAGCCACGCGGGGCGTCCCTCGGCGTCGCGCGCCTGGGAGAGCACGACGCAGCCCTCGCGCCCGCGCAGGATGCAGAGGATCCCGCCGGAATCCGGATCCCCCTTGCGCAGCACGGCGGCGGGGCGGCCGGCCATGTCCGACAGGCGGATCGCCATCGAGACCCAGATGCCGGCCTTGACCTTGGGTTCCATGTTTACTGCGCCCTCAAACGCTGCGCGCCGGCATCCGCCGGCCTGGCTTGCGCGCCTTGCACTGGCGCATTTTTGGCAGCGGGCGGGTTGGGCGCGGTCGCGCTTTGCGCTCCCGGCCCGAGGCGGAGCCTCGGGCCGCCAGGGCCGCTCGTGGCTGGTGTGGCTTGCTTGCCGGGGCCAGGGTGCGGGGTCATCGGCCGACCCTCGCACGCCCCACCCCTTGCCGGAAGGCGCGGCGCGCGCCATTCACCGCGCAGCGAGCGGGGGTCCCGGCGATGAGCGATCGGAAGATGACGGAAGCGCAGCGCGCCTATGAGGCGAAGCGCGCAGCCAGGGCAGGCATGAGCCTCGAGAAGTGGCTCGCCACCAAGGAACGCCGCGCCGCCGAGGAAGCGCGCGAAGCCGCCGCCGCCGCGCCGAAGCCGGCCGAGCCGCCCAAGAAGCCCGGCTTCTTCGGCCGTCTGTTGGAAAAGGCGCAGAAGCCGCTCTGATGCGGCGCCCTGCGGCACGGCGATTCCCATCAGGCCCGGCCTTGCCCTAGGCTGCGCGCCATGCGCAGCGCATGGGCCGCAATGCTCGGGATGCTCGCGGCGGCCGGCATGGCCGGCCCGTCGCACGGGTATGCGCCGATCGGCACGGTCATGCTGTTCGCCCCCGGCAGCGCCGAGATCAGCCAGGACGCGCGCGACGCGCTGCTGGCCTTCCTGCGGCCGGCGCGCCCGCCGGAATTCCGCGGCCATTGCCTGACAGGCCATGCCGACCGCGACCCTGGGGCCGCGGCGCTGAGCCGCGCGCGCGTGGCCGCCGTTGCGGCGATGATGCAGCGCCAGGGGGTGGATCCGCGCGACATCGCGACCGAGGCGCGCGGCGACGCGCAGCCGGTGCGCCTCAGCCCGCCCGGCCAGGCGGAACCCATGAACGACCGTGTCGAGCTGTTTCCCTGCCCCGGGCCGCGCCTCGCCGGCGTGGCCGAGGCCGAGGCCCGCGCGCTGGACGCGGTGGTGGTGCCGGCTTTCGTCGCCGCGCTGGCGCCGCGAGTCGCCCGATCGCTCGGCTGCCCGGAGCCCGAGGTGCCG
>NZ_JACADR010000219.1 GCF_016106005.1 Roseomonas rosulenta
GCTACTCGCCTGACGGGAGAGGTGCGCCCACCGCACGACCGGCGGGCTCGAAAACGACCCCCAAGGCCGCTTCCAGGACACCGCCACATCTTCATCAGCCGATCACGCAGGTTTCGCAGAGCTCTCCCATAGGTTCACCGCAAACCCGCACCATGAAATGCCGGGACCAAACACGGCCCGACCAGCCCGGCCAGCACGGGCTCCAACAACGCCTTCCCGCGTGCCGCCCGCGCGACGGAATTCGCCTCGAGCGTCAGCCGCCGCCCCTTCAGCGAGACCGAGCCGAGCACGAGCGCGCCATCGTCCATCGTGGAGATGAAGGTCTGCGCTCCGGAGCGGCGTGGCACGGCTTTGGGCTTCGTCCCGGGCTCGGCCAGCCAGTTCCAGAAGCAGCATTCTCTTGCCGGAGCGCGGGCACGCCCGCCAGGGCGCGGCGCACCTGCTCCACGGTGACACCGGGCCGCAGCGGGAAATGCAGGAGGGTGAAGGCGATCGGATCGCCGTCAGCATTGACCATTTCCGGACGGTCGCGGCCCTGCGCTGCCTTCAGGGCCGCGTCGAGCCAGAAGCTCGTAAACATGAAGGATGCCTTCGCGAGGAGGAGTTCGGGCGTCAGCTCCGCGGCCATCGCCTCCCCATCCATCGCGAGCCCGAGTTCGCGGGTTGCGGCCGCGACCTGATCTGGTGCCTTCTTCCGCACCCGGCGAATGGCGGCGAGCAGCGCGTCGCTCGTCCGGTGGTCGAACACCATCAGCGTGCCGCTGGCGACGGCATGCTGCCGCAGCGGAATCACTCGCGTGGCGACGCGGTCCCACTGGCGCAAGCCCTGCGAGCCACGCTTCTCCATGACCCGCACCGGATCGCCTCCGCGAACCAGATCACGCAGCACCATGGATTCGCTAGGCACCAGCTCGCTCACCTCGTAGAGGCTCATGACCGACCGTCTCAGGCCGGCGATGTAATCCCGCGTCGCGGCGCTCTCCTTCCAGCCGCGACGGCGGAGGTAGTCATCGGCGATGTTGCGGCCGCCGGGCAGCTCCCCAGCGAGCAGATCTTCGAACGCGGCGCCCCAGACGGTCGAGACGCCATACTCACCGAGGAGGGCCTCGATCGCCGCCACCTCGACGCCCGCTCCGGCGCAGGCCTTGGCAGCATGGCGTTCGATCCGTTCGGCCAGGGCATCGCGCCACTCCTCGCGGCGGGCCCAGGCGATGAGGCCGGACATGTCTGGCAGCGGGGACAGGGCGCGGATCTCCTCGTGCGCAGGTCACGCCATCGTCGTGCGGTCCGCCGTGCGGAGCAAGGCGCGAGACCTGCCAGAGAGTATTCGTGGTCGCTGCACTTGGTGGGGCGTGCGCCGCGCCAACTCTGCCGCCGTCGCGCTGGAAGAAGATGAGGATTTCCATGGCGTCGAGCTTGGCCGGTCAATCGCCCAAGTCGCCAGGCTTGGAGAGAAACGGCCCGGAGAGAGGTCTTTCCAGGCCGCGTTCCGCCCTCGCGTCGGCCAGCCGGTCCACGAAAACCGCGGACTACCTGCGCCGTACGGCGAGGCGATCCGGCCAAGAGCATGGTTGGAAGAACTGGAAGTGGCGTCCCGTACGGGATTCGAACCCGTGCTGCCAACGTGAAAGGCTGGTGTCCTAGGCCTCTAGACGAACGGGACAAGCTCGGGCGCGGGGTTACTGCCCGCGCGCCGCCTGGTCAATAGCCTCACGCCACCGCCGCATCCACAACCTGCAGCGACGGCGTGGACTCGCCGTTCCACTGTTCCGCGCGCAGGTGGCCGCACAGGTGCAGCGGCACCCGATCGGCCGCCAGCAACGCCTGCGCCAGAGGCCCGTCCTTGGCACGGAAGCAGATGGTCTTGAGCCGCCCGCCGCCCTCGCCTTCCACGATGGCGCGCACCGTCGCCCCATCCTTGCCGACGCGGTCCGCCTTCACCACGCGCGCGCGTTGCAGGGCGAAGATCGGTTCCTCGTTGCCCGGACCGAAGGGAGCAAGGCGTGCGACCTCCTGCGCCAGGCCGGTCTGCGCGGCGATCACGTTCAGCGTGCCCTCGACCATCAGGTCGGCAGCGTTCGGCAAGAGCGCGGCATGGCGCAGCCGTTCCTCGAGGAAGGCGTGGAACTCCGCGTCCCGACCGGCGCGAAAGGAGAAGCCGGCCGCCATCGCGTGCCCGCCACCGGTCTCGAGAAGCCCCGCCTGGCGGGCAGCGATCACCGCGGCGCCGAGGTCCACCCCGGGCACGGAGCGGCCCGACCCCTTCGCGATGCCATCCGCCTGCCCCGCGACGCAAGCCGGGCGATTGAAGCGCTCCTTCATGCGCCCGGCGACGATGCCAACCACGCCGGGGTGCCAGCCCTCGCCCACCAGCAGCAGCACGGCGCGCCCCTCGGCGGCCTGGCGCTCGGCCATGGCATGCGCCGCGCCCAGCACCTCGCCCTCCACCTCCTGCCGGCGGCGGTTCACGGAATCGAGCTTCTCGGCGATCACGCGGGCCTCGACCGGGTCCTCGCAGAGCAGCAGCCGCAGGCCGAGATCGGGCTCGCCGATCCGGCCCGAGGCATTGATCCGCGGCCCAAGCAGGAAGCCGAGCGTGTGGGCCGTCGGCGCATCGCGCGCGCCGGTGACCTCCAGTAGCGCGGCGATTCCCGCGCGGCCGCGCTTGCCCATCACCTTCAGCCCCTGCGCCACCAGCGCCCGGTTGAAGCCCGTGAGCGGCATGACGTCGCAGACGGTGGCCAAAGCCACCAGGTCGAGCAGCCCGAGCAGGTCGGGCTCCGGCCGGCGCGCGAACCAGCCGGCACGGCGCAGCACGCGCGTGGTGGCGGCCGTCGCGAGGAAGGCCACCGCCGCGGCGCAGACATGGTGCAGGCCGGACCTGCAATCGAGCCGGTTCGGATTCACCGCGGCCAGGATGCGCGGCAGCGGGCCCTCCGCCTTGTGGTGGTCGAGCACCACCACGTCGGCGCGGCCCTCGGCGGCCGCCAGCGCCTCGGCCGCGGCTATCCCGCAATCGACGCACACGATGAGCGAGGCGCCGCGCTCGCACAGCGCGGCAATCGCCGCCGCGTTGGGCCCGTAGCCCTCCTTCAGACGGTCGGGGACATAGGGCGTGACCTCGCAGCCGAGGTCGCGCAGGAAGCGCGACATCAGCGCACAGGAACAGGCGCCATCGACGTCGTAGTCGCCGAACACCGCGACGTGCTCGCCGCTGCGCACCGCGGCCGCGATCCGGTCTGCCGCAAGGTCCATGTCGGTCAGCGAGGACGGGTCCGGCATCAGCGCCTTGAGCGTCGGCTCCAGGTAATGGCCAGCGAGTTCCACCCCGATGCCGCGCGCGGCGAGCAGCCGCCCCACCATTTCCGGCAGGCCGAGCCGCTGCGCGATGCCGAGCCCGGTGCGCGGGTCGGCCGGACGCCACACCCAGCGGCGCCCGGTCACGCTGCGCGCGACCCCCAGGACGGGCGCCTCGGGCGCCTGCCCCTCCATCAGGCGACGAAGGCGCTGGGCTTGCGCGCGAAGTTGTGGTGCCCCTCGACGTAGCGCACCGTGCCGGACTTCGAGCGCATCACGATCGAGTGGGTATAGGCGCCGCCGGCATGGCGGCGCACGCCGCGCAGCATGGCACCGCCGGTCACGCCGGTGGCGGCAAACATCACGTTGCCGCGCGCCATCTCCTCGACCGAGTAGATGCGCCCGGGGTCGGTGATGCCCATGGATCTCGCGCGGGCCACCTGGTCCTCGTCCTCGAACATCAGGCGGCCCTGCATCTGGCCACCGATGCAGCGCAGAGCGGCCGCCGCCAGCACGCCCTCGGGCGCGCCGCCCGATCCCATGTAGATGTCGATGCCGGCCTCGCGCTGGCTCACGTTGATCACGCCGGCCACGTCGCCATCGCCGATCAGCGTGATGCGCGCGCCGGCGGCGCGGCAGGCCTTGATCAGGTCCTTGTGGCGGTCGCGGTCCAGCGTGCAGACCATGAGGTCGCTGACCTCGCAGCCCTTGGCCCTGGCCAGCTCGCGCAGATTCTCCGCCGGCGAGGCATCGAGGTGCACCACGCCCTCGGGCAGGCCGGGGCCGACCGCGATCTTGTCCATGTAGATGTCGGGCGCGTGCAGGAAGCCGCCCTTCTCGGCCAGGGCCACGGTCGCGATGGCATTCGGCCCGCCCTTGGCGGTGATGGAGGTGCCCTCCAGCGGATCGACCGCGATGTCGACCTCCGGCCCCTCGCCGGTCTTGGCAAAGAGGCCGACCTTCTCGCCGATGTAGAGCATCGGCGCCTCGTCCATCTCGCCCTCGCCGATCACCACGGTGCCGGTGATGGCGACGGTGTCGAAGGCGCGGCGCATGGCTTCCACGGCGGCACCATCGGCGGCGTTCTTGTCGCCGCGCCCGATCCAGCGGGACGCGGCGAGGGCCGCGGCCTCGGTCACCCGCACCAGTTCGAGGGCGAGGTTCCGGTCAACGAGCAGACTGGAGACGTCGGCGCTCTCGGTCATGGGTGCTTCCTCCGAATCGGGTGCGGCCGCGGCATCCCCGCGCCCGCTTCACAGCCCATAGCCGGAATCGCGCCGCGCGTCAGCGCAGCGAGAGCAGCGGCGCCCCGGCCCGGCAGGCGTCGGCGGAAGGCGCGTGGGGCGCGCGATGCACCCGGAAGAAGGAACAACCCGGCCCCTGCACCAGGCCCTGGATCTCGGCACCATCGGCCGAGAGCTGCCCATCCAGCCCGATCATGACGTAGTTCGCCGGCCGGCGCAGCCAGTGCAGCGGACCGAGCACCATCGCCCCGGTCGTGGGCGTGAACCGCCCCTGCATCTCGAAGCAGCCGGTCGGCACGCCGGGGTTGTCGGCTGCGGCCTCGAAGTGGAACAGGGCGGACAGGCCGCCCTCCTTGCGCGCCTCGATGGTGAGCGCGAGGGCGGTGTTGCCCTGGCCGCAGATGTAGTCGCCGCGCCAGGTGCCGGCCGGGTCCTGCGCGGCGGCGGGGGTGGCCAGCAGCGCCGCGGCCAGCAGCGCGGCCGCGGCGTGTCTCACAGCGCCTCGATCCGGATCAGCGCCGGCTTCTCCACCACGGCATCCAGCGCGGCGATGCGCGCCAGGGCCGCGCGCACCGAGGCCTCGCTGGTCTCATGCGTGGTCAGCACCACCGGCACCGCCTCGCCCGGCGCGCGGCCGCGCTGGAGCATGGATTCCAGGCTGATCGCATTGTCGCGCAGCACGCCGGTCACGTCGGCGATCACGCCCGGCCGGTCCACCACCATCAGGCGCAGGTAGTAGGCGCCGGTGTGACGGTCCATCGGCAGGGAGGGCTCCGGCTTCAGCGCCCCGGATTCCGCGCCCCAGACCGGGGTGAAGCGCCCGCGGGCGATGTCGATCAGGTCCGCCACGACCGCCGAGGCGGTCGGCCCGCCGCCTGCGCCGCGGCCTTCCATCATGATGCGCCCGACGAAGTCGCCTTCCGCCACCACGGCGTTGAACACGCCATCGACGCGCGCGATGGGTGCGCCCACCGGCACCATGCAGGGATGCACGCGCGTCGAGATGCCGCCTTCCTCCCGCCGCGCAATGCCCAGCAACTTGATTCGGTAGCCGAGTTCCTCGGCCAGCGCGATGTCGAGCGCGCTGACCTCGCGGATGCCCTCCACATGCACGGCGCCGAAATCGACCGGCCGGCCGAAGGCGAGCGCGGCCAGGATTGCGAGCTTGTGCGCCGCGTCGATGCCGTCGATGTCGAAGGACGGGTCCGCTTCCGCGTAGCCGAGCTTCTGCGCCTCGGCCAGCACCTCGGCGAATTCGCGCTTCTGCTCGCGCATCGTGGTCAGGATGTAGTTGCAGGTCCCGTTCAGGATGCCGGCGACGCGCGAGATGCGGTTCGCCGCCAGGCCCTCGCGCACCGCCTTGATCGCCGGGATGCCGCCGGCGACCGCCGCCTCGAAGGCCAGCGCCACGCCCTTCGCCTCGGCCGTGGTGGCAAGGGCGGCGCCATGCACCGCGAGCAGCGCCTTGTTGGCGGTCACCACATGCTTGCCCGCGGCCAGCGCGGCCTCGACGAGGGCCTTGGCCGGACCGTCCGAGCCGCCGATGCACTCCACCACCACCTCGACCTGCGGGTCGGCGGCGAGTGCCACGGGGTCGTCGTACCAGCGCAGCCCGGCCACCGGCACGCCGCGGTCGCGCGTGCGGTCGCGCGCCGAGACGGCGGTGACCGCGATCGGCCGGCCGGCGCGCGCGGCGATGATGTCCGCATTGGCCCGCAGCAGGTTGACGACACCGGCGGCGACGGTGCCCAGGCCGGCGACCGCGACGGAGACAGGTCGGCTCATGCGCTGATCGCTTCCTGCTGGGCTTCCGCCGGCGCGGCATTGTCGCCCGACAGGAAGGTCTTGATGCCGCGCAGCGCCTGGCGGATGCGGTGGTTGTTCTCCACCAGCGCGATGCGCACGTGCTCGTCGCCGTGCTCCCCGAAGCCGAGGCCCGGGGCGACGGCGACCTTCGCCTTCTCGAGCAGCAGCTTCGAGAAGCCGACCGAACCCAGATGGCGGAAGCGTTCGGGGATCGGCGCCCAGAGGAACATCGACGCGTCCGGCGCCGGGACGTCCCAGCCGGCCGCGCGCAGGCCCTTCACCAGCACCTCCCGGCGATCCTTGTAGAGGACGCGCATCTCCTCGATGCAGTCCTGCGGGCCGTTCAGCGCGGCGGTGGCCGCCACCTGGATCGGCGTGAAGGCCCCGTAGTCGAGGTAGGACTTCACCCGCGCGAGGGCCGCGATCAGCCGTGGATTGCCCGCCGCGAAGCCCATCCGCCAGCCCGGCATGTTGTAGGTCTTGGACATGGAGGTGAATTCCACCGTGATGTCCTTCGCCCCCGGCACTTCCAGCACCGAGGGCGGCGGCGTGTCGCCGAAATACAGCTCGGCATAGGCGAGGTCGGAGAGGATGAAGAGCTCGTGCCTGCGGCACAGCGCGACCAGCTCGCGGTAGAACTCGATGCCCGCGACCAGCGCGGTCGGGTTCGAGGGGAAGTTCACGATCACCGCGGTCGGCTTCGGCACCGAATGGCGTACCGCGCGGTCGATCGCCGCCAGCATGTCGTCGTTGGGCGTGTACGGTATGGAGCGTACCGAGGCCCCGGCGATGATGAAGCCGAACTGGTGGATGGGATAGGACGGGTTCGGCACCAGGATCGTGTCGCCCGGGCTGGCGATGGCCTGCGCCAGGTTGGCGAGCCCCTCCTTCGACCCGAGCGTCGCGACGACCTCGGTCTCGGGGTCGAGCTTCACGCCGAAGCGGCGGTCATAGTAGCCGGCCAGCGCCTTCCGCAGCCCCGGGATGCCCTTCGACATCGAATAGCGGTGCGTGCGCGGGTCCTGCACCGCCTCGATCAGCTTGGCGACGATGTGCGGCGGGGTCGGGCTGTCCGGGTTGCCCATGCCGAGGTCGACGATGTCCTCCGCCGCCGCGCGCGCCTTGGCCTTCGCCGCGTTCACCTCGGCGAAGACATAGGGGGGCAGGCGGCGGATGCGATGGAAGTCCTCGGTCATGGCCATGGTCCGTGGTGCAAGGGCCGCGACCTATAGAGCAAGCCCCGCGCGCTGTGTATCGCCGCGCGCGTCAGCGGCCCAGCGGGGCGAGCAGCTCGGCCGGGGGGGGCGGTGGCGGCGCGGCGCCCGGGGCCAGCAATTCGGCCGGCGGCGGGGGTGGCGGGGCGGCGTCCATCGCAGGCGGCAGCGCG
>NZ_JACADR010000022.1 GCF_016106005.1 Roseomonas rosulenta
CATCAGAGGAACCAGCCGCAGACCTGGCCGGCCCCCGATCGGGGGCCGGCCAGGTCTGATGCCGCCATGTCGCCAGTGGCCTTGTTTTCCGCCGCCGCGCTGGCCTGGTTTTGCTCCGCCGTTGACACAGAATACGAGATCCTGACGAAGGCAGCCGAAACGGCCGTCAAAGACGAGGGCGGGCCTGGTTCGCTGCTGTAACCAATAAAGGGGAAGGAGGCCTCGCGGCCCAATTCCCTTCACGCTGGCGGTATGCAGCCGGGAATTACGGAAGCTGAGCCAGCACCCGATCTTTTATGCTCCGGTAGCTTTTGCTGGGCGGTCGCCTTGCTGAAAGACCTCAAGCTGCTCGCAGCATGAACGACGTAATATCAATAGGATACAGCTTGAGGGTTAAATCGCCTCACCCCCAAGCTCTGGAGACTTTCGCTCCTCCGGAGAGCGATTTCTGGGGTCGTTGCGTTCTCCAACCCTCAAGCCACCGCGGCAAAAGCCCAGGAAACCTGGGGTTCACGGCGCCAACGGCGCAGAAGACATGTGAGGTTGGAAGACCGACTGGAGCAGCGGTGGGAACCGGGAAACAAAATTCTCTGGGGCGCTCCCGCAGAGGACGTTTGACCTGCGGCGACTGGACTCGGCTCGCGACTTACCTGACGGTGGCGATCGCGGCCTGAGAGTGGACATCCGTTGCTTGACCCGAGAAGGCGTCATCCATCCCGTCCCAGCGCTGGCGGACGAACCGCTCGGCTGCCACGCGCGTGAGGGCAGGTCGCGATGATTGCGGCAATTAAAATTCCATTTGAATTCGCAATGAAGAGAACTTATCGTCCCGAATTGCGCCTGTTGAAGAGTACTTCGACACCTTTTTAGCGCCGACGCTCGGTGGTTCGGTCGACGGTAGTGGTGGGCACGCCGCCGCAAGGGGAATTGCGTATCATGGTGAGGCAGGAGGCTACGCTGGCGCGATCACTCGTGGGCAGGTGCTTGGTGGGTGAGGTGTGTCAGCGGAGAGCCGGATGCCTAACCTAGAGGACCGCCTTGCGGCGCTGGGCTTCAACGTATTCTTCGCGAGCGATGGGACAGTGGCGAGGAAGCGTTGGCTTAGCCACGCGGTTCGAGAGTTCCAGATCTATGCATCGATGTCGCGGGTGGCCCAGGAGAAGCCCTCAGCGCCAGTTGGGCCTCCATCTCCCCGCTGGCTCGATCGGCTACAGGCCGTCGACAATGTGCACATCTATACCGGCCCCAAAGACGGCGACGAGAAAGCGCCGGGATTCCTGGCCTGTGTCGATGCGTGGGAAGCAAAACGGTATCGATGCCCCGTCGTAATCGACATTTTTCTTCGGGAGAAGGGAGCCCTTGTCCCCCTCGACGGAGGCGCGGATTGGATAGGGAACTACTGGCGATACGATGATCCACGCATCGTCGCCTTTGTCGACGGCAAGAAGACGCAAATCAAGCGGCTTCGCGTCGGCGTCTGTGATCTGACAGGGCTCTTCCGGAAGGCGCACAACCCTGCCCCTCACAAGATGGAACGCGCGGGCGGAATCTCGATCTTCAGCAAGGATTGGCGAGGTGGTTTCGTCTCTCAGGGAAGCGATGCTGATGAGATCCTGCCCGAGACCCTGCTTGGACTCGACTGGAACACGATTACCAAGGGAGAAACAAGATCCACGTTCCGAGTCCTGCGTGCGATCTCCGAATTCGAGGCTGCGGGGCGCTTCGATGGGATTAACGGGTATGACGACGCGGTGATTTCGTTTGGGCCCTACAACTGGGCACTCGCCCCAGCGCGCGGCGCTTCGCCCAGCGAACCAGACTCGACAGCAGGTGCCGGCGAACTCGCGCCTTACCTGGCCTACTGGGCAGGCCGGGCCCCTACGGACGCTAGAACCAAGCTATTCGATCCGTTCGGGGTTTCAATGAAGCCCGTCTGGCCTGCAGGCAATGCGGGGCCCAAGAAGCCGAGTTGGCAGAGCACCCGGAACTATGTCGGACGAATGGATTGGGCTCCCCTGGACAACGACACCTCTGACCCCGGCAAGAAGCGGCTCGGGGACCTTGAATGGCTGCACACCACCCACTGGTTCTGGCGGTGGTTGGCGCTCAGCCGTTATGTAACGACGTTCCGGCGGCACCAGTGGGATCTCGGCCGCACGCGACTGCGCGACGTGCTGGCGTTTGAGATCGATCCGAGTGATCGCCCAGGCAAGCCAATGGGTACCAGAAAGGTCAGGCTGGACAAGATGTTCACGTCGGAGGTGGCGGTCGCACTCCTCGTGCGATGCCACGTGCGCTGGTCCGGATTCCTCTCACAGACCAAGTTTCGCGGGCCCAGCTTGCGACTTGCGCTGGCTCTTGCAGACCTTCCCGCGGATGTGAGCAAGTGGAAGGATGCGGAGCAATCGCGGCTTATCGAAGCAGTCATCGCCGCCTGCGCCTTCAATGGACTAAAGCCTACCGAAAAAAAGAAGCTCAAGGGGAAGCTTGATAGCCTCCATGAGCATCGGACCTGGCTTGCGTCCCGGCCGCTCAGCACCGATGCACTCTACGCGAACTGCCAAGCGCTCGCCAGTTGGCCTAGAGCAGAAAGCTATCGTTGGAATTATCCAACAAAGCCGCCTCCGGGAAAATACGCGCTACCGAAGGCTGTCTGTGACCCGGCCCTATCCTGGAAGCCAAGCTCATTCGGGCTGGACGTGTCCGATCTTCCCCCGATGCCCTGAATCAGGAGAGCCAAATTATGCGCAGACGCGTTTCCTGGCTCAGCCAACCCGTTCTACTCAACGGAATTGCGGCGACGCTTTTTGCACTGGCCGGAACCGGCTGCGCAACCGGCGCACTCTCGCCGAGCACTGTGATTGGACCGGAAGACATCTCCCCGCGGCAGGTCGGCGCGAGCGCATTCAATAGCGAGAATTGCTTTCACTATGGCCGTCGTTCAGCCAATGGTCCGAGTGTGTTGCCCGGGGATCGCCTGCGTCTCGCGATCTGGTCGGCTGGCACGCAGGACTACAACTATAGGAACACTCATCCGCCGCACGTGCTAACGATCGACCTTCGGCTGCGGACCGTGGATCCAATGGTCGGTCGGCTTGATGTCGCCGAGCAGCAAGCCTTGGCGACATTTCTTCAGGTCAACCGTTCCTTGGCTTGGCACCATGCGAATGCGGACGAGGGTGCGGGACTCGAACTTTCGGATCGGCAGACACTCGCGACAGCTCTGAGGATCCACGAGGCGGCGGTTTGGAATGCCTTTGTCGGCAGCTTGTGCGTAAAGGCGATCGCTCCATCCACTGAAGGCGCACCCGTGCTCACAGTGCAGGCCAACATGCGCGCCCTGTGCAACATACTTCCTGACACGGAGAACCGGCAGCGGTTTGCTCGGGCCTTTCTGATATTACGCCGGGACAGTGATCAGTATCTCAGCGGGTGTGCCGCCGAGCGGATACCCCGCGAGCCGATGACGTTGGCAGGTCGACGAGGGGACGTCGCTCTCGGAGATTGGGCGTCGACGGCGCTCGGAGCCAACGCGGTGGAAGTCGACAACTATTACTCTCAGGACTTAGCACTCGCTTCTCCTGTGTTCATGCAGGGAAGGGTCGAGTTCGACGCCGTCGCCCCGTTTCGCTCCGACCCTCCAGCCTGGTCCCTGAGAGAATGGGAACAAGCAGGGATTTGCGGCGGGACGCGGGAGCTCAGGATCAAAGCCCTGCGACTTCGCGGGAGCGACCAAAGATACCGAATTGTCGAGGACCCAAACTACGTAACCACGCACAAAATTGACGTGACCCCCGATCGGCGACGCGAGCTCGTCACCGTGCGCGATCAACTCCTCAACTGGAGCCTGCCCGTCGCGGCGCTGTCTAACTTAACCGCTGCGGACGTCGATGAACTGATATGGGCAGCAGAGCGAACGAGAGAGTCGCCCGAGGTGGCACCACCTGGCTGTGTCAGACGTAGGGAGAGCTGAGTCATGCCGATCCTCAAGCTCTTCGGGAAAGTCTACGAAGTCGAAGGCGTTGCGCAGGACTACCCGCTCGGCGCGGCAAAGCTGTCGCTGCAACTTGTTACTGGTCCAGCAGTGAGAGTGCGTATCGCCGGCCGCTTTGCGGGTCTCGTCTTCAACCAGCTGAGCTTCGATTTGCCCTGCACGGTAGCTGGGCAAGAGCTCCACCTGGCTCCGGGAAGCGTTGGCTGGACGGGCACGGTCGACATACAGGTCGAGGGAGCGGCGAAGCCGCTGGGTTTCTCCAAAATCACCGTGCCAGCGCCCGATCCGGACTTCGGGTTGGTCCTGGTCGTACCTCAGATCGGGGCGCTCAGCTCTGCGATGAGGAAGGCCGGACTCGGCCTTGCCTATGCGGACTGGACACTGGACTGGACATCGACACTCGTGTCGCCGGACGCGGAAGCGGGCGTTGTCGAGATTTGGCCGCAGGGCGGTGCGCCCTCGCTGACAATCAGGGAGCGCTACGGTCCTGCGCCCACCGATCCTCTCCTGGCGCAGGATCTGCCACTAGAGCGGCTGCGCTTGATGGATGGCGCCTTCGAGGCGATGTTCTGGCCGGCTGCTGGTGCGATCTACCTAAACGCCGACATCCTCGATCCTACTCGCAAATTCAACGCAGAGGAGAACGGCTTCCATTTCCAGCACGTCGCCTCAGAGGCGCACCTGGCCGGTCGGTTCGAGTTTAGCGGCGGCCAATGGCGGAACGTCGGCTGGTCGATCGTGCCGGCAGAACGAGGCAGCGCATTGCGGCTAGCCGTTCCGGTCCTCAAGGACGAACACGGCCACCCGCTGATATTCTCCGTCGAGCACCGTCTCCCAGTGAGCGGCCGGCAAGGGCACGTCAAGCCAGTGGCGGACCCGCAGGGCGAGACCAATCGTGCGCTGGTAATCGGCGACCCGATGAAGACGGTGACAGTCAGCGCGACAATGGAGACGGTCGATCCCGTCCGACTTTACGGCGCCACACGGAAACCAGGTGGCCTGCAGAACATGCGTCTCCCGACACCTTACTGGGTAGTGGGCAGAAGGACGCCTCTGCAAGGCAAGCGGCCACGCGAGATCTTGGGGATCTCGTCCGATGCGGTGCTGACGCTCGACGCGCCTACAAAGAACGGCGCAGCTGGCCCGCGCGATCCTCACCCGGTGACGCTCGGCTTTACCCCAGTGCGGGACGCCGCCCGCGGCCTGCGCTTCGTCTTCCCGACTGTCGAAGTTCCGCTGCAGACGTCAGAGCCACAGACAACGTTTGCAATGGATCTGCCCGAGAAAGCGGCGGTCAGGCGGATCGGCTCGATCGAAAGCCGAGAAGTCTCAAGACGCGTCGCGAAAGCCGCCGCGCCCACTGTCGTGCTGCCGATGTTGGACACGAAGTGGGCGTTCTCGGACCTCGGAAGCGCGCCTCTTCCGGGAGATGGTCTCGCGGAACAAGGAGCCCGCTGGCTCAATGACCTCGACGAGGGAGCGCGGAAGACGTTCCCGAAGCCGGAGCCCACCGGTTACAAGCACATCGAAGGTCTGCGGGTGGGACCGAACCTGCTGCCGGTGCAGCGCATGTTCGCAGTTCCTTCGAGAACCAGCCGGGGCGCAAACGGGATATTTGATCCTAGCGCCGTGGGGCTGGCGCCGACTGTCCTTGCGATGGACACCAGGAGCACTGCTCAGATCAGATCCGCCGGCTGGGCAGTTCCGTCGCCTACGAGTCACGCGCAGTTTCTTTTCGGCGGCCCATCCGCAAGCGGCTTGGAGGCGCGCGCCGATCTAGGTGCGGCGGCCCCCGATCCCTTTCAACAACCCACGGACGCCCTCGCCCTAGGTCGAAGAGCCTTGGATGGGCCATTGGAAGACTTCTTCTGGTTCTGGGTCGGCGAACCGCGTGGCGTATTGCCGCCTGGCTGGCGTGAGGCGCGCGAGAAGCTTTGGGACTTTCTCGTGGGGTTACGCCCACGTCTTGGGGATCCGGACGATTGGGGTTTCGACGATCTACTTGAGGCGTCCGAGCGCCTCGAAGCGGCGCGGGACACCCTGGCGCGGAACCCGCCGGACATCCTCGGTTTCGATGTCTTTGACACCATGCTCCAAGAGTCCTCACCTGATGAGGTAGCGGAGTTGTTGGATCCGGACCGCGGGACAGGGCGTCTCGATCGCCTGCTGCAGTTCGCATACGCTCCCCCGACCATGGAGCTTGCGAACAGGGCGATCGCGGCACTTGGTTCGGAAACTCTCAAATCGTACCATCAGATCCTTAAGGTCTTCGTCACTGACAAGCTCGAGAAGGCGCTCAACGACTACTTCAAGGGGATGGTGGAAAAGCCACAAGGCTTTTTGGCCGAGCTCTTGCAGGGCCTGCCGCCGATTTTCGAGATCGCTCAGAAGATCTGGCGCGACCGCGAGGAATTCGCTGAGGAGACGCGCGAGCAGCTACGCGATCTTTCCGCCCGCTACGGTGCTACTCTAACTCACAAGGTCTATACCGAGCTTCTTCAACACGCCGAAGATGGCGAGGTGTTCGCGCAGATCCTGCGCGACGAAGGCCTCCCGCTTGCTCGCCTTGCAGATCTTGCGGGTGAACCACCGGACTACATGATTGTCTCCCGGAGCTTACGCCGACCAGCTTCGGGCGATCCAAGCAGCGATCCATCGCGACTTCACCCCATCGATAGGGTGGCGGCCCTGTGGAACCACCGCTTCGACTTCTGCCGCTTTGGTGGTGGCAAGGCTTGGGACATGTTCCTGGACGATCAGACGACCTTGATCGTCAAGCTTGGTGGTGAACGGAGTCTCGCTGCGATCCTGAAGGAGGCAAACGCCGCCTACGCCGATGACGGGCGTGCAGATCCCTTCTCGCTTGATCCCGCACAAGGCAAGGATCCTGTTGCAGCGTTCGTCGCTTTGTTGCCCGAAGAGATTCAGCAGAAGGACTGGCGGGGCGCGCTCATCATCAACCCCAAGATTGACCTCGATCGCGATCCAGTACTCAAGGCGCTCTGTGGCTTCTCGCACATCGCGGCGCGCTTCGCCGCCGTCGGTGGTCGCGCACCCGAGGGCCTCGAGGGTCCGCCCGTTGACGTCGACGTTTGGGGGCGGATCGAGAAGGTCGCCGAGGCCGCTGGTTGGACGAGTGGCGAAGGAACGCCCGTGCCCACGGCGCCGAACTGGGGCGGCGCAGACGTCGGTTGGTCGTTGATTCGCTTCTCGGCGACCATCAAGGGGACCACGATTCTTGCGGGTGACATCTCATTCAAGCTGGAGATCCGCGAACTTTTCGGGCGCCGCTTCGACTGGAAGCCAATCACCGTTGCCGGCACGCTGCCCCCCACCACAGGATCAGTAACGGGAAAGCCGCGCGATTTCACATTCGCCGCGACTTTTGATGAGCCCTTGAGCCTCGACGTGGTGGTGGCCTTCATCGACAAGGTGAACCTGAAGAGCATCCGCGTCGGTTCGCACGACGGCGACACAACTCTCGATATCGACGCCGATCTTGTCTGCCGCGACTGGAGTGTTGGCACGTTTCAGTTAGAGGCCCCCAAGCCAGTCAAGCTTTCCGATTTTCGAATCCGCATTCCAGAGGTCGAAGCGGGTCGTGCGATCGCCATGGGGCTTGTGCGCAGTCTATCGTTCGACCTCCGCGGCATCCGCTTCCCCCTCGGCGACGCGCGGCGGATTACCCTCGCGGGATTGGACATCCGTCCGGTCGGCGTGGGGCTGATCCGCGGCAAAGCCGCAGATATCAGGGAGAGGCTACAAGCTGAGACCGTGCCCCTAGCGGCGCCAACATTCGAGGGCGAGTCGCCCGACAAGCATTATGGCTACCCTTATCTCGACACGCGTGTGGAGTTCGGCCGCACGCCGGCTCTGGATGGCGCCGGACAATTCTCCCTCGTTGCGCGGACCGGAGTGTCCGTTGCCGCGTCCGAGGACCCGACAAAGATGCCTGAGTTCGGGAATCCTGGTGTCGGATTGGCCTCTCTCAGCGGTCGTGACCTGAAGTTATCGCTGTTCCGTCTGCTTACGCTCGAATTCGAATCCATCCATGCGGGTGTCTTCGACCTGAAGGCCGGAAAGAAGGCAGGCGCGATATGGGCAGAAGGCTTCAACCTCAGCTTGCTGTCATGGCCGCTGTTCACGAAGGATGATGATGAATCGAACAGAGCGGCACGGAGCCTTGTTTACGCTCATGACACGACCGACGCTAGCAATCGCGGCTTCCTTGCTTGGTACGCGTCACCCGGCACGGCGGACGGCTTTTTCAAGCTTCAGTGGTTGCTAATCGCTCAGAACATAAATCCAGGCCCAACACTATACGACGGCCTGCTCTCCCTGACTGGTGCGGACCTGACTAAGGAGAAAGAGGCCATCAAGGGTTTGAAAGGCGAGGACAATTTTAATTTCGAATTAGACCCCAAATTTGGCTGGCTGTTCGGTATTCGCTTCGAACTCGGAGAGCTCTTCAAACCCTGCGCTCTCATCTTTCATGATGGCATCTATTACGGCATTAGGCTGGGTGGCCAGATCGCAAAGCTGATCACCGGCGAGGACGACATCAACCTCGCCTATATCCCTGGGGACACGCCGCAGCTCGATCGCTTCCGCGTGGCGCTCCGCATCGCCGCGCTGGACATGCTCGGTCCCATGCAATCCGGCGAGATTGCTCTCGAATGGAATCCGGCGTGGGACTTCTTGATTGATCTGGGCCAGCCCTGGCGTGGACCGAACGGATACATGTGGGAGCGAGCATTCTCGATCCCCATGGGTGTCTACGAAGCCAAGTTCGGCTTCTTTGTCGAGAAGCGCACGTCGGTGAAGCCGCCCGAAGGGCTACCGACGCTACCGAACGGCTTCAAATACATCACTTTGTCGGCCGGCGCGGGATTCTACTTTGGCTACGGCTTTTCGGCTGGGACGTCGATCGCCTGGGTGAAGGCGGGAATCGGTGTGTTCGGGGTAATGATCGGCTCTGCCACCCTGCGCGCGCCCGAGCAAATCGGCATTAATCCGTCCGAGCTGCTGAAGAGCTCACTCGCAAAGCTCAGCGTCACGGGCGTCCTCGGAATCTACGCATACGGTGAGGGCGGCGTAGACGTCTGGATCCTGTCTGCCCGCTTCCGCGTTTCGGCGCAGGCGTTCGTGGAGGTGACACTCGTCTACATCCCAAACGCGCGCAGCTATCTAACTTACAATGCGACCCTTGCTGCAGCCTACAGCGCGTCCGTGCGGGTCGGTTCCGGAATTTTCAGTTGGACCTTCAGTGTCGCAGGCGCCGTGCAGATGCAGATCTCCGGCAGTGCGTCGTTCGGCTAGCGGGGCGCAGATGGCAAGGCTCTATTTATCAATTCAACAGTATCAACCGCGTTTCCTAAGCACGACGCCGGCGGGCCCGGAGAGCTACTCACACGACGGAGACGTCACGTATCTGATCCTCCAACCTTTCGTGCTGGAGCCAACGCAAGGATCCGCGATCGACGACCAGATGTTTGCCCGCGACTACCTACGATTCTGGTCGGCGGCTCGCCTGGCCGCCGAGGGTGTCTGGCTCATCGGCGCAAACGAAGTGGCGCGAATCAACTCTGGAACAGTGCGGCCTTGCCCCGTACCGCTGCCGCCCGGGACCCAGCTGTCATTCTCGCTTGAGGCGACGACGCGTTCGGGTGCCAAGGTGACGTGGAGCGACGCGCGTCCCTTGGGACTGCAAGCGCCGCCGGCGCCGAGCCAGTGGGATCAGCTCGACGGCGATGCCGCACTCGGCTGGCCGGCCTTCGCAGCCCTATCCAACGCCCTTCCACCGGTCCGCTCCTGGGCCGAACTCGATGGCGGGGCGGCTACCGGGCCGCAAAAGCACGCCGCTGTGCTCGGCCTTCTTGGGGTCTTCTCCCGCATGGCGACGATCTGGGCCGGCGCGGACCCCGACAGTATGGATGACCGTGCCCTCGTGTGGAAAGAGGTGGTCAAACCCATCCTGAAGCCGACGCCGCCCAAGAAGCCCACTCCGCTCGACGACACAGTCGCGTGGCGAGCACACCTCGAGAAGGCACGGCCAGGCGGTGGGACCAACGGCTCCTGGGCCTACGACCTTCTCCTGCCGATCTCGAAACGCGACATCCCGTTGAACGACGAACCAATCATAAGCCTACCCGGATTTCAGTGGACCGCCGACGGCGTGCGAGCCCGTCCGGACCTCTTCCTCCAGAGCGGACAGACTGAGCGCGGCTATCTCGACGCGCTCTGGTGCGAGCTCCGCGGACTTGCTGAGCGGGAAGCGAATGCGGCGGGTCGGGTGGACCTGCCGATCAATCAGATGATGGGACGCCTCTTCGGGTTTGGCGAGCGCCTCGCTTGGCCGATCTCGCGCGTGGATGGGGGACTCAAGAATTCGAAACGCATCATGGCGCTTCGAGAGAACCTGTCTCACGTTGGGAACCTGCCGCAATGGATCGACGGAAAGGTGTGGCTCGCAACTAACGTGGTTTCGCTCACGGGACTGGTCCTGAGGATGCCATGGAACGATTCCGATCCGCTCGAGACGGTCACAGAGAGCGAGCTGCGGATCGGCGGGAAAGCCGTAGAGCAGGAGCCCGGTGCACTCACGAATCTACTGAAGCTCGGCTTCGACGAACTCGCCTCCGTGCCAGCGCGGACGCCAGGTCTCGCACGGGCGAGCTTCGGCGGTCCGGCGGGTGAACAGCCGACTCCAGCGAGCCAGCCAGACCGGATCGTTTTCTACGCGGCGCGCAGGGGCCCGATGCCGCGTCTGGAGGGCCATACGCCCGTCAACCGGGTTTTGTACGCAGCACCCGAGGCGCTGCTCGACGTCGTTGACAGCGGCCAAAGGTTCGTGGACCGGGGCGCAGACGGCGCGGTAGTTCGCAATGCGCCTCGTCGGGCGCTATTCCGGCACGAGCTGCTCAATGAAAGCGAGGTGCTGCCGAAAGGGATCGACGGAAAGGAAGTGCACGCTTGGCACCGCCGTCAGATCGAGCTTGTGCCACGGCGCCTGACCGGTAGCGGTAGTATTGCGTATGCGCTCCGGCTCGTCGAGGCGGTCCATCGCGACGAGTCATTTGTCGAAGGCTGGGTGGGCAGCCTCGGTACCGGTGCAGGATTTCCGGAGGCTTGGCTCTGGATCCCCGTGTCGGCAGAGGGCAAAGGGGCCGAACTCAGGCTCAGCGCGGCGCTGCTCGCCCGCGACGCGGATGGGGCGACGCTCGTGCTGGATCCCGATCCCAAGGCCGCGGGATCCTTGTCCGAGATCCTGGGCTACGAAGTTACCCAGCCAAAGTCCTTTCAGGTCGAGGTGGCATTCCGCACAACGGATGATCCGTCCGGCATCTTCGATGTGGTCGAATGGCCTTTGGGTGTTACCGTCAAGCCGCCCGATCTTGTTCTGGCCAAGGCGCCGCTGACGCGCCTCGCGCGGTCGGCTGACCGCCTCGCTGGCGCCATCCGCGTGACTTGGCCCGTTCAGTTCGACCCGGACTACGGAGTCGCCAATCTGGTGCACCCCGATGTTCAAGCCGTCCAGTTCTCTGAGACCAACAAGCTGCGACTCAACCTCGCTTTGCCTGTGGGCGGCCTCATACGAAACCTCTCGGATCCCGACGCGCAACTGCCTCTGCCGTCCCAGCTTTCGAGCGACATGCCAGGGCCGGATCGTCCCTGGACTCTCAGGGGTGATGTCTCCGCGGCTGGACCACAGGCTTGGTATTGGTTCGCCGAACACTTCGACCAGGATATCGCTGCACTTGACGACGAGGCTGAGGAAGAGACGCGGTTCCAATTATGGAATGGTCCCGACAAGCCCCTGACAATCTCGGGATATCTCGAGCACCAGTTTGGTCATCGGATCGGGCTCGAACTGCCGGACGTGCAGTTCCGGCGGTCGGTGGACGTGCGGAATGCCGCTGACGCCATGGTTCCCGAGCGCCTCGACGCAGGTAGGGCTGGAGCCACGAACAAGCGCCAGCCGCTTCTGCAGCTCGTCGAGGAGACGGACTCGAAGAAGCCGGCGATACTACGGGTCGTTGTCCGGCGCGAAGCGCTGAAGCTCGCGCTCGACCAGTACGCGGCAGGCGCACCAGGCCAGCTGCGGGACCTATACCGCGCCTTGGCTGAGCTTCACGATGCGCTCGCCAAGGGTGTTGTCGAGATAGCTGTTGAGTCCTGGATTTACGACAACACGAAGGTAACCGCATCCGGCGCCCACGCGACGCTGGGACTCGGCATGCGGCCGACGGCGATCAAGTTGGTTCCGTCGGCCAGCCTCGTTGGGACCGACCTCGAGAAGCTCTTCTTCGCCCTGCGCGGCACTTTCAAGGACTTCGTTAAGCTCTGTAGAAAGCTGTCGACCAAGATCGGTCCCCTGGCAGTCCTGTACGACGCGCCGAGCGCAGATTTCGACAAATTGGCTTCGATGGTGCGGGTGCGCCTGACTATCACGCGCCCCGACGCGGTCCGCGCGGAGCCAGACTGGGCGAATGGAGCGTTTGTGCCGCTCGCAGACTCTGGACCGGAAGCGGGAAGCGCCCTCGCCAAGACAGCGCAGGATGACCTGAACCATTATCTGTCCAACCCTGGCTCGCGTCTGTCGACGTCCGTTGCGTGGATCGAGAGCGCTGACACCCGCGCGGCGGAAAAGGGTATGGGTCCAGGCGCCTCGAAGTTCCTGGTGCCCAAGGGCGAAACGGCGCCGGTGAATCGCGTCGCCGATCTCTTCTACATGCCGCACGCCTTCATGCTACCAGACGCACATCCATTGCTCGGCGACCGGCGTGCAACGGTGGACTTTTTAGGGTTCCTCCTGCAACTCGCAGAGGACATACTGACCGGCCGGTCGGTCGATGACCGCCTGAAACTGACTGACACGCTGACCGGAGCCGATGCGGTCGCGCTCAGACGGGCCGTGCGTTCGATCCTGGAACAGGAACCGGACGGAGCCGTCGCGCGGATGATGAGGCTCTTTCGGCGAGTCGACGTGCCGCCATCCACGGCGGGGGCGTCGCTGGCTACACAGCTGCACTGGCACGCAGGCCAGGTGCTCGACTCCCTCGCCGGCCTCCGAAAACCCCCCCACACTCTGCTGCGCGAACGGCTTCTCGAAATTCCAACGCTGTTCTCGAGCCTGCGCGCCATAGGCGTCGGCGTGTTCAATCGCAGACTGGCGCGCGCGCCCGATCCGGCACCGACGGTCAACCATTCGACCTTCAGCGCCGAGATGATTGAGATCGGTATTACTAAGCGGCTGATTGACGATCGCGAGGCGGTAAAGAAGGATGCGGACCGCTTCCCCGCCTCGGACTTCCAGGGCGGAATTCTGGCCGGCGAGCCAGCCTTTTACTTCCTCGACCTCCTGCCGGACCACGTCTACGACGACCTCGTAGAGATCCGCGTTAACGCCTATCGTGGTGTGGAGCCGACCAATGGGGATCTTTTCGGACTACCTCGAAGCATAATCGACGTCGAGGCCGCCGGCGACGCGGTGGCAGTGCGAGGGGAGGACGTGCTCTACGAACCTGCCAAGCCCAGCTTGGCCGCCAACGTAGTGCACGTGTTCCCAGACTGGCGTGTTCTGGAGGATCGCCCACCCACGCCGCGGCGGCTGCGTACCTACTATCTCCTTCCGGAACGGCTGCCACCGCTTCGAGCACGGAGCGTCGACGCTAACCAAGACGGCGTGCCTTGCGGTCGTACCGAGATTTCGCTGGACTTTCAGGGCGCAGTGGGAACGCCGCCGCAGATCAGCCCAGATGCCAAGTGGTCCGTGCAGTATGACAAGGAGGTCCATAAGCGGCTGGACGCAGTTACGGTCACGCCCGCCGACGGTTCGCCGAAAAGCTACAGGCGCATCCTCAAAGCGAGCGCGTCGACAGGCCCGGCGCGATACCTCCCCCGTGCCGTCGCGCCCGCCGGCAGACAGACGGCAGGGTGGCATCTGCTCTCGACCTACCTGTCGCACTTCTGGTTCGAACTAGACCTTCAAAAACCCGGCGAGAGCTGGTCCGTAAACCTCGAAGACGACACCTACGAGGTCGAGGTAGAAATGTGGAATGGCACCCCTCCGCCATCGGAGGGGCAGTCCTCGGACCTGCCGGCGAGTGACGATCCCTTGCTTCAGGCTTATCGGCAGCTTCGCCATGCCGCCCAGGTGACGCCGCCGACGCCGTTGGAGATCACTTGCGCCAAGCTTGAGGAGGGCCTCGACGCATGGCTTCGGAGAGGCAGGGAAGGCAGGACCCTTCTCGAGGCGCCGCAGCGCATCGGTGAGAAGGCCCCTCGCGGCGACGCCAAGTCGCGGACTTTCCGAATAACACGCCCAGTCGGCGACGGGGCCTGGACGCTTACCGAAACCACGACCGGCGTGCAGCATGACGGCATCGGGGCAGTGGTCGCATTCGAAGTGCTCGCCCGGACCCGGCCTGACGCGACATCAGGACCCCGCTACGACGACACGGCCTCAGTGGAACTCGCATCGGTTCTGATCCGGATATCTGTGCTCGACACGCCTGCGCTCGTCAGCCGCGCGCGCCTGCGCGTAGTCCGCAACTGGCGTGATGTTGGCAACGACGGCATTCCCGACATCGCGCCAGAATTCTTCCTAGCCGAACGCTTCTCTGCCTGGAAATCTGAGGGGCGTGCGCCTCTCGTCATCAATTTCGCTCGGACGCGCGTGCCGCCCGAGGGCCAACAAATCCGCGCACGCAAGGCCAGTGCGCTTACAGATTGGCTTGAAGCGATCGACCATCTCAACAAGACCGTGGATCACGGTTCTGATCTCGTCGCCGCACTGGACGCCAAGGTTTTCCACAATATTGATACCGGCGCGGACGAGAACCTCTGGGAGCCGTGGATGAAGACGGCCGGATTCAATGTCGACGGACTCATTGTCCGCTCTGCGCCGGATCTCAGCTTTCTGTTCGGGAAGGGCCCCGCACCGCTTGCCTTCGCGACGCGTGACCTGTCACTTGCGGGGGACCCGCTACCGAGTAAACCCGCAGACAGGCTGGCGGAGGTCCTCGCCGAGGTCCGTCCGTCAGCCGTGAAGGGTGACCGCCCGAGCGTGATGCTGGTTTGGCGCGACCGGCAGAACATGTCTGTCCTCGAGGTGTCATTGCCTCTCAACCTCAAGCCGTAGCAAGCCGCTGAGCAGCGCGGCGGTGATTCTTGTGCTACGTCAACCGCCGCTTCATCACGGCTACAGACAGCGTCGCCGCGCCAAGATCGAAGATCGCCGTCGGCGAGATGTTCCTGGCCATGACGCGCACAGTGTTGTTGGACCAGGCCGCAGCGTCGAGCTCGATGAAACGCGTGGAGGATACGAGCGCGGCCTGGGCAAGGTCCCCTTGCCGCGCGCCGTTGACGGTGACGTCGAGCAGGCTGGTCGCCCCAGGTGCCAGCGATGGCAGGTCCCACGCCGCCTCCGCCGCGAACTCCCGCTGCCCGACCGGCAGGGTCGGCGTGCCGCACAGCAGGGCCGGCGCTGCCTCGGGCAGGCCATAGAGCCGCAGCGCCTCGACCTCGATCTGCCCGTCGAAGCCGACGATGCCGATCTGCGCGAAGGCGACGCCGGGCCCGAGCCGCACCGTCATGCGCTTGTTCAGCGAGGCGTCGGCCATCGCGGCACCGCCGGTCCAGGCCTTGGACGGGATGTTCCACAGCAGCGTGGTGATCGAGGCCAGGGCGTCGCCGGCGACGTTCTCGCGAACGTTCATTGCCGCGTCGAAGCACCGGACGAAGATCCGCCCGCCGTCGGCGCCGCCGACGAGGGAATGGACGAGGGCGAACTCCCTGGCCTGGGAGCAGTCCACCACGAAGGCGAAGCCCCGCTGCGCGGCGAGCTGCAACCCGCGGGCGGTCGGGGTGATGTCGTCCAGCCCGTTGAAGGACAGCCCGGCGAGGGTGGTGGCGCTGGTGGTTGAGGTCGCGACCACCGCCAGCCCTTCCACGCCGATCTCCGTTGCGCCGTGGCGGAATGCCCTGGCCCGGACATTCGGCACGGACCCGAGCAGCCGGAGATGTCGCGAGGCCGGGGCCCGATGCCGGTTGAGCACCGCATTGCCGCAGCGGGTGGCGGTCGCAGTGTAATCGATGCCGACCTGGTAGGTGTTGCTCCACGCCACCTCGTACTCGCAGTCCTGCGCCGCGGCGGTATGCCGCGCGACGATCGGCGAGTTAGCCTCCATGCGCAGCGCGCGGCCGATAATCGCCGAGCCGCTGGTCTCGTTGAGGAAGGGAATGGCGACGTTCGGGTCGAGCTGCCGCAGCTCGAAATTCGGCGCGTCGAAGACATGCCGGTTGTGGTTAGAGTAGGCGCCCTCCGCCTTGGACAGCCGGATCCCGAAGCGGTCGACCGTCGGGTTGATCCCCGTCGCGATGGCGAAGTGGCCGCCATAATAGCGGACAGACGTGTTCCAGGCGGTGGCGGTGGCGCAGTGGATGTCGAGGCCGATGCGGTTGTTGAGGATCCGCCCAAGATGGAAGGTGCTGTCCTCGACGCCGCGGCCATCGCCCAGCGTGCGCATACCGATGGTGAAGCCCGAGACGAGGCGCAGTTCGACGACCGAGGCATCGATGTTGCGCACCAGGATGCCGATATCGGCCTCGTCGAGCCAGTCGGACTGGATCTGCCGGGTGACCTGCAGCCCGGCATAGTGCTTCTCGCCGTTGCGGGTGGTGCCGCCATCGCCGAGCGTCAGCACGGTGACCGCAGCCAAGCCGGTGTACCGGATGACGCCATCCATGATCAGCCCGCGGGCGCCGCCGCCAAGGACCACACCAGCGGAGACGTTCCAGGTGCCGGGCGGGATGACGGCGAACTTCTGATCGGCCGCCGCGCGGTCGAACGCCGCCTGGATGGCGGCGCGATCGTCGGCGACGCCGTCGCCGAGGCCGCCGAAATCGGAGGGCAGCACGGTCTCGCGGTCGCGCAGGTACTTGGCGAGGTCGGTCTTGCTGACTGCGGTGTCGAGCACCAGCAGGTCGTCGATGCGAGCGGGCATGGCGGATGGCTCCGGTTCAGATCGCAGTGGCGGAGACCGGTCCGGTCAGGGCCGAGACGTTGCCCTCGGCCGAGACGGCGCGCAGCCAGTACCAGCGGGTGTCGCCCACGGCCAAGCCGGTGCGGTCCCAAAAGAGGCTGGTCGGCTCCTCGGGCAGCTTGGTCGCCGCGCTGAGGCTGCTGCTGGTCGCCTCGAACACCTGCAGCCGCACGGCGTCGGGCGGGAAGCCGCCAGAGAGGCGGATGCCGCCGGCAATGGCGGTTGCGGTCGGCGCCACCACCGCGGCCGGGACCAGCGCCTGCCGCCAGCCCGACACCGCCCCACTGCGCGCCACCGCGCGCACCCGGAAGCCGGTCGGCTCGGCGGTGGGGAGGACGGCGGCGGTGGCGCCCAGAGACCCACCATAGCCCTGCCAGGCCGCCACGGAAGCCGGCAGGAACTCGACCTGGTAGCCGGCGAGGTGGGAGGAGCCGACCGCCGCCCAGGAGACGGCCAGGACGGCAAAGGCGGTTGCCTGCGGCGTCTCCACCGTGATGCTGGCGGGCGCGCCGATGACCCCCGGGTTGGGCAGCACCACGGCGGGGTTCGATCCGGTGGCGCGCTCATCGACCGCCGGGTTCCAGTCCCATACCGCGGCGTCCTCCTCCTCCAGGGTGAGGTCGATCCCACCCTCGGCGGCGAGCGACCAAGCGGTGACCCGCGCCGGGAAGGGGGCGAGGCGGTCGAGGGCGACCGTCGCCGCCTCCCAGGGTCGCAGCCGCAGGGCGGAGAGGTTGGCGGGGAAGGCCACGGTGCGCTGGCGGCGGTTGCGCTCCAGCTCGACCTTCATCAGCCGCTGCACGGTGCTGACCGAGGTGGTGAGCGGGAACTCGAGATCGCGGTAGATCATCTCGCCGCCATCCTGGGCGACGTAATTGCTGGCCAGCAGCGGCGGCGCATCGGTCGGCTGCCAGTTGGCGGCGGGCTCGACATAGACGGCGCGCACCCCGTTGAAGAGATCCCGCCGCGGCCGCGCGCCCTGGATGGTGACGTCGCCGCGGAGATCGTCGGAGGTGAGGGTTGCGGCGGGCAGCGCCGGCGCCCCGGCATGGATGAAGAACCGCCCGCCGGAGACCACCAGCGCGCCGGCCATGGCGGCGGCGAGCTTGCGGGTGATGGCGATCTTGCCTTCGGCGAGCGACAGCACGCCGTTCGCGGTGTAGCGGCGCTCGTAGACCCCGGCCCGGATGCCGACCAACTCGTCGCAGATGTTGGCGGCGGCCATCAGCGCCGGGATGTCGATGTCGGCCCAGGCGGCGCGCCAACCGAAGGGCGCGGTGAGGTACCAGGCGAGCAGCAGGGCCGGGTTGTCGGACCAGCCTGTCGCGCCGGTGCGCGGGTCGAGGATGGTGTCGGCGCCCTCGACGATGGCGGCGATGTTGGGCGGGCCGGCGGGAAACGCCTCGGCGGTGATCTTGAGCCGGACGGCGACATAAGCGCGGCCGCGGCCGCGATGCGCGCTGGTCCACTGGCCGCCGGTCTCGGCGATCAGGTTGGCGTTGGCCGCCTGGTCGGGATCGCCGAGATGGCGGTCGATGCGCACGAGGCCGGAAAACGCCCCATCGCTCTCGACCTTGTCGCCGAGGAACACCTCGCCGATCGCCTGCACGCGGTGCGCGGCCAGCACGACGACCGAGTAGAAGAAGCCATCCACGCGGCCCTCATCGTCGGTCGCCGAGTGCAGGAAGACGATCGGGCCCGACACCTTGCAGCGGCCGAGGACGAGCTGGTGCTCGGTGACTGGCTGGCGGAAGGCCTGGGTGCGGCCGGCGCCGGGCTGGCCGGCGTCGAAGCCGGCGATCGCCGCCGCCTGCGGGCTGAGGCTGGCCTGCTTTTTTTGCTTCTGGGGAAAGACCGACTGGCCGATGGCCGAGACGATGAAGGCGGCGCCGGCGCCGACGACGGCACCGATGATGCCGCCGCCGACCGCGGCAGAGGCAATGCCGGCGGCAGCCACAGCGATGAGCGGCACCGCAGCCGGCATCAGGCGATCCTCCAGGCGGTGGTGCAGGTGATGAGCGGGGCGCGGACCAGGCCGCGGGGGCCGACGAAGGCGGCGCGGCCGCCATCGACCACGACGCCGAGGCGGGGCGGGTCACCCGCCAGCACGACATCTCCAGCGCGGGTGAAGGCCGGCGGAATGCGCGGGAAGCCGGCGCTGTCCGCGGTGGCCTCGAGGGAGGGGCAAATTCGGATGCGCGTCCGTGCACCCGTGCAGGCCTCGATAGCGGCGAGGGCAAACTGCCCGCAATTCCAGCGATGCGCATCGAACGGGCGCGTCTCGGCGTCGGTCAGCAGGGCTGCCAACCGAGCAGGCCAATCCGGCAGCCGGGCCATCAGCTGGCCGGCAGCCGGATCTCCGCCTCCTGCAGGGCGGGGACGAACTCGAAGAAGCGGTCGCCCGGATACTCGGCCTGCTGGTCGGCATCGGTGTAGCGGCGCACCTCGGCGCGCTCGAGGTCGACCAGCCGGCTCTCGCAGGTCAGCGAGATCCTGGGTTCCGCCCCGTCCACCACCTGCATGGTGTCCATCAGCCCGGCCCAGAGCGGGAACGGGTCGGCGACGAAGGCGCCCTCGGCGTCGAGCAGCGCGCCCCACAGCCGCGCCGGGCGCAGCCGAAAGGACTGCTCGGCGAGCGCGATGTCGACCACCTCCTGCGGCACCGGGGAGAGGGTCAGCGTGATGCGCACGGCGCGCAGCTCGGCGGTCTCCTCGATGTCGGAGACCGCGCCGATGGTGCCCATGCCCTCATAGGTCACCCCCGCCCAATGGAGCGGCCCGAGCCCGGTCCAGGCGCGGATGGGGCCGGAGGCGAAGTCGAGCTCGACCAGGACCACCGGCGTGGCGACGGGCGCGGTCGCCGCCGCGGCGGCCTGGGGCGAGAGGCGCGGCGTGGCGGTGATGCCGTCCGTCATGGCAGGGCCTCCTCGAGGCGAATGGTGATGGCGGTGAAGCGCCCCGGCCGGGTGGGGTTGGCCCCCTCGTCATCGGAGGCGAGGCGCATGGCGACGGTGGGCGTGGTCAGCACCAGCGGCTCGGCGAGCGAGGCGGCGGCGCGCAGCGGCGGGGCGATCGGGATGGTTGCCGTGCCGGCGCCGGAGGCGACCACCGGCGCGGTCGCCATGTAGAGCCGGCCGGCGAGGCCGATATGGTCCCCCGCTCCGACCGCCACCGCGTTCGGCCACCAGCCCTGGGTTTGTAGGGACAGCGCCCCGTGGGCCGCGCCGGCCGCCAGCGACGGCGTGCCCGATCCCACCACCAGCCCCGTGCCATCGGTGAAGATGGTGGCATCCGAGAAGGAATACGGCCCCGCGGGCACCTCGCCCTGGCTCCGCGGATCGCCGGTGCGGTATTCGCGCCGCCAGTCCCAGATGCGGACCGTGTTCGCCGATCCTGCCAGGGCGGCGAGCAGCCCCTCCAGCACGCCGGCCTGGATGCGGTTGAGCGGATCGAAGCTGGCCTCGGCGATCCAGCGCGCGCCGTCCCGGCGCAGCACCTGGGTGGCGCGGCTGACCGGTGAGACGAAGCGCAGAGTGTTGTGCTGCAGGTAGAAGCTCAGCCGCGACGGCCGCAGCGCGGCGGGCCAGGCGTATTCGGTCATGGCTCACCCTCCCCGCTATCCGCGCACCGTGTCGTAGGCCGCCCCGCCGCGGCGGATGGCGTCCAGCGTCATCGCCGAGGCCTGCCGCGCGATCTGCCCGGCGAGCAGGCGCAGCCGCGCCTCGACGCCGGCATCGGCACCGCGGGCGTCGATCGTGATGCTGGTGTGGATGGTCGGCCCGCCCGGCGCGGTGCCGTTCGGCAGCACGATGCCTGCCTGGCGCGGGACGAACCACTCGGGGCCCCGCTCGCCGACGACATAGGGCTGGCCGGCGGCGACCGGCCCGCCCTCGGCGCGGAACAGCCCGCCGAGCCAGGAGCCGACATCGGTGAACAGGCTGTCGAAGGAGATGCCCGACAGGCCGGCCGACACAGCGTTGCCGAGCGGCTCGGTAATGACCTTGCGGGCGAGGATGCGGGTGATGTCCTGCAGCAGCCCTTCGAGCACGGAAGAGAACTTCTCGCCCTTGACGATGGCGTCCTCGAAGGCGCTGGAGAAGGTCAGGCCGAGCTCGCGGACGGTGTCGGAAGTGCGTTCCGCGCCGCGCTGCACACGCTCCTCCGCCCGTTCCAGCTCCTCCATCGCCGCGACCGCCTCGCGCTGGATGGTCTCGTCCGGCACCACCCGCCCGGCCCGTTCCGCCCGCTCCACCAGGCTGGAGAGATTGGCGAGGCGGCGCTGGTAGCGCTCATAGGCGGTCTCGTTCTGCTGGATCAGCCGCTCGCGCTCGCGTAGCAGCTCGTTGAGCTCCCGCTCGGCCTCGCGGGCCTCCCTGGCACCCTCGGTGCTGGCGCGGCGGACGGCGGCAACCCGTGGCTCGAGACGCCGCAGCGCCTCGTCGCGCTCCTGCAAGGCGAGGGTCTCGAGGCGGGTGCGCTCGGCCGCGGTGACGCCACCGGCGGCCTCGGCCTCGCGCAGGCGGCGGACCCGCTCCTCGTATTCCCGGTTGATCCGGAAGCGGTCGTCGAGGTCGCGCGTGAGCTCCTGGACGTCCTGGGTGGCGCGGCGCCGCCGGGCGTCGGCCGCGGCAGTGGCGGCGCTCTCCTGTTCGCTGCGCTGGCGCTCGCCGGCGGCCTGCTCGCCGCGGGTGATCTCGGCCTGGAGCTCCGTGTATTGCCGGCGCAGCTCCTCCAGTCGGGCGGCACGATCCACCCCGGCCTGCTGCTCGGCGGCGCCGACCAGGCCGGGACGGATGCTGCCGCGGCGCACGGGCGCGGTGAGGCTGGCGCGGCCGTCCTGCTGGCTTTCCAGCCGGGCGATCTGCGCCGCCAGCGCCTCGGCCTGGCGGCGCATGCCGGCGAAGCGCTCCTCCTCGCTGAGCATGCCGGCGCCCTGGCGGACGCCATCCACCGCGCGGGCGGCCGCGGAGAGCGCGCGGGCCAGGGCGTTCGACAGGCCGATGGCGCGGTCGAGCTGGCCGAGGAAGTTCTCGGTCGCCGCCGTCAGCTGCCCGAAGGCACGGCCGAGGGAGAGCGGGGCGCGATCGAGCTCGGCACCGAGGCGTTCGGTGGCGCGCAGCAGAGCCGGGAACACCCGCTCAGCGGTGAGCTTGCCCTCGCTGCCGAGCTTGCGCAGTTCGCCGATCGAGACGCCGAGTTCCTTGGCCAGCCCCTCGGCGAGCAGGGGCATGGCCTCGAGGATGGAGCGGAGTTCGTCGCCCTGCAGCACACCGGAGGCCAGCGCCTGGGCGAGCTGCAGGGTGGCGGAGGAGATCTCCTGGGTGGAGGCGCCGGAGACGATGGCGACGCGCTGCAGACCGCCGGCGAGACGCACCACCTGGTCGGAGGTGGCGCCGATCTCGCGGGCGGCGATCGAGAAGCGCTGGAAGGCGTCGACGCTCTCGGACACCGCCACGCCGGTGGACAGCGCGTTGCGGTACAGCGCCTCGTAGACTTGGCTGGCGCGCTCGACCGAGCCGGTGGCGTTCTGCAGGCGCGAGAGGCTCTGGCTGAGCGCGTCGCCGGCCTGGACCAGAGCCCGGGCTGCGACCGCCACGCCGGCGAGCTGAATCCCCCGCACGGCGACGTCGAGCAGTTCCAACGAGCGGGAGGCGCGCTCCGCGCCGCCCTTGATCTGGTCGAGGGAGCGCTGGCCGGTCTCGCCGACCTCGCGCAGCCCGGCCTTGACCCGGGCAGCATCGTCCAGCGACAGGCGGACCGAGACGCGGCGGGTGGCGTCGGCCATGTCAGGTCGTCTCCCCCTCGCGGCGGGCAGCGCTGCCCTCGGCCATGCCGATGCGGATGGCGAGCAGCATTTCGGTGGCCGCCCAGCCGCTCGCCCCCAACTCGCGCGCTGCGGTGAGCGCGCCGGCGGTGTCGAGCGTCAGGCCGGCCATGGTCACCTCGGCGCAGGTCGTGCCGGCGGTCCAGCAGGCGTGGCCTTCGACGCTGGTGGGGGCGTGGGCGGCGTAGGGACAGGCGTCGGCGCAGTCGCGGCCGAGGGCGGCGCAGCCGCGGCAGTAGTCGGGCCCGCGGCCGAAGTGCCAGGCGGCGCGGGCCCTCAGCCGTTTCCCTCGATGGCCACCGCGGCGACCGGCGCCGTCGCGCGATCCCAGAAGGTCGCCGCGATGTCGTCGAGGTCCATCAGGCGCTCGACCGCCTCGGGCGACAGCGGCAGCTTCTGGCCGGCGGCATCGCCGACGCCGTCCCAGGCGGTGACGGCGTGGCGGGCGAGCGCCTTGACCAGGAAAGCGAAGGACAGGCCGCGCGACATGTCGGGGTCGAGATCCGGATCGGCGATGCGGATCGCGGCGAGTCGGCGCGCTGCGGCAGCTTGGGCTGCAGCCATGACCGCCGTCGTCACGGGCTTGATCTCCACGCGGACGCCGCGCGGCAGGTCGAGCCAGTACGGCTCGGCCGGGAGGTCGAGGGTGAGCATTCAACACTCCGGTTGGAAATTTCTACAGAGATGTGCTGGGGAGATGGCAGAAAGGCTGCTGTGAGCCAGATGAAATCTGGCTCAGCATCTGGGGTTTACAGCTCGACTAGCCGATTGAGAGCATATGCCGTTACGCGGCCGTGCCGCGCCGATCGCGCATGGTTGCGCCATCTTGGCGCTCGCCGCGCTCCTCGCCTTCCGCGCGCGGACGCTTCGCGCCGACTTGCTCGGTGATGTCGGCGCCGGTCGCCTGGTCGACCACCCGCATGGACAGCTTCACCTTCCCGCGCTCGTCGAAGCCGATGACCTTGACCTTCACCTGGTCGCCTTCCTTGACGATGTTGGTGGTCCTGTTGACGCGGTCCTGGGCGAGTTCGGAGATGTGGACCAGCCCGTCCTTGGCGCCGAGGAAGTTCACGAAGGCGCCGAACTCGGCGGTCTTCACGACCTTTCCGTTGTAGATCGCGCCGATCTCCGGCTCGGCCACGATGCCCCGGATCCAGTCGATCGCCTTCTGCGCGGCTTCCGTGCTGGTCGCCGCCACCTTGATCGTGCCGTCGTCCTCGATGTCGATCTTGGTGCCGGTCTGCTCGGTGATCTCGCGGATCACCTTGCCGCCCGAGCCGATCACGTCGCGGATCTTGTCCTTAGGCACGTTGATGACGGTGATGCGCGGCGCGGTCGCCGCGACATCGGTGCGGTGGCCGGTCAGGCCCTTCGACATCTCGCCCAGGATGTGCAGGCGGCCGTCCTTCGCCTGCTCCAGCGCGATCTTCATGATCTCCGGCGTGATGGACGTGATCTTGATGTCCATCTGGAGCGAGGTGATGCCCTGCTCGGTGCCGGCGACCTTGAAGTCCATGTCGCCGAGGTGGTCCTCGTCGCCCAGGATGTCGGACAGCACCGCGAAGCCGCGGTCTTCCTTGATCAGGCCCATGGCGATGCCCGCGCAGGGGCGCTTCAGCGGCACGCCCGCATCCATCAGCGACAGCGAGGTGCCGCAGACGGTCGCCATCGAGGAGGACCCGTTCGATTCCGTGATCTCGGAGACCACGCGGATCGTGTACGGGAACTTCTCCTTCTCCGGCAGCAGCGGATGGATGGCGCGCCAGGCAAGCTTGCCGTGGCCGACCTCGCGCCGGCCGGGCGAGCCCATGCGGCCTGTCTCGTTCACGCTGTAGGGCGGGAAGTTGTAGTGCAGCATGAAGTCCTCACGGTACTCGCCCGTGAGGGCGTCGATGATCTGCTCGTCCTGCCCGGTGCCGAGGGTGGCCACGCAGAGGGCCTGCGTCTCGCCACGCGTGAACAGCGCCGAACCATGCGCACGCGGCAGCACGCCGACCTCGGCGACAATCGGACGCACAGTCCGGGTGTCGCGGCCGTCGATGCGCTTGCCGGTGTCGAGGATGTTGTTGCGAACGACGTCGGCCTCGAGCTCCTTGAGGAGCCCCTTCGCCATGTTCACATCCGCGCCCTCGGCTTCGAGCGCTGCGACCACCTGCTTCTTGACCGCGCCGACCTTCTCCTGGCGGAGCAGCTTCTGCGTCTCGGTGTAGGCGACCGCCATGTCGGCGCGGCCGAGTTCGGCGATGCGGGCCTTGAGCGCGATCTCGGCCTCGGAGGGCTCGGGGAGCGCCCAGGGCTCCTTCGCGGCGACCTCGGCCAGGTCGATGATCGCCTGGATCACGGGCTGGAAGGAGCGGTGGCCGAACTCGACGGCGCCGAGCATGACCTCCTCGGTCAGCTCATGCGCCTCGGATTCGACCATCAGCACGCCTTCCGCGGTGCCGGCGAGGACGAGGTCGAGCGCAGAGGCCTTGCGCTCCTCGGCGGTCGGGTTGAGCACGTACTGGCCGCCCACGTAGCCGACGCGTGCTGCGCCCACCGGGCCGAAGAAGGGGATGCCGGACAGCGTCAGCGCCGCCGAACAGCCCACCATGGCGACAATGTCCGCCTCGTTCTCGAGGTCGTGCGACAGAACCGTCGCAACCACCTGGACTTCGTTGCGGAATCCATCGGGGAACAGGGGACGGATGGGCCGATCGATCAGGCGCGAGGTCAGCGTCTCGAACTCGGACGGCCGCCCTTCACGCTTGAAGAAGCCGCCCGGGATCTTGCCGGCGGCGAAGGCCTTCTCCTGGTAGTTCACCGTCAGCGGGAAGAAATCCTGGCCGGGCTTCACGGAGCGGGCGCCGACCGCCGTGCAGAGCACGATGGTATCGCCCAGGCGCGCGAGCACGGCGCCGTCGGCCTGGCGGGCCATCTTGCCCGTCTCCAGGACCAGGGTCTTGCCGCCCCAGTTGATTTCCTTACGGAATAAATAAACCGCACTATCACTATATTCTTGACGACTACCGTCATCCATTTGATGACTATCATAATGAATTATTTGCGCAATCGCATCTTTTACATCAGATATAATTAACGCAGCTTGATTCAATAAATGAACTGCTTGGTCTAAGTTTTTATTTTGATCGTATTGTTGTGCCCTCAAACGATCCACAACATCGGCTTCAAATGGCGCGATCTGAATAATTTGATCTAGATCGCCTCGAAACGAACCGCTCATCGGAGCACTCCACCGGACTGCGCTGCCACCGAGTCCAAAATCTTATCTATCAATCCCACCGCAGCCGCTTCTTCGCTTCCGGAATAAAAAGCGTTTTGCTTAAATAAAAATGCATGCCTTTCGGCCTTTAACAACCCGACATAGCTGTCAATCTTTAAAATCTCATCTGCCCACTTTGGATCTTGACGAGATAATATTTCAATTTTGATTGATTCTGTTCTTAATATTTCTTGATCAATTGTAAAACATGTTTTCGACAAAAAATCTTTTATCTGATCGCTGAAAATAGTCATCCAGCATACCCGGCTAAGACTAAGCGCACGCTTTAGAGATTTGATAAGATTCTTATCAGTTCGATATTTCTTTACCTGTGATACTAGCCACGACACATATCGGCCCATCTCCACTGCATTTGTGAGTTTGTTTGGAACATAATCACTTGCAGACACCTGCGCTTCTTGAAATGAAAATGTTTGAGAATAACCTGCGCTGTCGAAATTCTCATCACATAGAACAGCCAAACTAGTTACGTCGAAGGGACGTTTCTCGCTCAATCTTGATATATAGTCTAATTTGAACGTTGCCAATTCAGCAACGCGGAAATTAGTAGACCGCAAAGAATTTCGAAGTTCGGCTGCGCTGGCTGTCTGCGGCCATTTAAGTTCACCCACTTTGACAGCGGTACAAATTAGATCGCCGCTCTCGCCGAGCCTGGAAAAAACAGCATCCGCAACCAAATCGCCGCCCCGCAGAGGCAAATATTCACAAAAATCAACATCGTCAACGTGCTCCAATATTTGTCGCACAACGTTACTTCCGCTTAGACAAATGATAGATGATCCATGTATACGCACAGAATTTGCAAGCATCCAAATTTGTTGTAAGAATGCTGAGTTGGGAAATACTGCAACTAAATGCGCCGGAACACGGAAGAATGCGGGCGGCTCCTGACGAATTAGGTAGCCAGCATTCTCTGGATCGGCGTCCCATCCAGGAAAAAGGGTCTCACAAATTTTCGCCTGTGCGAAAAGTGACGTCTCTAAGAATGACTCCAATTTTGCTATGTGCGCGCCCGATCGTTGTGCTGATGTTGGTAAATCCATCAATTGCCTGTAGTAAGCGCCGCACGCAAGCACTGTTGCAGTAAGTGTCTTGCTATAGTCTGATATCGGCTGTGTCTCTCTTTGACCGCGTAGGCCGACCTCAGATTGATCTTCCACATGCATATCGTTGTTGCTCGTCTGCTCTTTGAACTAGGCCCGCAGTGTGACCCGGTTCTCGTTCCGTATGATGCAGGAGTACGCGCTTAAGTGTCATCCAAATTTGCGGCCGTGAGGAGACAGTCCCGCGATCTCAACCTGAATCCCTCTCAGGACACCCGAATGCTGATCGCTCACGACGTTTTATGCGGTCAGGAGTTTGCACCGCCAGATGCCGCGACCAAACAGCTGGACACCTCCGGAAACCCCCTCGTCATGATGATCGCGGGCTGATTCACTGACGCGGATCAGCGCGAGGGAAGGCGATGGTTCGGCAGCCTGGGTTCTTCGATGTGGAGGAGCGGCTGCGCGAACTGTCGGCCAAGGGCGATGACCTGGAGCGGATCGCCGCGCTGGTTGATTTCGCCATGTTCCGGGGCGAGTTGGAGCAGGCCGTGCCGCGCGCGGACGGCACGAAGGGCGGACGGCCCGCCTTCGATCACGTGCTGATGTTCAAGATCCTGCTGCTGCAGGCGATGCACGGGCTGTCGGATGAGCGCTGCGAGTACCTCATCAAGGACCGCCTGTCGTTCATGCGCTTCCTCGGCCTGGGGCTGGCCGAACCGGTGCCGGACGCCAACACGATCTGGGCGTTCCGCGAGGCGTTGAAGCGTGCCGGTGCGGTGGATCGGCTGTTCGCGCAGTTCGACGCCACGCTGCGCGCCGCTGGCTACCTGGCGATGGGCGGGCAAATCGTGGACGCGACCATCGTCGCAGCACCCAAGCAGCGTAACACCGAGGCCGAGCGCGCAGCGAACAAGGCGGGCGAGATCCCCGAGGGGTGGGCGGAGAAGCCTGCGAAGCTGCGCCAAAAGGACCGCAACGCGCGCTGGACGGTGAAGTTCTCCAAGGCCAAGCCGCGCGAGGATGGCGCGCCGCAGGTCGATCTCGCCGTACCGACCTTCGGCTACAAGAACCACATCTCGATCGACCGCCGGCACGGCCTGATCCGCGGCTGGGCCGCCAGCCATGCCGCAGCCCATGACGGCGCGCGCCTGGCGGAGGTGGTCGATGCCGACAACACCGCTGGCGATCTCTGGGCCGATACCGCCTATCGCTCGGCGAAGAACGAGGCTTGGCTGGCCGAGCGTGGCCTGGTCTCGCGCATCCACCGCAAGAAGCCGCCGGGCCGGCCGATGGCGGCAAGGACGCGACGGGCCAATGCGCGCAAGTCGGCCGTGCGCTCAGCGGTCGAACATGTCTTTGCCCGGCAGAAGGGGCCGATGGCGCTGGTCGTGCGCACCATCGGCATCGACCGGGCGCGGGTGAAGATCGGCCTCGCCAACCTCGCCTACAACCTCAAGCGGTTCGTCTGGCTCAGCAGCAGGCCAGCGACGGCGTAGTCTCTGGGACTGCCGTACCCGTCACCCACGCACCCCGGCAAACATCCACGGGCAGCCCCAGCCACGTGATCCCGGCCCTGGGCACGCACCGCTCGACCATCACGCCCACAGACAACAGGGTTTCTGGAGGTGTCCAGCTTAGCCGACGACGAAGGACCCATTTGCGGCCATAGGGTCGAGACCGCAGACGCGACCCGCGTAACGTCTGAGGAACAACAGGGTAAACCCGCTCGGCACCGAGCATCAGGTGTACGTGCTCGCCTCCTGCTGGTTCTTCAGAGTGGCCGTCATCATGCAGGTCGCGGCGGCGTTGTAGGCGGCTCGGAACTCGAAGCTCGCCTCGACGCCCGCCGGCCCCTCGACCGGCGTCTTGGCCAGCGCCAGGTAGACCTCGTGCAGCGTGAAGGTCAGGCTGTGGTTCGCGTCGATCGTGTAGCCGAAGGCGAACTCCGCCGGCGCATTGTTCTGCGCCTGGGTCAGCAGCGTGGTGTCCGCGAAGCGCGCCGTGATCTGCCCGGTGGCACGCGCGATGCCGGGATCTACGCCCTCCACCTTCCGATCGGCCCGAATGGTGCGCACGATCTCCATGCCGTTCGCGTAGGTCAGCCTGGCCCCCGTCACCTGCGCCAGTGCGGCGCCGTTGCGGCTGATCGCCCCCTGCGCCTTGTTGAAGGCGGTGTAGGCGGCGCTGGTCGGTGTGCCACCACTGCTGCTCGGACCGCGCGTCGAGCCCTGCCCCATCAGCCCGACGGTGGCGGTGGCGGGGCCGGTCGGTGAGAAGTCGATCTCCAGCGTGTCGGCGCGCACGCCGGTGCAGAGATCGTAGTTCGGCACGTCGGGGTAGCCGATCTCGATGCTGTTGGACGGCAGCGCCGCGGCGCCGGAGCCGAAGCTGTGGATGAAGTTCGGGCTGGTGCCGGTGGTGGTCGGTGGGCCGAGCAGCAGCCGGAACCAGTGACCGATATTGATGAGGTCCACCGGGACCACCGCCTGGCCCTGCACGGTGACGGTGTCGAGGAAGGGGGCCGCGGGATCGCGGCTGCTGCCGACGCCAATCACGTCGGCATCGAGCAGCGGTTGCTCGGCGCCGAGATCGCAGGACAGGAACGGCATCCGCAGCCAGTCGCCCGCGGACGCGGGCGCGGTGCCGTAGGTCGCCTCGGGGATCATGAGCAAACGGCAATTGGCGCCGATGGCACGGGGCATCGGGGATCTCCGGGATCAGCGAGAGGAGGAAGCGTCAGGCCAGCGGTGAGCCAGCGACGGTGAAGAACACGGTGACGGGGACCAAGGCCGCGCGGGCGGCGGCGGCACCCTCGAACTCGACATCTTCGAAGCCGGGCGCGCCGGGCTGGGCCCACTCCACCGCGCCACTGAGCGTGCGGTCGGCGATGATCGCGGCGGCGATGTCCACCAGCAGAGCGTCGAGCAGCGCGGTGCGCGCCGCCGGCGTCGCCCCGGCCACGGTGACCTCGATCTCGGCGCGGTGCTCGATGGCCCAGGCGAGCGGCGAGAAGATCGCCGTCTCCTCGACCGTCTCACCGTCGCGGATGACGACCAGCCCGCCCGGTGGCAAGCGCTGCGGCACCGTCTCGCCGCGAACGACCAGCGGGGCGGGATTACGGGTGGCGAGCGCCGCCACCAGACGGCCATGCAGCGCCGCAATCGCGGCCTCGCGCATGCTCATGGCGCCGCCCTCCCGATCTCGCGCTCCCAGGCCGCCACGAACCGCCCGGGCAGCCGACGCAGGCCACGTTCCGCGGCACCCTTCACGTCGAGCCGCTTGGCTAGCTTCACCTGCGGCAGCAGCAGGAACATCGGCACCATGCCGCGGGCGAGCATGCTGCGCGCCCAGGCCTCGCGGCGCGTGCGGTTGCCGGTGCCGATCTCGGCAAGGCCGCCCGCGACAAGGCGGGTGCGGCGACGCCGGCCGGTCTGCTCGCCCTGGCGGAGCGGCAGGCACCAGACGAAGCCCCGGCCCGACTGGAACGGCCGCAGGAAGCCCTGGCCAGACGCGACCATCTGCGCCGGGGTGACGCGCAGACCCTTCTCGCCACGGCCCCGGCGTCCCCGCGCCGCGTTGAAGCCGGTCGGGATGGCGAGGAACTTCCGGCCACCCTTGGCGCGGATGAGCGCGCCGCGCTCGAAGGCGTCGATGACGTTGGGCACCTTGGTCCAGACGAGGCCGGCGGGACGCAGTGACTGGCCCGATCGAGGGAAGACCTGGGAGCGCCAGGCATTGGCGATGCCGAGCGCATTGCCGCCGAAGCTGCTGGTCACCTGCCGGCGCAACTCCTGCTTGACCTGCTCGCTCTCGGCGCGGATCGCTGTCATCGCCGCGCGCTCGCCGGCGCGGACCTCGGCCGCGAGCACCTGGCGCAGATCGCCGACGATGCGGGCGCCGAGCCTCACGGAGTGCCGCCGCCGGGCGGCAGGCCGGTGCGGTGACGGATGATGGCGACGGCAAGGTCATGTAACGCCGCCTGGCCGAGGTAGCCGAACACGAAGGCAAAGAGAAAGCGGCCGTACTCGTTGAACTCGAGGAAGCCCCCGAGGGCATAGCCGGCGCTGCCGACCAGCGCGGCGGAGGGCACCTCCCAAGCCAGGCACCAGCCGAAGCGCCGGCGCTCCGGGTTGTTCCACCGCACGAAGCCACCGGCGAGGCCGGCCGCGGCACCGAGCAACAGGTCGCGCAGGATCTCCAGCAGGGTGAGAGCGTTCTGCGGCATGGCGGGAACTCCTATCGCTGGCAGAGCACGCGCCAGGCGGTGCCGGAGGCGTCGCGCTCGGCATGGGTGACGGTGAGCAGGTCGGGACCGAGGACGAAGCTGTCGCCGGCGGCGAGGTCGGGAAGGACGGCGATGGCGACGGAGAGGATGTCGGTGGCGGAGAGGATCTCGGTGCCGAAGGCGTCGGCCACACGGTCAGGGGACGACCGGAGGACGCGGACCGGAATTGCAGGGCCGGTGCCGCCCTGTCGGTAGACGGCCTCGGCGCCCAGGTTCGGATCGGCGACCAGGGCCGCCATCGCATCGGCGAAAGCGTTCACTGCTCGCCGCCGTCGGCCGGGTTCAGCCGGCGTACGGCGGCGAGCCGTCCGGCACAGTCGGCGTGGGCGGCGTCGTAGAACAGCAGTAACTCCGCCACCTGCCCCTGCGTCAGCCGGTCTGTATTGGGCAGCGCCGGCGCCGCGGCGCAGACCAGCAGCGCGTCAGGGAGACGCAGCGGCAGCAGCCGGATCTCCGGCGGTGCGGCCGGCGCGCAGGCGGTCGACAGCATCGCGCAGCACAGGGGCAGCGCCCGTCGCGTGGCTCGGGTCACGGCGGAGAGCCTCCAGATTGGCGCCAAGGCGCGCGGCCTGGGCGCGGGCGCGCTCGGCCTCGCCGGTCAGCGCGGCGATGTGGCGGGCGTGCTCGGCGGTGGCCTGCGCGAGCGCGGCGGCATTCGCCTCGGCGGTGCGCGTGGCTGTCGCGGCATCCAG
>NZ_JACADR010000220.1 GCF_016106005.1 Roseomonas rosulenta
CTGGGCTTGGCGGTCGGACAGGCCGCGCACGACCACGAGGCCGGCGAGCCGCTCCGGGTCCTCGGCGCCGAGCAGCGCGCGGGCATGGCCGGCCGAGAGCGTACCCGCCCGCAGCAGGTCGCGCACACGCCCGGGCAGGTTCAGCAGGCGCAGCGTGTTCGCCACATGGCTGCGCGACTTGCCGACGGCCTGGCCCAGCGCCTCCTGCTTCAGGCCGAATTCGCCCATCAGGCGCTGGTAGCCCTCCGCTTCCTCGAGCGCGTTGAGGTCCTCGCGCTGCAGGTTCTCGACCAGGCCGGCGGCCATGGCGGCGCGGTCGTCGAGGTCGCGGATGACCACCGGCACTTCATGCAGCCGTGCCTGTTGCGCGGCGCGCCATCGGCGTTCGCCGCCGAGGATCTGGTAGCGGCCGGGCGCCTTGGGCTTCGGCCGCACCAGAATGGGCTGCAGGATCCCGTGTTCCTGGATGGAGGCGGCAAGTTCCGCGAGCGCCGCCGGGTCGGGGGTGCTGCGCGCCTGGAAGGGGCTTGGTTCCAGCGATTCGATCGGCAGGGAGCGCGGCGCGCCGGCGGGTGCGGCAGCCGCGGGCGCGGCGGGGTCCCCCATCAGGGCCGAAAGACCCATGCCAAGGCGGGCTGGCTTCTTCATGCGGCCGACTTCCTGGCGCGACGCTCGCGCTTCAGCAGTTCCGCGGCCAGGTCGACATAGGCCTGCGCGCCGGCGGAGCGGTGGTCATACAGGATCACCGGCAGGCCGTGCGAAGGTGCCTCGCTGATGCGGACGTTGCGGGGGATGACGGTGCTGTAGACCTTGTCGCCGAAGAAGGCGCGGACATCGGCGGCGACGAGTTCCGACAGATTGTTTCGTCTATCAAACATTGTCAGGACGATGCCTTCGAGTTCGATCGCCGGGTTGAAGGCGCGCTTCACCCGTTCGACCGTACGGGTGATCTGCGAGACGCCTTCGAGGGCGAAGAACTCCGTCTGCAGCGGCACCAGCACCGAATGCGCGGCCACGAGGGCGTTGAGCGTGAGCAGGCCGAGCGAGGGTGGGCAGTCGATGAGGATGAGTTCGGTACCGGCCAGGGCATCGGCCTGGGCTTCCAGGGCGTCGCGCAGGCGGCGTTCGCGGTTCTCTAGGCCGACCAGCTCGATCTCGGCGCCGGCCAGTTCCGTGTCGGCGGGCAGCAGGGTCAGGTTCGGGATCCGCGTGGGGCGCAGCAGCTCGGCGAGCGGCTTCTCCCCCGTCAGCAGCGCATAGGATCCCGCGCCGCGGTCCTGCCGCGCGATGCCGAGGCCGGTCGAGGCATTGCCTTGCGGGTCCATGTCGATCAGCAGCACGCGGCGCTTGGTGGCGAGCGCGGTGCCGAGGTTGATGGCGGTCGTGGTCTTGCCCACGCCGCCCTTCTGGTTGGCGAGGGCGATGATGCGCGGCGGCGTGCGGTCAGTCGCTGGCACGGCGGATCTCGCTCAGGCGGAGGATGGTGGCCTCGGGGTCCGTGCGGCTGGTGAACCGCTCGGTGGTGAAGTGCCAGTGCGTGGCGGCGGCCGTCAACTCCTGCTCGACGCTGCGGCCCTTGGGCAGGATGGCGACGCCGCCAGGGGCCAGGATTCCTGCGGCGAAGCCCAGCAGGTCGTCCAGCGGGGCGAGAGCGCGGGCGGTCATGGCCGCGATGGGCGGCAGGGCGGCGTCCTGGAGTCGCTGGGCATGCACCTTCACCTTCGGGAGGCCCATGCGCGCCGCGGCGTCGATCAGGAAGGCCGCCTTGCGGCGGTCGGATTCCACAAGATGGACCTCGCGCTCCGGCAGGGCAGCCGCCAGCACCAGGCCGGGAAGACCGGCGCCTGAACCCAGATCCGCGATGACGCCTTCGCCCGGGAGCAGCGGCAGCAGTTGCAGGCTGTCGGCGATGTGCCTGTCGTCGATATCCGCCGCGGTGCGGGCCGAGACCAGGTTGATGGCCGCGTTCCAACGCAGCAGCAGGTCGCGGTAGGTCGCGAGCCGTGCGTCCCTCGCCGTATCGGGCGCCAGCACCGGGATCGGGTGTTTCACGTGGAACGCGCCGCATCCCGGCGCAGCACCACCGCCAGGGCGGCGAGGGCAGCCGGGGTGACGCCAGGCAGGCGCCCGGCTGAGCCGAGCGTCGCGGGGCGTGCGGCGGACAGGCGCTGGCGCATCTCTGACGACAGGCCCGGCACGCTCGCGAAATCCAGGTCGGCGGGGATCTGCGCGCGCTCCTCGCGTTCGAGAAGCCGCATCTCGGCCTCCTGGCGACGGAGGTAGGGGGCGTAGAGGGCTTCCGCCTCCAGGAGCGTGCGCAGTGCCGGGGGGATGTCTCGCAGCCAGGGGAAGGCCGCATCGACCGCTGCCGGGTCGATGCCCGGCAGCGCCAGCACCTCGAGCACGCTGCGCCGCCGTCCATCCTGGTTCACGGCAATTCCCGCGGCGGCGAGCGCGGCAGAGGTGGCGCCATCCGTCCGTGCCCGCGCCAGCGCATCCGCCAGCGCGGCGGCGAAGCCCCGATGGCGCGCCGCGCGCTCGGGCCCGACGCAGCCCCAATCGATGCCCTTCCCGGTCAGCCGCAGCCCGGCATTGTCGGCGCGCAGCACCAGGCGGTGCTCGGCGCGCGCGGTCAGCATGCGATAGGGCTCCGAGACGCCCTGCAGGACCAGATCGTCGACCAGGACACCGATATAGGCCTCGGACCGGGTCAGCACCCGGTCGGGCTGCGTGCCCGAGGCGCGTTCCGCGGCGTTCAGCCCTGCCATCAGCCCCTGCGCGGCGGCTTCCTCATACCCGGTGGTCCCATTGATCTGCCCGGCCAGGAACAGGCGCGGGATGGCGCGGACCTCCAGCGCCGGCGTCAGCGCCCGAGGGTCGACATGGTCGTATTCGATGGCATAGCCGGGCCGGATGATCCGTGCCGTCTCCAGGCCGGGAATCGATGCGATCATCGCGGCCTGCACCGCTTCCGGCAGGCTGGTCGAGATGCCGTTCGGGTAGACCGTGTCGTCGTCCAGCCCCTCGGGTTCGAGGAAGATCTGGTGGCGCTCGCGCTCCGCGAAGCGGACCACCTTGTCCTCGATCGAGGGGCAGTAGCGTGGGCCCACCCCCTGGATGCGCCCCCCATAGACGGCGCTCTGGTGCAGGTTCGCGCGGATCAGCGCATGGGTGGCGGGCGTGGTCGCGGTGATGGCGCAGGCCACCTGGCGGTTCGTGATGCGCCCGGTCATCCAGGACAGGGGCTCCGGCGGATCGTCGCCGGGCTGCGGTTCCAGCGCGGCCCAGTCGATGGTCCGGCCATCGAGCCGCGGGGGTGTTCCGGTCTTGAGGCGCGCCAGGGGCAGGCCGAGCCGCTCGAAGGCGAGGGCAAGTCCGATCGCTGGCTGGTCGCCAACCCGCCCAGCCGGAATGCGCGCCTCGCCGATATGGATCTCACCGCGCAGGAAGGTGCCCGTCGTGACCACCAAGGCCCCACACGCAATCCTGCGGCCATCGCCGGTCAGCACGGCCGTCGCGGCGCCGTCGGGGCCGGTCTCGATCCCTTCCGCCGCGCCTTCCATGATCGACAGCCCGGGCTGCGCCTCCAGCAGCTGGCGCATGGCCTGGCGGTAGAGCCGGCGGTCCGCCTGCGCCCGCGGGCCGCGCACGGCCGGCCCCTTCGATCGGTTGAGCACCTTCACATGGATCGCGGCGGCATCCGCTGCGCGTGCCATCAGGCCGTCCAGCGCATCGACCTCGCGCACGAGGTGGCCCTTGCCGATCCCGCCGATCGCGGGGTTGCAGGACATCTCGCCCAGCGTCGCGCGCCTGTGGGTCAGCAGCAGCGTACGCGCACCGCAGCGCGCGGCGGCCGCGGCAGCCTCGCAACCGGCATGGCCGCCGCCGACGACAATCACATCAAACGAAGGATCCATGGCGGCGATATACGGGAGAAGACGGCGGCATGGGAGAGAACCCCGCCGGCGCGACGTCACTTCCCGATGCAGAATTCGCCGAAGACGACATCGAGGATATCCTCCACGCCCACCCGCCCGGACAGGCGCCCGATCGCGCGCAGGGCGGCACGCAGCGCTTCGGAGACCAACTCGGGCAGGTCGGCCGCCTCGGCTTCGGCCAACCACGTCGCGGCCTCCGACAGGGCGGCCCGGTGGCGCGGGCGGGTAAGCACCGCGGCGTCGCCGGCGCCGGCCAAGCGCACCGCCTCAGCCCCCAGCCGCGTCCGCAACGCCTCTAGCCCCTCCCCTGTCCGGGCCGAGACCGGCAGCGGCGCCACCCCACCGATCATCACCGGCGCGGGCGCGAGGTCCACCTTGTTCGCCAGCACCAGCGCGCCGGGGGTGACCCAGGCGAGCGTCGGCGCGTCCGGCGCGATATCGGCGGCGAAGACCGCGATCACCAGATCGGCCTCCTCCGCGCGCCGCCTGGCCCGGCGGATGCCTTCCTGCTCGATTTCATCCGCCGCTTCGCGCAGCCCGGCCGTATCCGCCAGCGTCACAGGGATGCCCGCCAGCACCAGACGCACCTCCACCACGTCGCGTGTTGTTCCTGCCCGTGCCGAGACGATTGCTGCCTCCCGCCCCGCCAGCGCGTTCAGCAGCGACGATTTGCCGGCATTCGGCGCCCCGAGGATGGCGACCACAACGCCCTCCCGCAGGCGCTCCCCTTGACCGGCATCGGCCAGGTGGACCTCGATCTCCGTCCGCAGCGCCGCCGCGCCTGCCTGCGCGCTCGCGCCCAGGTCGCTCGGAAGATCCTCATCGGCGAATTCGATCGCGGCCTCCTGGTGGGCCAGCAGGCGGGTCAGGCGCTTTGTCCAGCTCTCGAGCAGCCGCGCCAGGGCGCCCCCGGCCTGGCGCAGGGCCTGGCGGCGCTGCGCCTCGGTCTCGGCGGCGATCAGGTCGGCGATGCCCTCGGCCGCTGTGAGGTCCATGCGTTCGTTCAGGAAGGCGCGGCGGGTGAACTCCCCCGGCTCGGCCGGGCGGGCACCCAGCGCCACGAGCGTTGTCCCCACGGCGGCGATAACTGCCGGCCCGCCATGCAGGTGCAACTCCGCGCTGTCCTCGCCGGTATAGGAGGCCGGACCTGGGAACCAGAGCACCAGGGCCTCGTCCAGCACTTCCCCGCTCGCCGGGTCCCGCAGCCGTCGCAGGCTCGCCCGGCGGGGGTGCGGCAGCCCACCGGCCATGGCGGCGACAATGGTCCCGCTTTGCGCGCCGGATACCCTCAGCACCGCGACAGCCGCGCGCCCGGCTCCGCTCGCCAGCGCGAAGATCGTGTCCGTCCCGGTCATCGGGGGCGATGTTCCACGTGAAACATCGCCTAGCCCTTCGGTGGCGGCACGTCCTTCTCGGTCAGCATCAGCCGCGGCACCCGGCCGCCACCGATCACGTGCACCTGCAGGATCTCCTCGACATCCTCGACGGTCTTCGGCCGGTACCAGACCCCCTCCGGGTAGATCACCATGGCCGGGCCGAACTCGCAGCGGTCGAGGCACCCCGCGCTGTTCACCCGGATGCGCGCGACCTTCAGTTCCTTCGCCCGGGCCTTCATGTAGTCGCGCAGCTTCTCGCTGCCCGCCGCAGCACAGCAGCCCCGCGGATGACCCTCCTGCCGCCGGTTGGTGCAGACGAAGATGTGCGCGGCGTAGAAGGGCGTCGGATCGGCATCGGTCACGCGGGCAGCTCCGGCAACGGGGGAGGCCAGCATGTAGCGACCCCCCGGATCGCCTCCAAGCCATCCCGATGCGATGTCATGGACCCGCGGCTGCTCCCGGCTTGACGGCCCCATGCCTCCGGGTGTCTGTCGCCTCAGGCCATGCCCCAGCTCTCGCTGCACACCCCCCTCGGGGACCTGACCGTGTCGGAGGAGGACGGCGCCATCGTCGCCCTCGACTGGGGCCGCGGCCGCGATCAGGACCCCACCCCGCTGCTGCTGCGCGCCCGGGAGCAGTTGCAGGATTATTTCGACGGCACCCGCAGCGCCTTCGACCTGCCGCTCGCCCCCCACGGCACCGCCTTCCAGCGCAAGGTCTGGGCCGCCCTCGGCACCATTCCCGCCGGCGAGACGCGCTCCTACGCCCAGATCGCCCGCCAAGTCGGCTGCCGCGCCGCGCGCGCCATCGGCCAGGCCAACGGTGCCAACCCCATCCCGATCCTGATCCCGTGCCACCGCGTGGTCGCCGCCGACGGCTCGCTGGGCGGCTATTCGGGCGGCGAGGGAGAGGCTACCAAGCGCTACCTCCTGGACCTCGAGCGCGCAGCGCCCGAGACCGCAACCCTGTTCACGGCCACCACCACGGCCCAGCGACGGATCCGCCCTTCATGACCCACGCCATCCGTATCCATGAGACCGGCGGCCCCGAGAAGATGGTCTGGGAAACCATCCCCTTGCCGTCTCCCAAGGCGGGCGAGGCCCTGGTCCGCCACAAGGCGGTCGGCCTCAACTTCATCGACGTCTATTTCCGCACCGGCCTCTACAAGGCGCCCTCCCTGCCCGCCATCATCGGCATGGAGGGCGCGGGCGTGGTCGAGGCTGTGGGCGAAGGCGTCACCGAGGTCGCCCCCGGCGATCGTGTTGCCTATGCCACCGGCCCGATCGGCGCCTATGCCGAGGCGCGCTGCATCAAGGCCGACCGCCTGGTGAAGCTGCCCGACGCTATCGGCTTCGAGCAGGGCGCCGCGATGATGCTCCAGGGCATGACCGCCGCCTTCCTGGTGAAGAAGTGCTACCCGGTGCAGGCCGGCCAGACCGTGCTGGTCCATGCCGCGGCCGGCGGTGTGGGCCTCATCATGTGCCAGTGGCTGAAGCACCTGGGTGCCACCGTCATCGGCGTAGTCAGTACTGAGGAGAAGGCGGCGCTGGCCCGCGCCCACGGCGCCGCGCACGCCCTTCTCACCAGGGACGACGTCCCCGCTCGCGTGAAGGAGATCACCGGCGGCGCGATGCTCCCGGTCGTCTTCGACAGCGTCGGGCGCGACAGCTTCAACGTCTCGCTCGACTGCCTGGCTCCCTTTGGCATGATGGTCTCCTACGGCAACGCCTCCGGGCCGGTCGCCATCCCGGACCTCGGCATCCTGGCCGCCAAGGGATCGCTCTATGTCACCCGGCCGACGCTCGCGACCTACACCGCCAAGCGCGAGGACCTGATCGACCGCGCCAATGACCTGTTCGCGGTGGTCTCATCCGGCGCCGTGCAGATCCGGGTGAACCAGACCTTCGCGCTCAAGGACGCGGCCGACGCGCACCGCGCGCTGGAAGCACGCCAGACTACGGGCAGCACCGTCCTGCTGCCGTAGGAGGCGGGCACGGGGGGAGACACCTCCCTCCGCCGCCCCCCCCACTTCTTCTGGCTGTCGGCAAGGCAGGCCTGGCACCACGGGCCCGCCCATCCATCCGGTCCAGGCGGGGGTGCTGCTCCGGCCCGAAGCCGGCGCTATCTGCTCACGCCAGACCCAGCGCGGCGAACAACCTCGTCGCCGGCGGCCATGCCGACATCACCTGCGCCCGGAACACCACCAGAGCGACCATCCCGCCGGCGACCACCACCACCGACGCCACCCAGGCCCGCAGCAGCACCGTATGGCTCGACGGCGCACTCTCCACCGACGCCGGTTCGCGCCACCTGGTCGCGGGCGCGGGCGCGGGCACAGCGACGGGCAGCGGTGACGGCGCGCGCTCGGCCGGCGGTTCTGGCGCGGGCGATGGCGGCGGCGCGGCCGCAGGTGCGCC
>NZ_JACADR010000221.1 GCF_016106005.1 Roseomonas rosulenta
AGGGTTCAGGCGTGTGCTCTTCCGGTCTCAGGCGGCGGCGGCGAGCAGCGCGCCAAGCGCCGCGCGTCGGGGCAGCGCCACGGGGTCAGCCTTCGGCGCCGCGCAGCTCGGCGCGGTCGAAGCGGAAGGCGATGTTGCAGAATTCACAGGTCATGGTGATGGTCCCGTCCTCCGCCATGTGGTCGAGGTCGTCCTCCCCGAACCCTGCCAGCACGCCCGAGAGCCTGGCCCGCGAGCACCGGCAGCCATAGGACAGCGCGCGGGCTCGGTCGAGCGCCAGGCCCTCCAGCGTGAACAGCCGGTGCAGCAGGCGGTCGCCGCTCAGGGCGTCGTCCAGCAATTCGGCATCGGTCAGTGTGGCGGCCAGCGCGACCGCGGTGCGCCAGGCCTCGTCCTGTGCGTCGCGGTCCATTCCTGTGCCGAGGCCGCCCTCGCCGGCCACGCGCTCCAGGATCAGCGCCCCGGCGCGCCAGCCGGCCTCGGTCCGCGCGCAGGCCAGGTGGACATGGGTCGCGATCTGTTCCGAGGTGCGGAAATAGGTACCGGTCATCTCGGTGAGCGTCTCCCCCTCGATGGCGACGATGCCCTGGTAGCGGTCCATCTCCGGCCCCTGGTCGCAGGTGAAGGCGAGATAGCCCTGGCCGAGCAGGGCGGCGGCGCTGGGTGTGATGCCCTCGGCCAGCAGCGCGGCCAGGCGTTCGTCATTGGCGCGGGCATAGCCGCGCAGCGCGCCGCCATCGGTGCAGTCGGCCAGCAGCATCGGCACCGGCCCGTCGCCCTTGGCCTGCAGGCTGAACGACCCGCGGAACTTCAGCGCGGCGGCGAGGCCGGCGGTGAGTGCGAGCGCCTGACCGGCCAGCGCGGTGACTGTGGGGTGGGCGTCGTGGCGGGTCAGGAGGGCGTCCGCGAGCGGGCCAAGACGGACCAGCCGCCCGCGCACCGGGCGGTCATGCAGGTGGAACGGCTGCACGCCGCGCGGCACCACCAGGTCGGGCACGGGCGGGCGGTCGTGGTTGAGGAAGTCGGGGGTGCGGGAGGGTTCGGTGGGGCTGGACACCAGGGCTAGATAGGGCGCGAGGGGCCGGACGTCCAAGGTGGGCCGACGACGGCCGGCGGGGTGGCGCATCGGGCGGGTTCGGCCGGGCCCGTGGAGGCGCCTTCCGCACGCGCCGCGCGGCGCGCAGGGCTGTGGCCAGGGACCCGGACGGTTCAGCCCTTGAGGCGCGTCGCGGCCGGCCAGCGCGGGGCAGGCGGCACGACGGGCCCATGGCCGAGCCTCGCGAGCATCTGGATCCGGCCCTGGTGGATGCCGAGCAGGTCGTGCACTTCGCGCAGCAACCCGTCCATCTCGGGATATTCCTGCAGGGTGGCGCTCTGCGGGTGGAGAGCCAGCCCGAGCCCGGTAGCCTGCAGGTTCAGCCTCAGCCAGTCGGCGCCGGCCCGCAGTTGCTCCGCCCGGGAGTTGCCAGGCGTCACGAGCCACAGGAAGGCGGGCGTGGCGCGCACTGGACCGTCGTAGAGCGCCAGGAACTGCTGGAACACGGGTGAGTCAGGCGATGCCATGGCCGCCTGCGTCAGGACGCCCTGCGCGACCAGTGGTTCGAGTTCGGGCGCGTCGAGCGAGATGCCGTCCGGATTGGCGATCACCGCGGCGCGGCCCATGCGCATCACGTTGACGCTCTCGATGTGCGCCTCGTGCGTCAGCGCCTCGGTGCGGAAGGCGCGCCAGACATGGTCGCGCAGCGCGGCCGTGAGGTTGGGCGCGGTGGTCGTCCCGACATCGGCGCCGGGCACGGCGGCGCTCGCCAGCAGCATGATCGTGGCGGCATCCGGCACACGCGCCATGTCGTAGCGCGCGCGGTTCGTGCGCCGCGACAGCGCGTGGCGGAACAGCGGGTCGGATGCCATGCCGGGCATCGGTTCGAAGCGCAGCCCGGCGACGGGCCGGGTATCGAGCCGCCGCCCCGGCGTGCCGTCCGGGAAGCTGTCCATGCGGACCGCGTAGCCGTCCTGTGCCGCCGCCATGCGGAGCAATTCAAGGAAGGCGCCGAATCCGATCGTGAGCTGCCGATCGAAGGGGTCCGTCGCCGGCAGGCGCCGCGCCAGGTCGCACGAGACGGTCATGCGATCCGCCGCCACCAGTTCGATCAGCCATGGCTGCAGGTTGTGCGGGTTCGGCGCGAGGATGGCGTAGGCCAGGGCCCGCAGGCGAGGATCCGGGTCCTGGCGCGCGTCGGGCGCCGCGGCCCAGGCACGCCGAGCATCACCGGTCGACTGCGCGTGAACCGAGGTGCCGCCGCCAGGCAACGGCGCGAGGGCCAGTGCGACGCCCGCGCTGGCAGTTGCGAGGAAGCCGCGGCGTGACATGCTCATGGGAGTCTCCGGGGGTGGTGTGCGTGAGGGTGCGGGCGCGTGGCGGGCGGACCGACGCTGCCCAAGGCGTTCTCGATCCGATATGCTGGCCCGGTGGCGCGAGCGCGCCCGCCCAGCGGAAGCCCCTGCCCGTGACATCCGACGACGACGCGCGCCGAAGCGACGACCCGCCGCTGTTCATGCTGCTGAACGAGGTCGCGATCATCGAGCACCTAGCTCGCAACCGGCTCGAGAAGGTGCTGCCCGACGGGCTGCGCATGAGCCACTTCATCGTGCTCAGCCACCTTGTTCGGATGGGTGACGGTCGCAGCCCGGCGCGCATCGCGCGGGCCGTGCAAGTGGAGCGTCCGGCGATGACGAATACGATCCAGCGGCTCGAAGCGCGTGGCCTGGTGCTGGTCGCTGCCGATCCGGTCGACCGGCGCGTCAAGCGGGTGTTCCTGACGCCGGCCGGCCGCAGGCTGCGTGACCAGGCGGTGGCCGCCGCGATCGCCTCGGTCGCCTCGATCGCGAGGGATGTGGGCGATCGCGAGGTGCTTGCCGCCTTGCCCGTGCTCAGGCGCCTGCGCGTCGCGCTGGACCAGGCCCGGGACGCCGAGGACCCGGTCCTCGACACCTGATCGCACCCCTGGCCGGGGGGAATGCCATGGCGCCACGTCAGAACCGGTAGCTGATGCCGAGGCCGAAGCTCAGCTGGTTTGCGTTGCCTTCCTGGGAGACGATCGGGCTGTCGGCGGCATCTCCGAGCAGCCGGCGATAATTCACGACGCCGGTGATGCCCCAGCCGCCGGTGATCTCGTAGTTCGCGGTGAGCGTCAGGCCGACATCGCGGATGCCCGCGCCCGCCGTGTAGACGGGCAGGCCGCTGGCGGCGGCGCCGGCGGCGGTCACGCCGAAGAAGGTCTGGTTGTAGCGATCGCTGGCGTAGGTCGCGAGGGCGATCGCGCTCAGGCGCAGCCGGTCGGTCGGATCGAAGCGATAGCTGCCGCCGAGGATCAGCAGGCTGCCCGATGCGGTGGAGGACACGTCGCCCTGGAACTGGAGTTCGATCGCGGCCTCGTCACGGCTGTCCAGAACGTCCCGGAAGGGGATGCGGAGGAAGACGCCGGCCTCGAAGGAGTCGTCGATCTCCGCCAGCAACTTGACGCGTTCGTCCTCGACGTCCGAGCGGCCGCGACGCTGCCCGAGCACGGGGCCGAACTCGATCTCGGGCCACGGCGAGACGTTGGCCCGCAGGGCAATGCCGGCACTGAGGGTCGCCGTCTCGACGTAGTTCGCGCCATAGGCAAGGCGCGCGGCGACCAGGGGCCTGATGACCCGGTCGCTCGACCCCTGGTACTCCGGCGTGGACAGCGCTCCGAGGGCGAAGAAGCCGGAGATTCGGGCCTCGCCTTGCGCCGCCGCCGGCGCGGCAAGACCCGCGAGCAGGAGCGGCACCGCGAGGGCGATCAGCGGGGATCGGACAGGGTGGTTCATGAATCATGGCCTTCTGGTCGGATGACAGTCCGCGCCGCGGGACGCGTTCGGGACAGTCGCGGATGCCGTACCGCTGCCAGATAGTTTGATGTCAAACTATTATATGTCAAGCGTCGGCGTCGGCCGCCCGAACCACGAGCCGTCCTGGCATCCGATGTTAGCGATGAGCAGGCGCTGACACGCACTGCCTGAAACCTCAGAGATGACGGGCAGGTGCCGGCTACGGCGGCGCTCTACTGGGGCACCTTTCCCGGGTCGAGCGCTCGTGCCGCCACTGTCTGGATAAAGGCCAGGGGCTACCGTCTGCTGGCCGCTCGCCGCAATATCTCGTTACACGTCAAATTATATGGTGCGGTTGGACGCGCTATACGCGTGCTCGCATGGCGCACCCGGCGGGATCGCCACCGCCAGGGCTCGGTCATGACCAGGCCTGATGGCTTAGCCGGATCGCGCGAAACGTCGCGCTCAGCCCCCGCCGAGCGCCCAGAGCAGCACGCCCTTCTGCGCGTGCAGGCGGTTCTCGGCCTCGTCGAAGATCACCGATTGCGGGCCGTCCATTACCTCGTCGGTGATCTCCTCGCCGCGATGCGCCGGCAGGCAGTGCATCACGATCGCATCGGGCGCGGCGTGGGCCAGCAGCGCGGCGTTCAACTGATAGGGTGCGAGCAGATTGTGCCGCTGCGGCGCGCGGCCTTCCTTCTCGTCCGACATCGACACCCAGGCGTCGGTCACGACGCAGCGCGCGCCGGCCACCGCGGCTGCCGGGTCGTTGGTCAGCTCGATCTTCGCGCCCTGCGCGCGCGCCCACTCCAGCAGCGCGGCCGGCGGCGCCAAGTCCTTCGGGGTCGCGATGCGCAGGACGAAGCCGAAGCGCGCCGCCGCCTGGATGAAGGATTGCGCGACGTTGTTGCCATCGCCCGTCCAGGCCACGACCTGGCCGGCGATTGGGCCGCGATGCTCCTCGAAGGTCATCACGTCGGCCATGATCTGGCAGGGATGCGAGATGTCGGTCAGGCCGTTGATGACCGGCACCGTCGCGTGTTCCGCCAGTTCGCGGATCTTCCGCACGTCGTCGGTGCGCAGCATGATCGCGTCCACGTAGCGCGAGAGCACGCGCGCGGTGTCCTTCGGCGTCTCGCCGCGGCCCATCTGGGTGTCGTGGGCCGACAGCACTACCACCTCGCCGCCCAGCTGCCGCACGCCGACCTCGAAGGAAACGCGCGTGCGGGTGGAGGGTTTCTCGAAGATCAGCGCCACGGTCTTGCCGGCGAGCGGCTTGCCCGGGACCTCGCCGCGCTTGGCCCGCGCGCCGAGGTCGAGCATGCGCCGCAGCGCCGCCGTGTCGAAATCCATGATTTCGAGGAAGTGGCGGGGGGCGCCGGGCCCCCCGTCCACCGTCTTCAGCGCTGCGCTCACTGCGCGGCCGCCTGTGCCTTCTGCGGCGTCAGGCGACGGCAGGCGCGGTCCAGCAGGGCGACCGCCTCGTCCGCCTCGGCCTCGGTGATGATGAGCGGCGGTGCGAGGCGCAGCACGTTCATCCCCGCGGCCACGGTCAGCAGGCCCTCGGCCACCGCGGCGGCCTGCATGTCGCCGTTCGAGACCCCGGGCGTCAGCTTGATGCCGAGCAGCAGGCCGGCGCCGCGCACGCCCTCGATCACCTCCGGGTGGCGCTCGGCCAGGCCGAGCAGCCCGCGCCAGAGGTGCCGCGCGACGCGGTCCACCTGGTCGAGGAAGCCGGGCGCCATCACCACGTCCATCACCGCGAGGCCGGCGGCGCAGGCGAGCGGCCCACCGCCATAGGTCGTGCCATGCGTGCCGGGCTTGAGATGCTTCGCCACCTTCTCCTTGGCGAGGATGGCACCCAGCGGGAAGCCGCCGCCGATGCCCTTGGCCGCCGACATGACGTCGGGCTCGATGTCCGCCCACTGGTGGGCCCAGAGCTTGCCGGAACGCCCCATGCCGGACTGCACCTCATCGAGTGCCAGCAGCAGGCCGAACTCGTCGCAGACCTGGCGCAGTTCGCGCAGGAAGCGCAGCGGGGCGGGACGCACGCCGCCCTCGCCCTGGATCGGTTCGATCATGATGCCGCCGGTCTGCGGCGTGATGGCGGCGCGCAGGGCGTTCATGTTGTCGAAGGGCACATGGGTGAAGCCCTCGACCGGCGGGCCGAAGCCGGCGAGGTACTTCTCGTTGCCGGTGGCGGCCAGCATGGCCAGGGTGCGGCCGTGGAAGGCGCCCTCGAAGCAGATCATGCCGAAGCGCTCGGGGTGGCCGTTCTCGGCGTGGTACTTGCGCACCGCCTTCACCATGCCCTCGTTCGCCTCGGCGCCCGAGTTGCAGAAGAAGACGCTGTCGGCGAAGGACGCCGCGACATGGCGCGCGGCCAGTTCCTCGGCCTGCTTCACGCGGTACAGGTTCGACACGTGCATCACGCGCGCCGCCTGCTCGGCGATGGCCTTCGTCAGGTGCGGGTGGCCGTGGCCGAGGCTGGAGGTCGCGATGCCGGCGCCGAAGTCGAGGAAACGTCGCCCGTCATCCGTCCACAGTCGCGCGCCCTCGCCCCGCTCGAAGGCAAGGTCGGCACGGTTGTAGGTCGGCATCAGGGCGGGGATCACTTTGGAAATCCACTCTCCACGAGTTTCCTACGCGCACGCGCGACCATCGCGGTGCTGGCGTGGGAAAGCCGCCAGGATAGCCGCAACCCGGACCGGGGCGAAAGCCTGCCGATGCGGGGCCGCCATGCGCGGATCCCGGCCTGCGATCGCCGCTCCGGGCGGACCGGCCGGGCGCTGCGGCCCCTGGCGGCCGGCCGCCGCGACGGTCACGCGAAAGGGCCGGGAGGACGACTGTCCTCCCGGTTCCGTTCGCATGTGTGCGCCCCGCCGGCTTACAGCCCGGGGTTGCTCGGATTGCGACGGGCAGGCGGGCTGGTGTCCAGCGCGCGCTCCGCCGCCGTGCCGCGCGGATTGCCGGGGGTGCCGTCGCTCTGCGCGGGGTAGGCGCCGGACATGTTGGTGCCCATCGCGCGGTCGGTGGCGCGGCCTGCGGCGGAACCGGGCGGATCGCCGCCGCCGCAGGCGGCCAGGCCGCCGATCATGAGCATCGCGGCCGACACGCGATACAGGCTGGAACGGGTCATCGACGTCTCCTCGGTCATCCGATGAACCCGTAACGCACCATTCCGGAGATGGTTGCGCTCAGGCAGGGTCGCCGGTGTCGGCGACGAGGCCGGCGGCCTCGATGCCGGCGATGCAGCATTCCTCGTCCTTGGGCGAGGCGTCGCCGCTGATGCCGACCGCGCCCAGCAGCACGTTGTTCGCATCGCGCACCAGCACGCCGCCCGGCACCGGCACGGCGCGCCCGCCGGTCAGGTCCGACAGGGCATTGGTGAAGCCCGGCACGGCCTGCGCCCGGCGCGCCAACTCGCGCGTGCCGAAGCCCATGGCCAGCGCGCCGAAGGCCTTTCCGGTGGCGATCTCGGGCCGCAGGATGGAGGCGCCGTCCTCCCGCTTCGCCGACTTCAGCTGGCCGCCGGCATCGAGCACGACGACACACAGTGGCAGCAGGCCGATCTCGCGGCCCTTGGCCAGTGCGGCGGTGGCGATGGTCTCGGCCTGCGCAAGGGTGAGGCCGTTGATGGCGGCGGGATGGGCTGGCTGGGGCATGGCGGTCCTCGTCTTCGGGAGGGGCGCCGATAGGCGCTCAGCGCCGCCGTGTCGAGCCGCTACGGGACTGGCCGCAGAGCGTCTCGCAGGGCACGCCGTCCCGGTCGCGATCGAGCCGCTGCAGGCCGCAGGCCTGGAAATGGAACATCGCCTCAGCGCAGCTCGACATCTGCGTGCAATAGGTCTTCTCGCCGCAGCGCCA
>NZ_JACADR010000222.1 GCF_016106005.1 Roseomonas rosulenta
CGCTGGGCGCGACGGCGGCGGTGCAGGGCCTGGCGGGGCGCGCGCGCGTGGCGTGACGGCGCGCGGCAGAGCCCGCGCGCCGCCGCAAGCCGTCAGCCGGAGGGCTGCATCTGCGCCGCATTCGGCCGCGGCGCGTTCACCGAGAGCGGACGGAGCTCGCCCGCCGCGGCGTTGTAGGCGAGGCCGAGCAGGTCGGTCATGCGGAACATCCCCGCCACGCGCCCGAGCGTGGGGGAGAAGAAGGGGTCGCGCAGGATCGAATGGGTGCTGCCCTCGATGGCGCGGTGGAAGACCTCGGCCACGATGCGCCCGCCGATGCTGCCCATCCTGCCGCCGCGCAGCCCGGCTTCGCGCAGCACGTAGAACCACAGCGGCGTGGCGGTCACGAGCTCGTCCTTGAGCGCCTGCGACAGGCCGGCGAACTCGGTGCCGAGGATCTCGGCCGAGGTCAGCGGCTGGATGGCGAGGCCGGCATCCTGCATCGCGTTCACCATCTCCTGGCCGGTGGCGAGGCGCACCATCCGCCCGCGCACCAGGTTGCGGAAGGCGAGGTTGAGCTGCGCGGGCGGCACTGCGAGCCCGCCGCCGCGCGCGCCGAAGGAGCCGAGCGGGAGCGTGCGCAGCGGGTCGGTCAGGCGGATGTCGATCGGGCGCGCCTTGTTGACCGTGTGGCCGGCTTCGGGCGCGAGGGCGGGCACGCCGTCGGTCGCGAAGTCGAACAGCCGCGTCCAGTCGGCCACCCAGTTGGTCGGCAGGCGTTCGAAGGGGCCGTCGATCGGGTTGTTGAGATCGGAGCCCGGCGAGAGGTTGCCCGAGGTGCCGGAGAAGCGGAACAGGTTCTCGAGCGTGCCGAAATCGCCGATCGACCCGCCGGGGCCGAACACCGCGTTCCAGTCGTACTTCTCGCGGATCATGGAATGGCCGAGGCGATAGGCGGCGACCGAGAACTCGATCGGCATGGTGGGGAAGCCCTGCGCGCCGACCTCGAAGAAGCGGCGGCCCATGCTGAACACGTCGTCGATGATCGCCTGGTCGACGATGCGCGGCAGGAAGTCGAAGCGCAGCATCCACTGGTAGTGCTTCACCACCATCTCCCGCGCGCGCTCGAACAGCAGGGCGGAGGGCGTGGAGCCGGCGAGGCGGTCGCAGACCGCGTTGTGGAAGCGCAGGAAGGCGAGGTGGGTCTGCGCGACGACAAGGTTCTCGTCGTTGCGCGGGTCGGCGATCAGCGCCTGGCGGGCTTCCTCGGGCGGGCCGGCCGCACCCTTTCGCGGCAGGTCGAAGCCGTCGAGGTCGAGGCTCTCGATGGGCGGGTTGCCCGACTTCTTTGTGGTGCCGAGCTTCAGGCGCACGCCGTCGGCCTGGTAGAAGGCGGCGGAGCTGGCGGCCTGCGGGCCCTCGCCATAGACGCTGTCGAGATCGAGCGCCGGGCTGCGCGCCTGCACGAGCTGGTCGGGCGGCACCGACGTGCCGAAGCTCACCTGCGTGCGGTCGCGGGTGAGGTCGTGGTCGACGAACTGCCCGAGGTAGGTGAAACCCGCCGGGATGGGGCTGTCGGTGTCGGGGGCGGCGCGGGTCATGCCGTCGGCCAGCGCCTCGAGCAGCGCGTCGGAGGCGGGGGGCGTGCCGCTCTCGACGATCCGCGAGAAGCGGAAGGCGCGCTGCTGCTCCGCCGGGGTGGCCGGGCGATCGACCTCGCCGCACATGCGGCCGCTATCGGCGAGATAGAAGAGGGTGCGGTTGTGACGCTTGGTCATGGCGCTCTCCTGCAAAAGCCGCCGGGAGGGGCGGGCGGCGGGCAGGAGGCTAGGCACGGTCATCGCCGGTTCGCGGTGACCCGGAGCACAACCATTGGTTAGTGATTTCAGGGGCCTGGGCACACGCGTGCCCGCGGTCATTCCGACTGCTTGCAGGCGGGCGTTGCGGTTCGGTCGGCGGCTACGCGCGCAGGGTGTCGGTGCGCGCCGCGATGGCCGCCGGGCGACGGGGCCATGGAGCGGCCCGTCGAATGGATGCTCCGGCCTGATCCATCGCGGCGAATCCCGCTGTAGGATGCGCCGGCGGGGCGCGCGGCGCCGCGCCAACCGGAGAACGAACGCCATGCGCCTGCCGATCCTCGCCACCCTCGCCGCCTGCATCGCGGGCACTGCCGTCGCGCAGACCGCATCGCCCGGGCCGACGCTGGCCACCGTGCGCCAGCGTGATGCGCTGATTTGCGGCGGGCATCCCGGCGCGCCTGGCTTCTCGGTGCTGGACAGCCAGGGTGTCACGCGCGGGCTCGATGCCGATACCTGCCGCGCCATTGCCGCCGCGGTGCTGGGGGATGCGGCGAAGGCGCGCTTCACCGTGCTGTCATCCCAGGCGCGGCTGCCGGCGCTGCAATCGGGCCAGGTGGACGTGCTGCCGCGTACCACGACCTGGACCCATACGCGCGACACCGCCAACGGGCTGAACTTCACCGCGGTGAATTTCTACGACGGCCAGGGCTTCATGGTGCGGCGTTCGGCGAACGTGCAGCGCGCCGGGCAGCTGGCGGGGGCGACCATCTGCGTGACCTCCGGCACCACCAACGAGCTCAACCTCGCGGACTGGGCGCGGGCCAACAATGTCCGCGTCCAGCCGTTGGTGTTCGATCAGAACGAGGAGACGCGCAACGCCTACAATTCCGGCCGCTGCGACGCCTTCACCACCGATGCCTCGCAGCTCGCGGGCATCCGCACCGCGCTGCGCGACCCGAACGAGCACGTCATCCTGCCCGACATCATCAGCAAGGAGCCGCTGGCCGTCGCGGTGCGCCACGGCGACGACCAGTGGTTCGACATCGTGCGCTGGACGATCTTCGCGCTGATCGAGGCCGAGGAGCTGGGCGTCACGCAGGCCAATGTCGACGAGATGCTGGCCAGCCCGAACCCCGCGATCCGCCGGCTGCTGGGCAATGCGGGGGACCACGGGCCGCTGATGGGGCTCGATCGGCGCTGGGCCTACAACGCGATCAAGGCGGTGGGGAACTACGGCGAGGTCTTCGAGCGCAACCTCGGCAGCGGGTCGGCCATCGGGCTGCCACGCGGGGTGAATGATCTCTGGACGCGCGGCGGGCTGATGTACGCGATGCCGATCCGGTGACCGAGGGGGTCAGCGCAGCACGCCGAACACGTTCAGCAGGATGATGACGACCACCGGCACGCCGAGGAGCCAGAGCAGTATCGATTTCATGGCGTGGGTCCTCCTTGCGCGGTTGCGTCACGCACACAACGCGCGCCGGCGGCTCCGGTTGCCGTGCGGTCAGCGCCTCTCGTAGACCAGCCGCGCGCGGATCGTCCCCTCGATCGCGCGCAACTCCGTGAGCAGTTCCTCGGCCTGGGCGCGGGCGTTGTCGCTGTCGATGACCACGTAGCCGACCTGGCCGAAGGTCTGCAGGAACTGCGCGGAGATGTTGAGGCCGCGGCGCGCGAAGGCCTCGTCCACCTGGCGCAGCACGCCGGGGACGTTGCGGTGGACATGCAGGTAGCGCGCGCCGGACGGGCGCGCGGGCAGTTCCACCTGCGGGAAGTTCACCGCGCCGAAGGTCGCGCCCGTATCGGAGTATTCGATCAGTTTGCGGGAGACTTCCTCCCCGATGCGCCACTGCGCCTCGCCGGTGCTGCCGCCGATATGCGGGGTGAGGATCACGTTGGGCAGGCCCTGCAGCGGGCTCACGAAGGGCTCGCCGTTGCGCGCCGGCTCGACCGGAAACACATCGACCGCCGCGCCCAGCACATGGCCGTCGCGCAGCGCCTCGGCCAGTGCGTCGAGGTCGAGGATGGTGCCGCGGGCGTTGTTCACCAGCACCGCGCCCTTCTTCATGGCGCGGATCTCGGCGCGTCCGAACATGTTCATCGTCTCGGGCGTCTCGGGCACGTGCAGCGTCACCGCATCCGCTTCCGCCAGCAGCGCGTGCAGCGAGGTCATGGGCTGCGCATTGCCGTGCGGCAGCTTGCCGGTGCGGTCCCAGTAGATCACGCGCATGCCGAAGGCCTCGGCCAGCACGCTCAGCTGCGAGCCGATGTTGCCGTAGCCGACGATGCCGAGCGTCTTGCCGCGCAGCTCCCAGGAATTCGCCGCCGACTTGTCCCATTCGCCTTTGTGCGCGGCGTTCGACTTCGGGAAGATGCCGCGCATCAGCATCACGATCTCACCCAGCGTGAGCTCGGCGACCGAACGCGTGTTGGAGAACGGCGCGTTGAACACCGGCACGCCGCGCATGGTCGCTTCCTGCAGCGCCACCTGGTTGGTGCCGATGCAGAAGCAGCCGATCGCGAACAGCCGGTCGGCGGCCTCCAGAACCTCGGCCGTGACCTGCGTGCGCGAGCGGATGCCCAGCACGTGCACGCCCTTCACCGCCTTCAGCAGCGCCGCGCCGTCCAGCGCCTTCGATTCCCGCTTCACATTGCTGTAGCCGGCATCGGCCAGGCGCTCGACCGCACTGTCGGAGACACCTTCCAGCAGCAGGATGCGGATCTTGTCCTTGGGGAGGGAAAGACGGGCAGGGGACATGAGGGATGCTCGGTTCCAGGGCGCGCTTCGTGCCCCGGCCGCGGGCCGGGGGCAAGTGTCCGGTGGGCGGCGCTGCCAGGGGGCGCTGCCCCCTGGCCCACCGGGGCGCCGCCCCACCCCACCCTTGCCTCGCGCTGCGCCGGCGCTCCATGGTGCAGTGCAGCGGCGGGGGCTTGCCGCGCGGGGATGCTTCGATGGACGTCGCCTATCTCTCGGACTGGGCCAACCTGCTGCTGCGCTGGCTGCATGTCATCACGGGCATCGCCTGGATCGGCACGTCCTTCTACTTCATCGGGCTCGACAACCAGCTGGACAAGCCGGCGGACGGCAATCCGCGGGTGGCTGGCGAGCAGTGGTCGATCCATGGCGGCGGCTTCTACCACAAGCAGAAGTATCTGCTGGCGCCGGAGCGGCTGCCGGAGAAGCTGCACTGGTTCAAGTGGGAGGCCTACTGGACCTGGATCAGCGGCTTCTCGCTATTTGTCCTGATCTACTGGGTGCAGGCGTCGACCTATCTGGTGGACCCGGCGGTGCTGGACATGCCGGCCTGGCTCGCGGTGCTGATCAGCGCGGCGATGCTGGTGGGTGGCTGGGTCGGCTACGACCTGCTGTGCAAGTCGAAATACGGGGAGAACGAGGCGCTGCTGGGCGTCATCGGCGCGTTGGCGCTGGCCGTCGTGGCCTTTGTGGCGTGCCACATCTTCGGCGGACGCGGTGCCTTCCTGCAGGTCGGCGCGATGACCGGCACCATCATGGTGGCGAACGTGGCCATGGTGATCATCCCCGGTCAGCGCAGGATGGTCGCGGCAATGCAGCGCGGCGAGGCACCCGACCCGAAATACGGGCGCTGGGGCAAGCAGCGCAGCGTGCACAACACCTATCTCACGCTGCCGGTCATCTTCATCATGATCTCGCCACACTACCCCATGACCTACCAGTCGCGCTGGAACTGGCTGGTGCTGCTGGCGGTGGGGCTCTCGGGCGCGCTGGTGCGGCAGTATTTCGTGCTGCGCCAAAAGGGGGCGAACCCGGCCTGGCTGCCCGCGGCGGCGGCGGCCGTCATCGCGCTGCTGGTCTGGACCGGCGCGCCGGACCGTCCCACCGTTGCCGCCGAGGCGCCGCCCTTCGCCGAGGTGCAGGCCATCGTCGCCGCGCGCTGCGTCTCCTGCCACGCCGCGCGCCCGACGCAGGAGGGCTTCGCCGCCCCGCCGAAGGGCGTGGTGATGGAAAGCCCGCCCCAGATCCGCCGCTGGGCGGCCGCGATGCGCCAGCAGGTGCAGACCGAGGCGATGCCGCCGGGCAACCTCACCGAGATCACGTCCGAGGAGCGGGCGAAGCTGCTGGCCTGGGTCGCGGCCGGCGCGCCGGCGCAATAGGGGCGGCATCACCATGGCAGGCAAGGCACCCGGCACGCTCTCGACGCATGTGCTCAACACGGCCGAGGGCATTCCGGCCGAGGGCGTGCGCATCACGCTCTGGCGCATGGACCCCGACCCGGCGCCGCTGAGCGAGACCCTCACCAATGCCGATGGACGGACGGCGGCTCCGCTGCTGCCGCCGGGCAGCTTCCGCCCCGGGCGCTACGAGCTGCGCTTCCACATCGGCGCCTATTTCACCGCGCGCGGCCTCGCGCCCGTTCCGCTGTTCCTCGATGTGGTGGCGGTGAATTTCGGCCTGGCGGAGGGTGGCGGGCACTATCATGTGCCGCTGCTCTGCACGCCCTGGTCCTATTCGACCTATCGAGGGTCGTAGCGGCTTCAGACGCGCAGCAGCCCGCCCATCGGCGCGGCCGCGTCGCTGCCCGGGAAGGCGCGGGCCACCGCCGGCCCGCCCAGATTCAGGTGGTCGCGCAACAGGCCCTTTGCGATGCTGCGCAGGTCGGTGGTCGGCGCCAGGTCGCGGTCCTGGAACAGGCTGTCGCGCGACAGCCCCGGCCAGTTTCCGCCGACCTTGCCGCCCGCAACGGCGCCGCCCAGCAGGAAGGCCACGCCGCCCGTGCCGTGGTCCGTGCCCATGGTGCCGTTGACCCGCACGGTGCGGCCGAACTCGGTCACCACCAGCACGGCGGTGCGGCGCCAATGCTCGCCCAGCGATTCCTTCAGCGCGCCGAAGCCCTCATCCAGCTGGAACAGCGGCGCGTTCAGCCGGTTCATCTGCTGCGCATGGGTGTCCCAGCCCGAGAGCTCGAAGGCGGCGACACGCGGCCCATCGGCCTGCGACAGCAGCCGCCCGGCGGACAGGGCCAGGGCACGGAAGGCCCCGCCCGGCTGCGGGCGCATCGCCGCGGCATCGCCCAGCGTGCTGATTGCGTAGCCGCGGATGCGCAGCCCCTCGGCGATGGCCGGGCCGGTGACGGGGTCGGCGGCGTTGAGTTCTGCCACGCGGGCCAGCAGGTCGGGCGGCGGTGCCGCACTGCCGCGCGGGGCGTAGTTGGCGACAGGCGCGGGCCCACGCATCAGAAGCGGCATGTCGGTGCCGACCGCGAGGCCCGTGTGCTGCGCCCCGGGCCGGTCCGGGATGGCCGAGAGCGCGCGGTTCAGCCAGCCGCTCGCAAGGCGCTGGTCGGCCCCCGATTCCAGCAGGTCCTGCGCGTCGAAATGGCTGCGGGTGCGCCAGTTGCCGGCGACCGCGTGCAGGATCAGCGCCTCGTTAGCCGCATACATCGCGTGCAGGTTGGTCATGCGCGGATGCAGGCCGAAGCGCCCGCCGAGGTCGAGCAGCCCGCCCTCCTGCCCCGGCTCCGGCAGGGCGAGCGGGCCGCGCAGCTCGCCGAAGGCCGGCTCGGCATAGGGCTGCACGGCGAACAGCCCGTCGAGCCCGCCGCGCAGCAGCACGACCACGAAGCGTGCCTCGCCCGGCGCCTGGGCGAAGGCGACGCGCGCGCGCGGCAGGGTGAGGGCGGCGGCGAGGCCGAGCAGCGCGGTCCGGCGGCCGAAGGCGGGCAGGTGGCTCATCGGCGGTGGAACTCCGGGCTGGTCAGCACGATGGTCAGGGCTTCCCGGGCCGAGCCGGCCCGCGCCGCCGCTCGCAGCGTCTCGGGGCGCACCAGCGGGCCGAGCACGGCCTCGGCCAGGGGCGCCGCGTCGCGCCCGGGGCCGCGGGCCGAGATGCCGTTGGCCCATTCGACCCGGCGCAGCATGGTCTCGGGCGGCAGATCGGGAGAG
>NZ_JACADR010000223.1 GCF_016106005.1 Roseomonas rosulenta
GCGGGTCGCGCCCCTGCGCCACCGCGGCGGCGGCAAGGGTGCCGCCCGCGCCGGGCCGGTTCTCCACCACGAACGGCTGCCCGAAGGCGGCCGAAAGATGCGGCGCGAGGCCGCGCGCCAGAAGGTCCGGCCCTGCGCCGGGCGGCTGCCCGACCACGATCCGGACCGGTCGGTCCGGCCAGGGCGCCTGCGCCTGGGCGCGACGCGTCGCTGCCAGCGCCAGCGAGGCGCCGACGACGCGCCGGCGGCGCAGGTAGCCGAGGGCGAGGCGCGGGGAATGGCCTAGGGGGCGGGGCAAAGCGGACATGGGGCACTCCTGCCTGGATACGATCCGGGGTTGGGTGCTCCGCGCCTTGATGGTTGTTGCGCTTGCGGGGCCCAGGGATGGTGCACCAACGGGCGCGCCCCTGTCCATCGACGTCGGCGCCCGCCGGCCTTCGGCGGCCTAATCGTCGAGCCCGTGGTATTCCACTGATGGCCCCTGCGCGACATAATGCGGGTGGCGCGCAACGACGGACCGGAACGCGTCGGCATCGGCGTCGGACACCTTCATCGACAGCAACCCTGTGTTGTCCCAGATGGCGACTGCCACGCGCATTGCCTCGGCTCGGATCGGGTCGACCGCGCCCGTTTTGTCGGTCAGCGGGCCCTTGCCCTGGACCTTGCGGACGATCGCCTCTGCCAGATAGCCGATCGCCTCGGCGACCGGCCGTTCGATGATGCCCGGCTTTAGCATGTCGTGCACCGCATGCGTCGCCTCATGTGCGGAGAGAGCGCGCCAAGCGTCGTTATTGGCGATGTCTGCATCGGGCAGGAACCAGAATTCGTTCAGGCCGTATTTCCAGGACGCACCCGCGCCCTTCGACATGGGCAGCAGAGACGAATCCCGCACCGGGATCCGCCCCTTTTCGATGTCGTTGGCGACGATGGCGTATTGCCCCGGGCTGAAGCGGTAGCCGAAGGCCTCGAAGTTGAGGTAGCGCACCTCGCGGCCGTTGCGCAGGAACTCGACCAGATCGTCCTGGATGCTCATGTCGAGGGTCTCCCCGGCCATTATGGCCGCGGAACTATCATAACGAGGGCGAACCCCCGCACTCAAGCATCCGTGACGACGTCGGATCTCAGCCTGTGACCTGCTTCACAGCGCTGCGCACCAGCACGTGCCGCTTGCGCCCCGCGCTCAGCTTCGCGGCGCCGTCGCGCAGGTCGGCCGGCGTCACGTTCAGCGCCACGTCGCTCACCACCGCGTCGTTCAGGCGCAGCCCGTTCTGCGCGATCAACCGCCGCGCCTCGCCCTTGCTCGCCGCCAGCCCCGCCGCCACCGCCAGGTCCACGAAGGGCGCGGGCAGGGCCGCGGTGATGGCGGGCAGGCTCTCCGCCGCCGCCCCTTCCTCGAAGGCGCGCCGCGCGGTCTCGGCCGCGCTCTCGGCCGCCGCGCGGCCGTGCAGCAGCGCGGTCGCCTCGGTCGCCAGCACCTTCTTGGCCTCGTTCACCTCGGCGCCGGCCAGCGCGCCGAGCCGCCGCACCTCCTCCATCGGCAACTCGGTGAACAGTGCGAGGAAGCGGCCGACATCCGCATCCTCGGTGTTGCGCCAGAACTGCCAGTAGTCATACGGGCTCAGCCGGTCCGGGTTCAGCCACACCGCCCCGGCCGCGGTCTTGCCCATCTTCGCCCCCGACGCAGTCGTCAGCAGCGGCGTGGTCAGCACATGCGCATGCCCGCCCGCCATGCGGCGGATGAGTTCCGCGCCCATGACGATGTTCCCCCACTGGTCGGACCCGCCCATCTGCAGCACCGCACCGTGGCGGCGGTGCAGCTCGAGGAAGTCGTAGGACTGCAGCAGCATGTAGTTGAACTCGAGGAAGCTCAGCGAATGCTCGCGCTCGAGCCGCAGCTTCACGCTGTCCATGGTCAGCATGCGGTTGACGGAGAAGTGCCGGCCCACGTCGCGCAGGAAGGGGATGTAGCGCAGCTCGTCCAGCCATTCTGCGTTGTCGAGCATCATCGCGCCGGCGCTGAAATCCAGAAGTGCTTCGAAGGTGCGGCGGATGCCGACCTTGTTGGCCTCGATGATCTCCTCGGTGAGCAGCTGGCGCGCCTCGTCCTTGCCGGACGGATCGCCGACCTTGGTCGTTCCGCCGCCGATCAGCGCGATCGGCCGCCCCCCGGTCTTCTGCAGCAGGCGCAGCAGCATGGTCGGCAGCAGGTGGCCGACATGCAGGCTGTCCGCCGTGCAGTCGTAGCCGATATAGGCGACCAGCCCGCCCTTGTTCAGCGCGGCATCCAGCTCCGCCTCGTCCGAGGTCTGGTGGATGTAGCCGCGTTCCTTGGCGATGCGCAGGAAGTCGCTGGTGGGGCCGCTCATGCTGGTGTCCTGGATGCTCCGGGGGCTTTCGCCGGAAGGGCAGGGGGGCTAGCACGGCACAGGCAAGACGGCAAAAGCATGCTGAGAACCATCGGGCTCATGAGCGGCACCTCGCTGGACGGGGTGGATGCCGCCTATCTGGAGACGGACGGGGAGACGATCGCCCGGATCGGCCCGCGCCTCACGCTGCCCTATGACCCGAAGCTGCGCCGCGCGCTGCGCGCCCTGCTCGACCGCGCCGAGAGCCTGAGCGAGACCGACCCCGAGCTGCTGGACGCGGTGCGCCGCATCACCGACCGCCATGCCGAGGCGGTCGAGGCGCTCGGCCTCGAGGCCGACCTGATCGGCTTCCACGGCCAGACCATCCTGCACCGCCCGCCGGTCGCGGGGCGCAACATCACCCCCTTCACCTGGCAGGTCGGCGATGCGGCGGCACTCGCCAAGCGCACCGGCATGACGGTCGCCTACGACTTCCGGAGCGCGGACGTGGCCGCGGGCGGGCAGGGCGCGCCGCTGGTGCCGGTGTTCCACCGCGCGCTGGCACAGCCGCTGCCCAAGCCGCTCGCGATCCTGAACCTGGGTGGGGTCGCCAACGTCACCTGGCTCGGGCCTGATGGCGAGATGCTGGCCTTCGACACCGGCCCGGCCAACGGCCCGCTGGACGACTGGGCGCGACAGCACACCGGCAAGGACTACGACGCGGCAGGGCGCCTGGCGCTGGCGGGCCAGGCCGACGGCGCTGTGCTCGGGCGGCTGATGGCGCATCCCTACCTGTCGGCGCCGCCGCCCAAGTCGCTCGACCGGCTGGATTTCGACCGGGCGCTGAAGGAGGCCGGCGCGGCGGAGCTCTCGGCCGCCGATGGCGCGGCCACACTGTGCGCCTTCTGCGCGGTCTGCGTGGCCGCGGCCGCGCGCCTGTTCCCGGAACCGCCGCTGCAATGGCTGGTGGCTGGCGGCGGGCGGCGCAACCCGGCGATCATGAAGGCGCTGGCCGGCGCGCTCGAGGAGCCGGTGCGCCCGGTGGAAGTGGCGGGCTGGGACGGCGATGCGCTGGAAGCCCAGGCTTTCGGGTTGCTGGCCGCGCGGGTTGCGCGCGGGCTGCCCATCACCTTCCCCGGCACCACCGGCGCGCCGCGCCCGCTCACGGGCGGGCGGATCGTGGGGTCGCTGCTGTAGGGTGGCTGCCGCTGCCCTATGATGGGTGCAGCACGGCGCGCGGAGCCACCCATGGCCTGGTCCTTTCCCATCGGCACGGTGCGCGGCACCGTCATCCGCATCCACGTCACCTTCTTCCTGCTGCTCGCCTGGATCGGCGCGATGCATGCGCGCCAGGGCGGGCTGGCCGATGCGCTGGCCGGCATGGCCTTCATCAGCATCGTCTTCGCCTGCGTGGTGCTGCACGAACTCGGCCACGCGGCCGCCGCGCGGCGCTACGGCATCGCCACACCCGACATCACGTTGCTGCCGATCGGGGGGATGGCGCGGCTCGAACGCATCCCGGAGGAACCGTGGCGGGAGATCGCCATCGCGCTGGCCGGCCCGGCGGTGAATGTGGGCATCTGCCTGTTGCTGGCGCTGGCGATGGGCGGCGTGCCGTCCCTGGAGGAGGGGGTGAGCGTCGAGGACCCGCGCGCGGGCCTGCTGCCGCGGCTGTTCTGGGTCAACGCCTTCCTGGTGCTCTTCAACCTGATCCCGGCCTTCCCGATGGATGGCGGGCGGGTGCTGCGCGCTGCCCTCGCGCTGCGCATGAGCCATGGCGAGGCGACGCGCATCGCCGCGCGCATCGGGCAGGGCGTGGCGATCGTCCTCGGCTTCGTGGGCCTGTTCGGCGCGCCGCTGCTGATCTTCATCGCGCTCTTCGTCTGGCTGGGCGCGGCCGGCGAGGCGGCGGAGGAGACCCTGCGCAGCGCCACCCGCGCCCTGGTCGCCGAGGACGCCATGGAGACCCGCTTCGAGGCCCTGCCGCCCGAGGCCGATGTCGCCGCCGCCGCCGAGTCGCTGCTGCGCACCCCGCAGCAGGACTTCCCAGTGGTGGACGGCGCCGGGCGGCTGGTCGGGCTGCTGACGCGCGATGCGATAATCCACGCGCTGCGCGCCGAGGGGCCGACGACGTCGGTCTCGGGCGCGATGGAGCGCGCCATTCCGCGCGTCGGCCGGCGCACGCCGCTGGCCGAGGCACTGGCGGTGCTGTCGCGCGGCGGTGCGCCGGCGGTGGCGGTCGAGGAGGCGGGCGGGCGCCTCGCCGGGCTGATCACGCCGGCGAATGTGGCCGAGCTGGTCGCGCTGCGCGGGATCGGCTGAGCGAGCGTTCGGGAATGTGCCGCGGGGCGCATTCCATGGCCCGGCGCAGGCCCGCTCTCCGGCGCGGCCACCCAACGGCGGCATCCTGAGTGGGTAGCCGGGTGAGATGGCAGGCCCGCACCGGGATTGTGGGAGGGCCTTTCACCGAAGCGGCCTTCATTCCCGCCAGGGGTGCTGCGCCCAGAGTGCTTCGTAGCGCGCCTTCAGCGCCTGCAGTTCGGCCAGGTATTCGGGCGGGGCGAGGAAGCGCAGCGGCAGGTTCTGCTGCGCGGCCAGCGCCTTGAATTCCTCGTTCTCGACGGTCCGGCGCACGGACAGCGCCAGGCGTTCCAGCACCTCGGGGGGCATGCCGGCGGGGGCAGCCATGCCGCGCATCGAGCCCTCGACGATGTCGAGCCCGGCCTCCTTGAGCGTCGGCACGCCCGCGGCGGGCTCCCAGCGCGTTGCGCCCATCTGGATCAGCGGGCGCAGCACGCCCTGGCGCCATTCGTTCATGCCCTCGGCCATGTTCATCACCGCGAGCGGGATCGCGCGCGACATCACGTTCTGCTTCACCTGCGAGGACCCGGCGAAGGGGATGTGCAGGAACTGCGTGCCCGTCGCGCGCTGGATCGCGAGGATCGCGAGATGGTCGTCCGAGCCGATGCCGGTGGTGCCGTAGCCGATGGTGCCCGGTGCCGCGCGCGCCGCCGCGAGCAGGCCCTGGAAGTCGCGGATCGTGCTGTCGTTCATCACCCAGATGCCGCCCGGATCGTCGACGATGTTCGCGATCAGCGCGAAATCGCCGAGGCTGAAGCGCGCGCGGCGCTCGATCGGGATGGTGACGATGGTGGGGGTGTTGATGAAGCCGATCGTGTAGCCGTCGGGCCGCGCGCGGGCGAGCTCGGTGAAGCCGATCTCGCCGCCCGCGCCGGGGCGGTTCAGCACCACCACGGGCTGGCCGAGGTCGCGTTCCATGAAGCGCGCGATGGTGCGCGCCGCGGCATCCGTGCCGCCGCCGGGGGCGAAGGCGACGATCATGGTGATCTGCCGGTCGGGCCGCCATCCGCTGCCCTGGGCGTGGGCAAGGGCAGGGGCTGCCAGCGCCGCGGCGATCACGCCGCGACGTGTGGTCAGGTGGTCCATGGCGCGAATCCTCCGGCTGATTTGCGCGGAGGATGCCCGCTGGCGGGCGGGCGCGGAAGTGCGCGTACCGCTGTCTGCGCCACGATGACGCGGAGGCGCCACCCCCAATGCGCGGCGTGTGATCCAGATCAATGACAGCGCTCGCCGCAGTCGGCAGCTTGGCCTCGGTTCCCGTGTTCCGCCCCGCTCCGGGGCGAGGTTGAGGCAGAATAAGCGCCGCCAGGATACGACAAGGGCCGCCGGTGCGCCCGGCGACCCTGGGTATCGCGCGGCAGGAAAGCGCGGTTCAGTCGGCGGCGAGCGCCATCCGGCCGCGGTTGAGCACGCCCATCACATGGTCCTCGGCGGCCTCCACCACCTTCTCGGTCTGCTCGGGCGTGTAGACATGCCCCGCACCGGGCATCACGCGGTAGTCGATGGTGATGCCCTTCTGGGTGTTGAGCTTGTCGACCAGCTTGCGCACGGACGGCTCGGGCACGAGCTCGTCGTCCGCGCCATGGAAGATCAGCCCGTTGCAGGGGCAGGGGGCCAGGAAGCCGAAATCGTAGTGCGAGGCCGGCGCGCTGATGGAGATGAAGCCGCCCATCTCAGGCCGGCGCATCAGCACCTGCATGCCGACATAGGAGCCGAAGGAATACCCCGCCACCCAGAGCATGGACGCATTGGGGTTCACCGCCTGCAGGAAATCCAGGCCCGAACAGGCGTCCGAGACTTCGCCGATGCCGCCGTCGTAGCGGCCCTGGCTGCGGCCCACGCCGCGGTAGTTGAAGCGCAGCACCGAGAAGCCCATCGCCTGGAAGCGCTGGTACAGGCTGTAGGTGACGCGGTTGTTCATGGTCCCGCCATGCAGCGGGTGGGGATGCAGGATGAGGGCCACCGGGGCATTGGGGCGCTTCGAATGGTGGTAGCGTCCTTCGAGCCGGCCATCCGGCCCGGCGAACATGACCTCGGGCATCGTGCTTACAGTCCAATGCGCTCTGCCGCAGGGCGCGCGGTCCGGAGCATCCCGAAGGACGTCGCCGGCAGCCGCGGCGCTCTGCCGCAAGTTTGGGGAACCTCGCTCCGTCGGCGCGGGGGCGCCTTCCAGGAATGCGTCGCGGCGGCCAATTCTTGACCGCCACGGTCGGAAAATTGCATCATTCGTCTCTAAACGCGGCTTCCCGAGATAAATGATGCTCTTTCACCTAAATCTCAGAGCATTCCTTGGTGCCCCGGGGGAGGTTCCCGTGTCCCGCGGCGGCCGCACTATACGTAGGGCGGTCGGGTTTTCATAACAGAATCACGACACCGCCCCCATGTGAGCAGTGACGGGCAGGGTTGCGAAGGGAGCGGAGTAGGAATGCGCTTGTCCACGCGTGGACGCTACGCCGTGATGGCCATGGTCGAAATGGCCGCGCGCGAGGGCCGGGATGCCGCCTGCGCCCAGGGCCGCCCGGTCACGCTTGCCGAGATCGCCGCCGCGCAGCACCTCTCGGTCGCCTACCTCGAACAGTTGTTCGCCCGCCTGCGCCGCGCCGGCCTGGTGGCCTCGGCGCGCGGACCCGGCGGCGGGTATCGCCTCGCGCGTCCGCCCGCCGCGATCCCGATCGCCGAGGTGGTCGAGGCCGCCGACGAGCCCATCATCGCCACCCGCTGCGAGGAAGGCAGCCCCGGCTGCCTCGCCGGCGAACGCTGCCTGACGCACGACCTCTGGGCCGAGCTCGGCGACCAGATCCGCCTTTTCCTGGGCGGCATGACGCTGGCCGATGTGGTGGGCGGGCGCGTGACTGGCCGCGCCCGCCCGCCCGCCGGGCCGGAGGCGGCGCGCGAGGCGGGGCGGTGAGCATGACGGTCGGGCCACGCCGGCGGGCTGGGCGTGGCG
>NZ_JACADR010000224.1 GCF_016106005.1 Roseomonas rosulenta
CACCGGAAGCGATGTTGCCCTGGCCGTCTGGCCCCGCCTACGCTCCGCTCCGGCAGGGCCAGACGGCCAAGCCAGAACACGGGCCAAGTCTCTCATAGCTCGTGGATCCCTGATCGGGGGCAGCTCAGCTGGCCATCGGGGAATTGTCGGTCTCAACGGATCCGGTCCGAGTGTTCCGGCAGTTCAACTCGGCTTCGACCGGCTGCGAGGTGCCACATGAAGATCAAGATTATGGCCGCGCTCATCGCCACCTGCGCAGTTCCTGCGTTCGCGGGGGAGCAGTTCGCGGGCACGCACACCTATAACGCGCAGCAGCAAGTTTGGGCGCCGATGGCCGGCCACGTGTGGCAAACAGTCACAATGGTCGGGCATTTCGAGCCGACATCCGGCCCGATCCCTGCGAGCAGGATCGAGTGCCGGGGCGCGAATTACAGGGCCCCGCCCGCTCAAGAGGCGAGTGGGGTCTGCGTGTTCGGCGAGGGGCAGGACGTCTGGATGCTCCGATACCGCATGACCCGCAATGACATGGCCGCGCAGACGGCCGAGCAATTCCGGCGCACCGGCGAATGGACTGTCGTGGGCGGCACCGGGCGATACAACGGCATGACCGGCGAGGGCTTCTACTGGGCCGAGGATGCCGGTGGGATCCAACGGACACGGTGGGGAGGCGAGGTCACGATCCGCAGGTGACACCGGGGGCCGAAGCTTCCAGCTTCGGCCCCTTAAGTCGTGGCGGGGCGAGCGACGGCGCGCCGCGCCGCCAGCTGTTCTCGCTCGACATGGTCGAGGATTACCGCTGCGCGATCAGCTTGTGGATCGGCGTGGAAAAAGGACCCCCGTGTGGAGCGCGCCGTTCCGCGCAGCCGCTCAGCCAGCCTGCTCGCCGCCCGCGACCTGCCGCGCGTAGTCCTCCGCGTCGTACCATCCGCGCGACACCGTCACCTTGAGGTCCTGGTCGAGGTCCCATTCCTCCCAGCCGGTCACCCGCAGCGGATTTCCCGTGCCGGCATGCAGGCCCGTGAAGGTCCAGATATAGGCGACGTGGTGCCCGGCGATGCGCACCTCATCGCAGAACACCTTCATGTCCCGAACATCGGCGTAGAAGCCCGCCGCCATGTCGGCGACGCGCGCACGCCCTCCCCATGGCTCGCCCCGATTGATCACGATCCGCCCGTCGATGGCGTAGAACGCGGCGACGGCTTCCGGCGAGCCAGAGTTCCAGGCATCCGTATAGGCCTTCGCGAGGTCCCGGACCCTGCCGTGGTCGACCGGCATGCTTTCCTCCGTCGTGTTGGCTTGGTGCGCGACGACGACGCTACGCCGCATCCCAAGCGGATCGCAACGAACTCGGGACCGGCGGGCTATGGCCAGTACCGGTCGATGTCTAACGAGGGTACTGCGCGCACCAGCCGCTGCGTCGAATAGGGTGGAGCAGCCCAGGTACCGCCTGGATGAGGGAGATCGGCACTGGCCGTGCCGATGAGGAAATGGCGCCTGGATCCAGCGGAACGGCCGCAGCGGCGAAGCCGGGGGCGCCGAACGGGCGCGCATCGTGCGACTGCTGGTGGACAGGGTCGACGTCCGGGCCGAGGGCGCGATCCCGCGTTGCCGCTGAGCGTCATCGCCACTCATGCGGATTCCGGAACAACAGGCGCATCGGGTGATCACGGCGACCGGCGCGTCGGACGCCGAACCGGTACCATCACTTACGCGCATACCGGTTCTCTGCGCCGTTTACGGCCCCCGCTACAGGACACTCATCCCCTCGCCGCCGCCCCGCTATCCGGGGCGGTCACGAGACGGCCCGAACTGAAGGGACGGCTGCGCCAGTTCCATGCAGCGTCCACACAGTCGGGCTGATCGTCGGAGGGGCCGGCACGCTGCAACAGGAGGACGCGATGAGCGCTGTGAAGATCGAGGAATACCAGGTGATCCACGATACCGTTCAGCACTACCTGGACGGCGGAAGGACCGGCAAGGGCGACTTGATGAAGCCCGCCTTCCACGCCGACGCGACGATCTATGGCTATGTCGGGAAGGATCTCTTCGCCGGCCCCATCCAGGGGCTGTTCGACTGGAACGACAGGAACGGCGCGGCGAAGGACGTGGTCGTGAACGTGACCATCCTGCAGGTGGTGGAGACGGTCGCCGTGGTGCGCGTCGAGGCGGACAACTGGACCGGCCAGCGCTACACCGACTTCCTCACGCTGCTGAAGGTCGATGGGCGCTGGAAGATCATGCAGAAGGTCTTCCACCACCACGCCGCCTGACGCCCTGGCGAGGCACCGCCGGCGTTGCAACCGATGCGACATCGCCGATAGGCTTCTCGTCGCGTACCCGGATCGCTCAGCCGACCGGACGTCCGGGCCGCACCAGGGAGGCCAGCCCATGGCCGCAATCCGCGTCGCCGACAGATCCGACGAGCCCGTCGTCGTTAGCGTGATGACCCTGGCCTTCGCGAATGATCCGGCCTGTCGGTTCATGTTCCCCGATCCAGTCCAGTACCTGACGTTCTTCCCGGCCTTCGTGCGGCTCTACGGCGGCCGGGCGTTCGACCATGGTGGTGCCCACGTCATCGCGGCGAACGGCGGGGCCGCGATGTGGCTGCCGCCGGATGTGCACCCGGACGATGCGGCGCTCGATCACCTGATCGAACGCGGCGTCGCACCCGCCGCCAGGGCTGAAGTGCTCGCGGTCCTTTCGGCCATGGCCTCGCACCACCCGCAGGAGCCGCACTGGTTCCTGCCACTGATCGGGATCGATCCGCGCCAGCAGGGCCAAGGCCACGGCATGGGCCTGATGACCCAGGGGCTCCAGGCCTGCGATCGCGACGGCAGGGCGGCCCACCTCGATTCATCGCATCCGGACAACGTCCCGTTCTATGAGCGCTTTGGCTTCGAGCTCCTCACGACGATCGAGATCGGTGGGCATCCGCCGATGTTTCCCATGCGGCGTCACCCTCGATGAACCGATCGCCGCCACGGCGACGGGGCGTCCAGCGGGTCTGACCAGAGGTGCCTTCCCACCGGGGCGGAGACCGACATGCAGCTTTCCTTCGAAGTCGACCCGTCGGCGCCGATCTCGCTGCAGAGCCAGCTGGTCGGGCAGATCAGCACATCGATCACCACCGGACGCCTGAAGCCGGGCACCCGGCTGCCGGGCACGCGCGCGCTCAGCGAGCAGCTCGGTGTCTCACGCAACACGGTGCTGCTGGCCTATGCCGGACTTGCCGCCGAGGGCTTCGTGGAGACGCGCGAAGGAGCTGGCACCTATGTCAGCCCCGCATCGCCCGAGCCGCCCAAGTTCGCCACGCACGCGACGGCATCCACGCCGCGCGCCGCGACACCGCCGCCGGCATCGGTGCCGCCAGCCCTGACCTACGATTTCGAGCTGGAGGGCATCGACCCCGATCTCTTTCCGAGCGCGGTCTGGCGTCGCCTCATGATCCGGCGGATGCAGAGCGCGCGCTTCAACCTTACACGCGCCGGCGACCCGCAGGGCGCGCCGGAACTGCGCGCGGCGCTCTGCCGCTTTCTCGGCGCGACGCGGGGTATGTCGGTGGAGCCCGGCCAGCTCGTGGTCGTGTCCGGCATCCAGCAGGCGATGACAGCGGTGGGGCAGATGCTCGTGCGCCCCGGCACGCCGGTCGTCATGGAAGCGCCTGGGTGCAGCATGATCGCGCCGCTCTACCAGCGCTATGGGGCCGAGGTTCTTCCGGTGCCGGTCGACGCGGACGGCCTGATGGTCGACCGCCTGCCGACGTGTCGCGGGGGCGTGGCCGTCGTCACGCCGGCGCGGCACTTCCCGCTGGGCGGCACCCTGCCGGCGTCACGGCGGCGCACGCTGCTCGACTGGGCCGATGCCAGCGACGCCCATGTGTTCGAAGTCGATTTCGACAGCGACTTCCAGTACGAGGGCTCGCCTCAGCCGTCCCTGCAGACGATGGATCGGCGGGGGCGCTTCATCTACGCGGGCTCCTTCGCGATGACGATCGGGCCGGGCCTGCGCATCGGCTACCTGATCCTTCCGCATGATCTCGTGCAGCCGGCGCTCGAGGCCGTGTCCCTGCTGGAACACGCCTGGCCCATCCAGGGCATGGGCGCGCCGTGGCTGGACCAGGCGGTGCTGACGGACTTCATCGATAGCGGCGGCTACGACAAGCACCTGCGGACCCTGCGTCGGGCCTACATGCAAAGGCGCGATGCGGTGGTGGCGGGTCTCGCCCGGCATTTCGGCGCGCCCGACCTGCTGGGCATGGTGTCCGGCACGCACCTCGTCTGGCGCGTTCCTGAACATCTCCCGGATGCGGCGGAATGCGAAGCGCGCGCGCGCACCGCGGGCATCGCGGTGCATACCTTAAAGTTCAGGACCATCTCCGGCGCCGAGACCCTGCCGGGCTGGGAGCGTCACCTGCTGCTGGGGTTTGCGGCGCTGAAACCCGCGGTCATCGCGACGATGCTCGACCGGTTCGACGCGTCGCTGCGCTGACGGTCTGACGCTACCGCGGCTGGCGGAGGTGCCTCCGGCGGCGATCAATCCGGCAGGCCGGCCACGCGGAGATCCGCCCAGTAGGCGTCGCGAAAGCCGCGATCGCGCCAGATGTCCGGCATGCGGCCGACCCGTATCCCTGGCGCGATGCGCAGCAGCGCCTGCACCGCCTCACGCGCCTCCGCTTCGTGGCCAAGACGCCAGTGCGCCACGATCAGCGTGCGGAGACAGGCGGCGACGCCAGGTATTTCGATTTGATGCACGCCCTCTTCCGCGCAACGCACCGCTGCCGGCAGGTCGCCCAGCATCAGGTGGGCGAGGGCCTCGCCGGCATGCATCATCCCGATCTCGGGGTCGCGCGGGCTGAGGCGCAGCGCGCGACGGAACAGCGGGATCGCGCCGGCCGGCTCACAGGCATGATTGCGCACCCAGCCGGCGCTCGTCGCGGCCTGCGCGGAGTTGGGGTTGATCGCCACCGCGCGCCCCGTCGCCGCGAGCCCGGCCTCGAAGTCGCGACCGAAGTAAGAGATCGCGTGACCGGCCAGCCGCAGAGTCGCGGGATCGTCGCCGGCACTGGCCAGCGCCTCGTACGCCAGCGTGAGGCCTGGCGCGACGTCGCCCGGCTTTAACCATTGACGTGACGAGCGAGCGATATGGCACATCGCAGCCAATCCCTTTGCGAGCGCAAAGTTCGCATCGGCTTCGACCGCGCGACGCAGCAGGTCCAATGCGGCGTCGTTGTCCGCCCGCGTCATCGCGTAATGGTGCGGCAGGGCGCGCAGATAGAGGTCATACGCCGCGAGGCTACCCGTCGGCTTGGCCGTGGCGCGGCGGATTTCCGCCGCCCGCAGGCTCGGCTCCAGCGCGCCGGCCACCGCTTCGGTCACGCGGTCCTGCAGTTCGAAAATGTCGTCCAGCGCCGCGTCGAATCGCTCGGACCACAGTTGCCGCCCGGTCTCGGCCTCGGCGAGGTGGCAGGCGATGCGCACCCGCCCACCGGCCTTGCGCACGCTGCCCTCCAGCACGTAGCGCACGCCAAGCTCGCGCCCGACCTCGCGCACATCGACCGCGCGGCCCTTGTAGGTGAAGGCGGAGTTGCGCGCGATGACGAAGAACCAGCGGATGCGCCCCAGCGCGGCGGTGATCTCCTCCACCATGCCGTCGGCGAAGTAGTCCTGCTCGGCGTCGCCCGACATGTTGGCAAACGGCAGCACGACGAGCGAGGGGCGGTCCTCCGGCGGGGTCAACGGCTCGGCGACCGGCGGCGCGCTCGGGGCGGCGTTGACCACGGCATCGAGCATGTAGCCGCGTCGCGGGACCGATCGCAGCACGCGGCCGTCCTCGTCGCCGATCGCGCGCCTGGCGTCCCGCACTGCCTGGAACAGGCTGTCCTCGGTGACATTCACGCCGGGCCAGACCGCATCGAGCAGTGCGTCCTTGGTCACGGTCCGCCCGGCCTCGCGCGCCAGGGTGCGCAGCAGGTCGAAGGGCTTCGGCGCAATCGGCACCTCGGCGCCGGCCGCGTTGCGCAGGCTGCCACGGCCGAGGTCGAGCGTGACGCCCGCGAAGCGCAGCACCTCCCCCTCGGCCTTCTCCGCCATGCGCCCCGCCACCGGTTCAGAACCTCAGCGGATCATACACACGTCATCGGCGGAAGGTCAGGCGGCGGTCAGGACGCGCGGCGGCGACGCGGGCGAAGGTTCGGCCACGCCCGGCGCGGTGCCGGGTCGCGGACAACGGAGACGACGATGAGCGCGACGACGAACTTCTCCCCGATCCTGGCTCCGGCGGCACCGGTCCGCGGCACTTGGCGCGGGCGGCTCGCGGGCTGGCTGGCGCGGCTGGCGACGACGCAGCAGCGGACGCCGGCCGATACGTCGCCGGCCGACCTCGGGAACCACCTGCGCCACGACCTCGGGCTGCCGCCTGGCCCGTCCCATGACGACCGCGTCTGGGGCGTGGGCGGGGTGATGTGGCGCTGACCTCCGGGCACGCTGCCGGAGAGCGAAGTGCAGGCCCCACGCCGAATCCGCCCCACCCACGGCCGATGGCCCTGTAAGGTGGGCGCGACCGTCATCGCGCGACGACCGCGGGGCGGGGAGCGCCGGGAAGAGGAACACCAACCTCAGGGAGAGACGGCCATGTTGTTCAGCATCACCGCGAACTACACCCCGCAGGCCATCAATGCACTGATGGCGAACCCCGACGCGAACCGCGCCGAAGCAATCAAGCGCTTGCTCGAGGCGGCCGGCGGCAAGCTGGTCTCCTTCTACAGTACGTTGGCGGAGGGCCCGGGCGTCCTGGTGATCTGCGATCTGCCCGACGGCGAAGCGGCAGCGGCCGTCGGCGGGGTCGCCCTGGCGGGCGGCGCGATCCACAACTACCGCCTCACGCGGCTGATGACGCCCGACGAGGTGAAGCCCGTGCGCAGGAAGGCGGCGCAACTCAAGGCAGCCTACGCGGCGCCGTCGTAGCGCGGTGGCGTCCGGAAGGCGGCCACGTGCCGCCTTCCTAACCCATTCCCCGCCCGATGGCCGAACCAGTTCGCAACGCGGGGATGTCGGCGTGCGTCAGGACAGGAGGATGAGATGATCACCCAGGCGCCTGACCCGAGAAAGATCCAACACTCGTTGAGCATTTCCGGCCGTGCCGAGGCAGATCCAGTTCTGTCCTGCCTTGCCCTCGCATTCTCTGCGGATCCCGTCGTTCGCTGGTACTACCCGGAGCCGGCTGCATTCCTCGCGCATTTCCCTCGCGTCGCCGACCTGTTCGGTGGAGGGGCCTTCGACCACGCGGCGGCCTACCGGAACGATGATTTCACGGCAGCCGCACTCTGGTTGCCGCCCGGGGTGCATCCCGACGAGGAGAAGCTGATCCCCCACTTCGAGAAGACGGTGGCTGCGGAAAAGCTCGGTCGCCTATTCTCGCTGCTCGACCAGATGGCGCGTTATCACCCAGAGGGGCCGTGTCGGCATCTCACCTTCATTGACCTGACCCCGTAGAAGCGGTCCGCCGGTAATGTAGTCCCGGCGGCAGCGAGGGGAGGTTGGGGATGGCGAGGAGGAAGGCGCACACGCCTGAGGAGATCGTGGCGAAGCTGCGACAGGCGGAGG
>NZ_JACADR010000225.1 GCF_016106005.1 Roseomonas rosulenta
CGCCGCGCCGTCCTCGTTCGCGGCGCGCGCCACGGCGGCGGCGGCCTCGCGCCCGGCCAGGCCCTCGGCGGCGACGGCGCGCCCCGTCTCGCGCACGGTGGAGGGCGAGACCACGGCCTGGTCCGACAGGCGCTGCCACAGCCGCCGGTCGTGCAGCGTAGGCGAGCAGATGTCGGGCAGCGCCGGCCAGGGCACGATGTAGTTGCCGCGCCCGCCGGAGGGGTTGGTGATCACCACCTCGAGCCCGGCGCGCGTCTCGTTGGGGCGGATGCGCGCGCCCAGCAGGAAGGGCGTGGTGAAGGGCACGGTCACGCCGCGGTCGAGGAACGTCGCCGGCTGGTAGGCCGCGGTGCCGAAGCGCTCGAGGATGTCGGTGCGGATGTCGCTCATGCCGCGCCATGATCGCGCAGCCGGGTAAAGGAGGGATTGCGGCGCGGCGCGCGCCCTACCGCCAGACCCCCGCCCGCACCGACGCCGCCACCAGCACCCCATAGGCCGCGAGCCCGAAGCCGATCGCCGCGAAGGCGCCCGGCAGGCCAGTCTCGGTGAACTCCGCCAGCACCCACCCGCCGCCCACCGCCACGACCAGCCGCGAGACCGACGCCGCGAAGGGCCCGCGCATCCGCCCCGCCCCCTGGCAGGCGAAATACAGTGCCATGCCGAGCCCGAAGGGCCCGAAGGACGGCCCGACCCAGCGCAGATAGATCACGATCGCCTCCTGCACCGCCGGGTCGGTCGCGAAGACCCGCGCCAGCGGATGCGGGAAGATCGCCGCCAGCACGCCGATGCCCCCCGCGAGCCCGCCGGCGATGCCCGCCCCGCGCCAGGCGGTGGCGCGGGCCGAGGCCCAGTCCCCCGCCCCCACCCGCCGCCCCACCAGCGAGGTCAGCGCCACGCCGATCCCGAAGCCCAGCGGGATGATCAGGAATTCGAGCCGCACGCCCACGCCATAGGCGGCGATGGCCGCGGTGCCGTGGCGTGCCACAAGCGCCGTCATCAGCACCACGGTCAGGTTGGCGATGGTCGCCATCACGGTCGCCACCACGCCGACCGCCAGGATCCGCTCGAACAGGTCGCGCCGCAGCGGCGCGCGCAGGTCGGGCCGGAACCCCGCGCCGCCGCGCAGGATCACGAAGGCCATGCTGCCCGCCGCCGCCGCGAAGGCCACCAGGTAGGCGATCGCCGCCCCGGCCAAACCCCAGCCGAGGCCCAGCATCAGCAGGCCGGAGAGCGGCGCCTCCAGCACCCAGCAGGCGGTCATGATGGTGGCGGGCAGGCGCATCCGGCCCGCCCCGCGCAGCACCGAGCCCAGGATGTTCGACAGCCAGACCAGCACCGCGCCGGCGAACAGCACCGAGGTATAGGTCAGCGCATGGTCGAGCGCCGCGCCGCCGGCCCCCACCGCGCGGAACAGCGCCGGCCCGAGGCCGAGCGCGAGGCCCGTGGTCAGCGCCCCCATCCCCAGCGCGATCACCACCGCGTGCTTGACCAGCGCCGCCGCCTCCTCCCGCCGCCCGGCGCCGATGGCGCGCGCCACCGCCGAGGCGACGCCCCCGCCCATGGCCCCCCCCGAGGTCATCTGCATGAGCATCAGCAACGGCAGCACCAGCGCGTAGCCGGCCAGCGCCTCGGTGCCGAGCCGGCCGATCAGCGCCGCCTCCGTGGTCTGCGCGATGGCCTGCACGAAGGTGACGAGGATGGTCGGCGCCGAGAGCCGCGCGATCTCGATCACCGGCGCCGGCGCATCGGCCGGCGGCGTGCCGGGCGCGCGCATCACGCCGCAGCCCCGCCCGCGGACGCTCCACGGATGCCGGAACCGGCCCGCTCCGGGAGCCGCGGCGCCACCATCCCCGATGCGGAGCCGCGCCGCCGGCAGACCCCGGAACGCGCGACAGGGCGCGGCCCCGGGAGGTCTCTCGGCCCGGGCGGCCTCACGCGACGCGGTGCAGCAGCGCCTCGCCGGCGGCGAGACGGCGGACATTCTCGGCGGCGATGGCGAAGGACCGCTCGAAGGTGCCGGTGGTCAGCCAGGCGATGTGCGGCGTCAGCACGACATTGGGCAGGGCGAGGATCGGGTCGTCCGGGGCCATCGGTTCCTGCGCGAAGACGTCGAGCCCCGCCGCGCCGATCTGGCCGGAGCGGAGTGCAGCCACCAGCGCCGCCTGGTCCACCAGCCCGCCGCGCGCGGTGTTCACCAGCACCGCGCCACGCTTCATGCGCGCGATGGCGCCGGCATCGATCAGCCCGCGCGTCTCGGGCGTCTCGGGGATGTGCAGGGAGACCACGTCGCTCTCGGCGAGCAGCCCCGCGAGCGTGCGGTAGCTGCCCTCGGCCTCGGGCTTCGGCGTGCGCGCGGTATAGAGCAGCCGGCAGCCGAGCGCGGCCAGTACGGGGGCGAGCAGCGAGGGGATGGCGCCGTAGCCGACCAGCCCGACCGTGCGCCCGCCGAGTTCGAACAGGCTGTCCTGCAGCTCGGGCGGCTGCGACCAGCCCTGCCCGGCGCGGGTGGCGGCGTCGAACTGCGCGACGCGGCGCAGCGCGCCCAGCATCAGCAGTAGGGTGAGTTCCGCGACCGCGCGGGCATTGGTGCCAGGCAGGTTGCACACGGCGATGCCGCGCGCGCGGGCGGCCTCGAGGTCGATGGTGTTCACGCCCACGCCGATCTTCTGGATCAGCCGCAGCCGGGGCGCGGCGGCGATGTCGGCGGCACTCAGCGGGCGCAGCACGTGCCAGATCGCCTCGGCTCCGGGCAGGGCGGCGGCGAAGGCGGCGTCGTCGGTGTCCGGCACCACGCTGAGGTCGATGCCAGGCAGCGTTCCCAGGCGCGCGGCCAGCCCCGGCCCGGCGCGGTAATGCAGCAGCACCTTCACGCGGCTGCGCCTTGACCGCGGGGGTGGGGTGGGATTATAGGAATATTATCAAGGAACGCGATGGGCGCCCGGGCGGCGCTGCGGACGCCGGGGCATGTCGCGCAGCGCGGTCCGGCAATCGACGCATCCGCCGGATAAAGCACTAAAATCCTAAAGCCGCGCCTCACCGCCGCGACCGCCCCAGCACCGCCCCGCCGGCGAAGCGCGCGCGCGGGCCGAGCGCTTCCTCGATGCGCAAAGCCTCGTTCCACTTGGCCATGCGTTCCGACCGCGCGAAGGAGCCGACCTTGAGCTGCCCGACACCCCAGCCGAGGGCGAGGTGGACGATGGTGACGTCCTCCGTCTCGCCCGAGCGTGCCGAGACGATGCCGGCGTAGCCGACCTCGCGCGCCGCGTCCCAGGCCGCCTTGGTCTCGCTCAGCGTGCCGCGCTGGTTTGGCTTGATCAGCACGGTGTTGGCCGCGCCCGCTCGCGCCGCCGTGCGCACCCGCGCCGCGTCGCTCACCAGGAAGTCGTCGCCCACCACCTGGATGCGATGGCCGACCTCCCGCGTGAAGGCGGCGAAGCCGGCGGCGTCATCCTCCGCCAGCGGGTCCTCGATGGACGCGATGGGGTAGGCCGTGATCCAGCCGAGCAGCATGCGGATCATGCCATCGGTATCGAGCTCGCGCCCCTCGAGACCGAGCCGGTAGCGCCCGCCCTTGCCGAAGTCGGTCGCCGCGATGTCGAGCGCGATGGCCGCCTGCTCCCCGGGCTTGAATCCGGCGCGCTCGATCGCCTGCACCAGCGTCTCCAGCGCCTGCTCGTTGGCGGTGAAGGCGGGCCACCAGCCGCCCTCGTCCGCCACGCCCTGCAGCAGGCCGCGCTGCTTCATGATGGACCCGGCGGCGCGATAGACCTCCGCCGTCCAGTCGAGCGCCTGGGCGAAGGAGGTCGCGGCGGGGCAGATCACCAGGAAGTCCTGGATGTCGACGCGCCGCCCGGCATGGGCGCCACCGCCCAGGATCTGGATCTGCGGCAGCGGCAGCAGGGGGGCGTCGTCCCCGCCCAGGTACTTCCACAGCGGCGTACCGTGCGCTTGCGCGGCCGCGTGCGCCGCCGCCATCGAGACCGCCAGCGTCGCATTCGCGCCCAGCCGCGACTTGTTGGGCGTGCCGTCCAGCGCGATCAGCGCGGCATCGAGCGCACCCTGGTCGGCGGCATCCATGCCGGTGACGCGCGGCGCGATCTCCTCGTTCACCGAGGCCACGGCACCGGTCACGTCGTAACCGCCGAAGGCGCTGCCCCCATCGCGACGGTCGAGCGCCTCGCCGCTGCCCGTGCTGGCGCCGGCCGGAGCGATAGCGAGGCCGCGCGCGCCGCCCGCGAGGCGGATCTCGGCCTCCACCGTCGGGCGGCCGCGGCTGTCCCAGACGCGGCGGCCGCGCACGGAGGCGATGGTCGTGGAACTCATGCTTGGATCTCGTCCCCCCAGGCGGCCCGCACGGTCCTGAGGCGGTCCGGCGGTGCCAGCAGCAGGGCGCGCGCCACCCGGCGCACGCGGTCCTTGTCTGCCTCGTCCGTCAGGTACTCGACCGGGCTCTTGCCGTCCACGCGGGCCAGGAACAGCCCGGGCAGCAGGCTGGCGGCGCGGGCCTCGAGCACCGCCGGCGCCTCCCATTGAACGCCGGCCAGGTAGGCGGTCGCCATCGCCTCGAAGCAGCGCAGGAAGTCGCCGGCGGCCCGCGGCGTCCAGAGGCACTTCAGCAGCAGGTGATTGAGGCAGAAGGCGAGATCGAAGGCCGGGTCCCCCCACCAGGCGCATTCCGCGTCGATGAACACCGGCCCGCGCGGGCCGACCAGGATGTTCTTGGGGCTGACATCGCCGTGCACAAGGGTGAGCTTCATCGCCGCCGTGCGCGCCACCAGCGCGCTCAGCGCCGGGGCGAGGTCCGGATGCGCGCGCGCGCTCGCCACCAGATAGGGTTCGAGGCGGATGGCGTGGAACAGCTGGTCGGTCGGGAAATCGGCCGAGAGCGCGGGCTGTCGCGCCGCATGGGCATGGATGCGCGCGATGCGCCGCCCGACCTCGGCGGCGAAGCCGGCATCGGCATGCCCGTCCCGCAGCCGCGTCTTCCATACCGGGTGCTCGCACGGTGCCAGCCATTCCATGGCGAGCGTGCCGGTCGCCTCGTTCTGGCCGAGCAGCTTCGGCACGGAACACGGTGCAGCCTTGGCCGCGCGCGCAAGCCAGCGCGCCTCGTAGCGGTTGCGGATGACCGGCGCGCGCCAGTCCGCCGCCACCTTCAGCTTGGCCAGCGCGCGCTTGACGCAGACCTCGCGCCCTTCGGGCAGCACAACGCGCCAGATGTCGGAGGAAACCCCGCCGCTGAGGGGTTCGCCGCGCGCCGTCGCGTCGGGGGCAAGCAGCCCCATGGCGCGCAACCCCTCGGTCAGCGCCGGCGGCGGTTCCGCCAAGGGCTCGGGCATCAGGACCTCCCGCTCGCCGCCGTGCCGTTGGCGGCCTTCAGGGCCGTGACATGCCACAGCACTGGCGCGCTCCCCAGGCCCCGGGCGCCTTCGCGGCTCCGCGGCCGGCATCCTGCGCCCTGCGCCGCCGCGGGGTGCTGTGCTGGCGTGTGCGGACCTTCTGACGACGGAACGGTGCCACGGTCTCCTCCGAGCTTGCGGGTCCGGAGCACCGTGACGGGTCCGAGATGAGCATGCCCCGCCGGTGCGCCAAAGCCAAACGCCATTCGCTGCGTCCCAGGCATCATGCGCCTGTGCGCGACACATGCTAAGGAGCACGCGAAGACACTGCGGGGCGCCGACGGATCGAGCATGGCCAAGGACGAGTGGGACATTCCGGAACACCTCCAGCCGGACCCGACCGAGTGGTCCTTCGATATCGAGGACGCGCTCGGCAAGGTTGTCGGCTTGCGGACGCAGGTGCCGGCGGATGCCTTCACCGCCCGCGTGCTCGGCACCGAACGCGAGGGCTCCGGCGTCGTGATCCGCGACGGGCTGGTGCTGACCGTTGGCTACCTGGTGACCGAGGCCGAGGGCATCTGGATCACCAATGCCGATGGGCGCGCCGTGCAGGGCCACACGCTCGCGGTCGACCAGGAGACCGGATTCGGCCTGGTGCAGGCCCTGGGCAAGCTGGGCGTCACGCCGATCGAGCTGGGCGACAGCGAGGCGCTGCGCATCGGCGCGCCGGTGATGCTCGCCGCCGCCGGCGGGCGGAGCCATGCGGTCTCGGCCAAGCTGGTCGCGCGGCAGCCCTTCGCCGGCTACTGGGAATACCTGATCGACGACGCGCTGTTCACCGCGCCGGCGCATCCCTCCTGGGGCGGGGCAGGGCTGCTCGGGCCGGATGGCAAGCTGATGGGCATCGGCTCGCTGATCCTGCAGCAGGGCGAGGAAGGGCGGCGGCTCGACCTCAACATGGTGATCCCGGTGCATCGGCTGAGCCCGGTGCTGAACGACCTCGTGACCTATGGGCGGGTCAACCGGCCGGCGCGGCCCTGGCTCGGCCTCTATGCGACCGAGGACGAGGAAGGGGTGGCGATTGCCTCCCTCGCGCCGGGCGGGCCGGCGGAGAATTCCGGCGTGCGCAGCGGCGACCGCGTGCTGGCGGTGGACGGCGCGGTGGTGACCGACCTCGCGGAGCTGTGGCGCGCGGTCTGGGCCTGCGGCGAGGCGGGTGCCACGGTGAAGCTGAAGCTCGGCCGCGCGCGCGGGTCGCGCGACGTGGCGGTGGTCTCGGCGGACCGCATGTCGTTCCTCAAGCATCCGCGGATGCATTGATGGCGGGCATGGTCGTCGTGCCATGACGGCGCGCATGATCATCGTCCCGCCCGGGCAGGGCGAGCGGCATTGGCAGCCGCAGCCGGCCAATGGCTGGATCGAGATCCTGACATCCCCGCGCTTCGCCGGTGCGCCGCCGGGCTTCTCGGCCGGGCTGCAGGAACTGCCCCCGCTCGGCAAGATCCGCGAGCACGCGCATCCGGCGCAGACCGAGATCTTCTGGATCATCGAGGGGCAGTGCCTCGCACGGCTCGATGGCGTCGTGCGGCGGATCGTGGCGGGCACCTTCATGGTCGCCCCGCCCCATGTGCGCCATGGCTTCATCAACGATGGCGGCGGGCCTTACCGCATGCTCTGGATGCTGGTGCCGGCGGGGCTCGAGGATTTCTTCGTGGGCATCGGCAAGCCGCGCATCCCGGGCATGCCCGACCCCACGCCCTATCCGCGCCCGGCCGAGACCGGCGCGATCGAATTGTCCACCGTGTTCGAGACGCTGGACCCGCCGCCCGAACCACCCTGGGACACCGCGCCGATCACCGACCCGGCGGAGCTGGAGGCGATCCGCCGCGCGGCGGTCTGACGCCCGGCGGCGCGGCGCGGTTGCCGTCCGGGATCCGGCGCTTATCTCTGAGAGGCCAAGGAGGCTGCAATGACCCTGCGTCGAATCCCCCTCGCCGTCCGCTTCATGGTGCTGCACGGGCTGGTCGGCTTCGGCCTCGCGGCGATCTTCGTAGGCGCCGTGCTCTGGGCCGATCCTGGCGGCGTCGGTCGGCTCATCCTGCGCGAAGGCGGGCTGCCGGTGATCGCGCTGCTGTGGTTCTTCACCGGCCTGACCTTCGGCTCGGTGCAGATCGGCGCGGCGGTGATGCTGCAGGACGGGCGCGACGACGCGCCGCGCGGCGGGCGCC
>NZ_JACADR010000226.1 GCF_016106005.1 Roseomonas rosulenta
GCGGGTCGGGCAGCGGCACCGCGTCGGCGGTCGCGCGGCGGCCCAGCGCCGCGGCAGGCTCGCCGCCGACCCCGGCGATGGTGCCGGTCAGGACTGCGCCGCGCCCGCCCTGCACCAGCAGGCCGCCGGCGTCGAGCGCACCGGCGGCGAAGCCGGCCGATCCGAGGTCGATCCGCACATCGGCCGTCCGCGCGTCGAGCCCACCGAAAGTCACGCTCGGGCTTATGATCGAGAGGGCGCCCGCGGTCTGCGCGATGCCGGACAGCGTTGCGCTGGTGCCCGACCGCACCACGATGTCACCGGCGGCCCGGGCCAGGCCGGCCAGCGTCACCACCGGCGCCTGCAGCAGCAGCGGACCGCTCAGCGCGATCGCGGAGAACCCGTTCACCGCGAGTGTCCGGTCGGCGACGAGGGATGTCGTGCCGCCGGTCACCGTGCCGTCCACCAGCAGGCCGCCGCCGGCCACCTCGATGGCCAGCGTGCCGCCGGCGTTCACGAAGGTCCCGCCGGGCACGGTCAGCAGCGGGCCCTGGCTGAACAGGTTGAAATCGCCGCCGGCGTCGAAGCCGCCCAGGGTGGAGATGGCATTGGCCGCATCGGTCAGCGCGGTGTTGCCGCCGGACGCGCCCGTCAGCGTCGCCGCCACGATGCCGGCGGCGGCATCCTGCGTGATGCCGCCGAGGCTGCGCAGGTCGAGCGTCGCGGGCACGGCCAGGGCGGCGGCGATCGCGATGTCGGTTGCCGTCGTCGTCAGCGTGCCGCCGAAGGTCGTCGCCCCGAGGCGCAGCGACTGGAAGGACAGCCGCGACAGCGTATCGGACGTGACGCTGAACACGCCGGGCAGCGGGTCGGCCAGCGGCAGGCGCACAGGCGTGGCCGAGAACGGCGCGATCTCGATCAGCGCGGCTGTCGCGAGCGCGCCGTCCTCCGCGATCAGGTTGCCGACGCGGAAGCTGATGCGGCCCGAATCGCCGGTCGCGGTCAGTTCCGAGAACTCGCCGAGCAGGACCGTCCCGCCGGTGCGCAGACCGATCGCCCCGGCGATGCCCACGCTCTCCGAAGGCGCTCCCGTCCTGACCAGCAGATCGTTCGCGCCGTTGTCGAGTTCGAAGGTTCCGGTGACCTGTAGCGATGCCAGCGACCCCACGACGTTCGCGGGGCTCGTCAACAGCGCATCGCTTGCCGACTCGACGGCGAGCGAGCCGGAGGTGATGGCGCCTGTGGTCTGGACGATGCCGCCAAGTGCCGCCCCAAGGCTCACGAACCCTGCACCGCCGGCGGTGACGTTTCCGGCCAGCGTCAAGGCCGCCGGCAGGGACGGATCGGGGTTCCCGAACGCATCCGCGCCGGCCACCAGGCTGATGAAGCCGCCGAACGGACCGTCGGCGTTGATGCTGCCTGCGGCCGTGACGGTCAGGTTCCCCGAAGCCGCCAGGGAGACGATCCCGAAGCCTTCCTGCGCGACGGTGGTGATCGGCGCCGCCACCGTGAGGTCGCCGCCCACCACGGTGATCGCGATCGGCGCGGTGAAGTTCGGCGTGGTGAGCGTGATCGGCCCGGTGATCGCCAGGTCCGCGATGTTGCGGATGTTGATCCCCCCGAAGGGACCGGCCGTTATGCCCGAGATGGCGGCGATGGCGTTGTCGCCCAGCAGGTCGATCGGGCCGCGCGAGTCCATGACCAGGTCGGGCGTGACGATCGCCGACGGCGCTGCCTGCGTGACGCCCGTGAGCGGTTCCAGGCTGAAGCGCCCGCCGACGCGCACCAGGTCGGTGATCACCAGCGGCGCCGCGATTTCGCCGAGTTCCGTCACGCGCAGAGAGAAGTTCCCCGCGACATCCGAGGCTGCCAGCGTCCCGACCTGGTTGACCGGCCCGCCGAGTTCGGCAGGCGTCAGATCGAGCAGGGCGTTGCCGGTCGTGCGGACCTGCAGCGTGCCCGCGATGATGGGCGCGGTCTGGGAGATGCCGACCGCGCCGGCCTGCATGTCCAGAAGGGTGCCGGCCTGCACCCCGATCCCGCCGACGATGATGCCGCCGGCGGCCGAGAGTGCGATGCCGACGATGCTCTGGTCCTGGATCAGGCCGAGGTTCTGCACAGTCACGTTACCGGCGCGGGCCAGCATGGTGATGCCTTCGAAGCCCTGCACGGTGGCGTTCACCGTGATGGCGCCGGCGGCATCCACCAGCAGCGAGCCACCGTCGCCCTGCCCGGTCACAAGCGCGCTCAGCGTTACGTTGCCGGTGCGCGCGAACAACGCCTGCGACCCGCCGGAGCCGATTTCGGCATTTACCGCCAGGTCGCGCCCGGCATCGAGCGTCAGTGCGCCCCCCACATTGATCGAGGCGTCGACCGTGATGTCGCGCCCCGCAGCCAGCGTCAGGGAACCGCTCTTGCTGACAGGGTCGATAACGGTGATGTCGTTCGACGCCTCCAGCCGGAGATCGCCGGTGACGGTGCCGATCAGGGCGGGCGTGATGAAGGCGTCGCCCGGTACCTCCCCGGCGCCCAGAATGCCATCCGCGATGTCGCCCGGCGTCACTTCGGTCTCGCCGCCGAACAGCGTATCGGCGATGACGAGGTTTACTGGGTCGATCAGCACGGTCCCGGGGGCGCCGGCCGGCGCGCCGGCATCCATGGTGCCGAGCACCAGCAGCCCGGCCTGGCCCGAGACCTCGATGAAGCCGCCATTGCCGCCCTGCGGGCCGCCGCGCGCCGAGATGGCCCCGGCATGCGCCGTATAATCCTGCGAATTCACGATGACGGTGCCGCCATCGCCGCGGACGGTCGCATCGGCGCGCACCGTCGCGCCTTGCGCAATGCCGGTGCGCTGCGCGAGGCGCCGGTTTGCCGCGCCGCGCAGCGTCGTGCCGATCGCGACCTCCCCGCCGCCGGCCGCACCCGAAGCATCGACCCGCGCCCCTTGGTCGACGAGCACGCGGTCGGCCATGATCTCCACTTGGCCGCCGCGCGTCCCGGCGGCGGTGCCGGAGGCGCGCACCTCGCCCTCGACGCGCACGGCCCCGCCGGTGCCATTGATGGCGACGCGCCCGGCGCGGCCCGTTGCGGCGTCGGTGTCGGTCGAAATCACGCCGCCGGCCCGGACCAGGTCCTGCACGATGCCGTCCGCTGCGGCCGCGGTCAGCAACACGGTGCCGCCCTGCGCCTCGATCACGCCGGCATTCGTCACCAGCGCCGCGCCATTCGCCGGCGCCTGGCGGACCCGGCCCGTCACCTCGATGGACAGCAGCCCGTCGCCATAGAGGTCGACGACGTGCGTCTCCGCGCCCGCCAGGGCAATGCGGCCAAGCCGCGCGGTGATGGTGCCGCGGTTCGCAACCTGCGGGGCGACCAGCGCCGCAAGGCCGGCTTCGCGGATGGTGATGGTGCCGGCGTTCTCGATGCGCGCATCTGCCCGGCCCGGCTGGTCGAACACCATCCTGCCGGCCATGAAGTTCTCGTTGGAGATGTTGGCGGAGGAGACGATCAGCCCCGCCGCATCCACCTGCGCGCCCTGCGTGAACACGACACCGGACTGGTTGACGATCGCCACCCGCCCGTTCGCGGTGATGCGCCCGGCGATGGTCGACGGATCGGCCGTCGTCACCCGGTTCAGCGTGATGGCGGAGGCGCCGGGCTGCTGGAAGCGGACGGTGTGGTCGCGCCCGACATTGAAGCTGCGCCAGTCCACGATGCCGCGCTGCTGCGCCTGCTGCACGGTGGTCTGGCCGGCATGCTGGTGCACGGTGATGCTGCCGGCGACGACGCGGTCGAGCACCGGCGCGGCATTCGGCGCGGGCGCCTGGGCGGCAGCGGCGATCGGCATCACGAGGGCGGTGCCCGCCAGGAGGGCCGAACGGAAGCACTGCAGCTTCGCCATGGTCGTCATCCCCCTCAGAACCGCATCAGAAGGCGCCAGTAGAAGGCGTCGGCCTTGAGTTGCTCGCCCGCGGCGCCGTTCGGCCGGCGGTCGAAGCGGCGCACGCCCTCGACCTGGAATTCGGCGTGCCGCGTCAGGCCGAAGCGCGCGCCGAGCCCTGCCGAGGAAATCTGCCGGTTCGGGTCGAGCGGCGCGTTCTCCCAGGTCTCGCCCCAGTCGTAGAAGGCATAGACCATCGGGTCGATCTGCAGGGACCGGCCGAACATCGTCGTCTCGTACGCGATCGACAGCTGCAACTCCGCCGTGGCCGCGAGGGCGCTGTCGCCGGTGACCTGCCCGGCATAGTAGCCGCGCCCGAGCCGGGCGCCGCCAAGGTAGAACTTCTCGGCCTGCGGCAGGATGTCGTTCGACCATTGCCCCGCCACCAGCCCCATCAGCGCCAGGTTCGCGCCCGTCCAGGGCACAAAGAGGGACTGGGTGCGGCTGGCCTCGAAGGTGATCTTGGTGAAGTCCGGCTGCGCCCCGGCGCGGCTGACCAGCGGGCTGTCGGCCGCACTCGCGCCGAAGCCGGAAAGGCCCTGGTGCAGCCGGACCGACACCGCGTTCACCGCCGAGCGGCTATCACCCAACAACTGGTCGAACACCGCCCATTGCGCGCCGAGCCGCACCACGCGGAGCGAATCCTGGCTCAGCACCTGGTCGCCGAAGGGGCTGTCCTCGAGCTTGATCTCGGTGTCGATGACGTCGAAGGCGGCGGCGAGCGTCAGGGTCTGCTGCCGGCGGCGGATCAGCGGATACGCCACCGCCATGCCCGCGACCGTGGTGGTTCCCTGGTAGCCGATGTCGCGCAGCGGCGCGGACGGCGCCGTCTCGCCGGTGCCGGCATAGATCCGCACGCGCACGCCCTGGCTGCCGACGAAGAATTCGGTCGAGGCCTGGCCATACACCGAGGTTCGGCCGTTCGCGTAATACAGCTGGAGTTCGGTCTGCTCGCCGAGCGAAGTGAAGGAGTTGAACTGCACCGCCGCGATGCCCTGTTGCGGGCCGGTCAGGCGATAGGCGCGATTGTCGGCGGCCAGGTAGCCGGTCACCGACTGCCGGCCCACCTGCGCGACGAGGCTGAGCGCGCCGGGGACCGTGCCGGCGGGGCGCAGCACGGCGCGCAGGCTGACGCCGGGGATGTCCTCGGCCAGCAGCAGCCATCGTTCCAGGGTGGCGGTGTCGATCGGCCGGATGCCGCGCAGGTTCTCGAGGAAGTTCAGCACCAGCGTCCCGGCGGGGCCGATGTCGCCATCGAGGCGGACCTCGACGATCTCCGCCTCGCGGACCACCAGCCGCAGCCGGCCGTCGCGCTCGACCGAGGCGTCCACCACGGTGAACACGTAGCCGGCATCACGGTAGAGGTTGAGGATGGCGACCCGTGCGTCCTCGATGCGCTGCAGCGGCACCGACCCGGAGATCGACCCGATCGCCGCATCGAGCCTAGCCTGCGGGAAGGCCGTTGCACCCTCCACCGACACCGAGGAGATGGTGACATTGCGCGCGAGCGCCGGGTCGGTGGACGGGGCGATGACGCCCGGTCGCGCGCCCGGGCCGACGCGCTGGGACTGCAGTGGCGCGATTTCGGGCACCCGCGTACCCTGCGGCGGGATCACCGCGCCGGCGGGGCCTTGCGCCATTGCGTACGGAAAAAGGCTCAAAGCCAATAAAAGAAACGATACAAGCGCCGCAATACGCGCCGATTTCCTGACATAACGCTCTAGACTGTCGCGGATCTCCATACAAACCCCTAAAAAATTCCTAGAGCCTCCAGCATCCGTCGCGAACGTGCATCGAGTAAATGACGATCTTCAACAAAATTTTTGATTGGCCCTGCTAGGCTCAGGACTCATTGGAGATGCCTGCGAAACGCCTTGCTGAGCGACAGATGGGCTGATTCGCTGAGCCTGGTGACGGCAGTTGGACGCCTCGAAAAACCCCTGGCCGCGACGGGGCTGATCTGATTCGCTTTGGCTGGTGATGACGAGGGCGCGGCATGTCGGGACAGGCGGGGTTCTTCGATGCGGAGGAGCGTCTGCGCTGGCTGTCGGCCTCGGGCGACCCGCTGGAGCGGCTGCTTGCCGTGGTGGAGTTCGAGGCGTTCCGTGCGGAGCTTGAGGCGGCGCTGCCGCGAGCGGACCGCAGCCGCGGCGGCCGGCCGCCCTACGATGCGGTGCTGATGTTCCGCGTCCTGGTGCTGCAGGCGCTCTACACGCTGTCCGACGAGCAGACCGAGTACCAGCTGCGCGACCGGCTCTCCTTCATGCGCTTCGCTGGCCTGGCGCTGCACGACGCGGTGCCCGATGCCAAGACGATCTGGCTTTACCGCGAGCAGCTGACGCGCGCGGGTGCGCTGGCCAGGCTGTTTGCCCGCTTCGATGCGATGCTGGCGGAACGCGGCTTTCTCGCCATGGGCGGGCAGATCGTCGACGCCACCGTGGTCGAGGCCCGGCGGCCTCGCCTGAGCAAGGAGGAGAAGGCGACGCTGCGTGATGGCGGCATACCGGAGGGCTGGTCGAAGGCACGCACGCGGCAGATCGACCGCGATGGCCGCTGGACCATCGAGCGTGGCCGCAAGGCCACGCCGCCCAAGGGTGGCGCCCAGCGACAGGCGGCCGAGATTGCGGTGCCGATGTTCGGCTACAAGAACCACCTCGGCATTGATCGCGGGCACGGCTTCATTCGCCGTTTCTCCGTCACGCATGCGGCGCGGCATGACGGCAGCCAGCTCGGCGCTGTACTCGATGTGAACAACACGGCCAGCGGTGTGTGGGCCGACACCGCCTATCGCAGCAGGGCCAACGTGGAACTGCTCGATCGGCGCGGCCTCGTACCCGAGTTCCAGCGCGCCAAGCCACGCGGACGGCCGATGCCGGCGCACATATCGCGCGGCAACGCCACGCGAGCGCGGGTGCGCAGCCTGGTCGAGCATGTGTTCGCCACCGAGAAGCGCCGTATGGGCCTGGTCGTGCGCAGCATCGGCCTGGTCCGCGCCACCGCGCGCATCACGCTCGCCAACCTGGCCTACAACATGCGCCGCCTGGTCTGGATCGAAGGGAGAGGCGCGCCCGCTTAAGGCGACGGAAGGACCAAAACGAACCCAACCCCCGATCCCCACCAGAACCTCGCCGCGCAGCCGCACCGGCCGGCATCCCCGCGCCCCCGACGGCCTTCAGCACCGCCCCGCAACGCGGTTATTCGAGGCGTCCAGTTCTCTTCCCTACGCCACTTCAGCACCATCACCGCCCCTGCAGCGCCGATTGGTGGATCCAGCCGATCGGCTCGTCCTCCTCGCCGACCTGAAGCCATCCGCCCGGCGCCTCGGCAAAGACCCGCAGGCTCGTGCCGGGGCGCACGACGCGCTGCACCGGCGCGCCGGTCGATGGTTCGCGGCGGATGTTCGCGCGCGACGTCGCACTCGTGGTCACGCGCCCGGTCGCCTCCTGCGGTGGCCCGGACGGCCGCGCCGTCGGCTCCGCGCCCCGCCGGGGGCGCGTGGCGTCCGACCCGGTCCAGCGGTGCACATCGCCCCACCAGTCGCCGGGCTCGTCGCGCAGCGGGGCCGCGCCTGGCGTGCGCTGGGGC
>NZ_JACADR010000227.1 GCF_016106005.1 Roseomonas rosulenta
CTGCAGCTGTTCTTGCCCAGGTCGATCCCAAGAACCGTGATGTGCATCGCTCCAACTCCCATCCCTCTGCTGGCCTGCCAGCCTAACGCGGCAGGAAAGAGGGGCGGGCCATCCCATAAATTCCGCCTGGATCACTCGATGGGGGCTGGTCACCTCCTGTTCAGCTCACACAGCCGCCGGTGTCCGCACTGCAGCCGAAGCCTTGCCGCCAAACCCGCATGCTTTCTGTCAAAGTATTGCTAGGGGGTCAGGTCAACCCGATCAGGCGCGTTTCGCAGGGGCGTTCTCTGGGCTTCGTCGAAGCGGTGTTCGCCGACGGCGGCTACGCTAGAGAGCTGGTCGCGAGCTGGCCGATTTCGCGGTGGATGGCCATGAGAGCGGCGCAGCGATATGCTCAGGTAGAGTCTTGTTTGATGGGCGAGATCGTGAACTTCGCGATCAGATTCCGGCAGATTTCGCGATACGCCAATCCTCGGGAGTACTAACGGAAGTGGTCACCTCGCTACGTTGGCTTACGGCAGCCGTTGCTGCGACGCCGTCGATATTCTGCCCAAGCTGCAGCACCAAGATCCGGCCCCGTCCTGTGCTGGAAGTAGCGACACCTGACGGACAGTCGCTGCGCTTATTGGCCTGCGATGCCTGCTGCGCGCACTTCTTCGAAAATCTTGCTGTAGGCAATTATGCTGACAACCCGCCGGGAGGCGGCGCGGCTCTCGCGTTCTACCTCCAGCAGGGCGCCAACATGGGAGGCATGGCGGTGCGGCTGGCGGCCCTCGGGCGTCCGGCAGGTACGCGCTACCTCGAAATCGGCTGTGGCTTCGGCTTGGGGCTCGATATCGCCCGGCGCACCTTGGGATGGGAAGTCACGGGCCTCGACCCATCACCTTTCGCAGCCGCCGGGCGCGATCTCCTCGCTCTGCCGATTGCGCCCCGGTACCTGCTCCCGGACGATCCGCTGACCGAGAGTTTTGACGTGGTCCATGCCTCAGAGGTGCTGGAACACGTGGCCGACCCGCTGGCCATGCTGAAAACGCTGCATCGTGCGCTGCGCGCTGATGGCACTCTGGTTCTGACTACCCCGGCGGCAGAGTTGATCACGCCTGAAACCGGGGAAGGGTTGTTGATCCCGCTGCTCTCGCCGGGCTGGCACATGGTGATCCAGACGGCGGCGAGCCTCGAGATGCTGTTGCGGCGCGCCGGCTTCACCAAGGTGCGCGTCGCCCGCGAAGGCGCACAGTTGATCGCCGTCGCGGGCACTCTACCGCCTGGCTCCGACGGCGATCGCGCGCCCTATCTCGCCTGGCTCGAGGCTGCGTCAGTCGCCGTGCCGCCGAGCTCCGACCTCGGGCTGGGCTTGCGCGCGCGGCTGTATCGAGAGCGCAGCGCCGCAGGCGACATGGCCGCCGCCGCAGCCGCGTGGGACGAGCTGGACGCGGCGGTCGCGGCCCGCTTCGGCCGCGGGATCGAAGGCTTCGAAGCAGCACCCGGAACCCTGACGCTGGAAGCCCTGGTCGCACGGGAACCCGTGTGCCTGGCCGGGGTACTGCTCCACCGGGGGCTGGAGGCGCTCCAGCGCGCTGAGCCCGCGGAGCACCTGCTCGCCGCCGCCGCCGCCGCCGCCGGCCGCCTGCGCGCCGCGTTGCGGGCGGTCGGTTCCGACGATGGCGACGCCGAAGAAGTGGCCTTCGTCGCGACCAGAGAACTCATCGTCCTCGCTGCCTCGCGCGGCGAAGACGGCATCGTCGGTCGGATCGAGGCGATGATCGCAACCGGCGGCCTGCGCCATGCCGAGGTCGCCTGCCGGGCCTGCTTCGTAACACTGGTCAACCGGGGCGCGCTGGACGAAGCGCGCCGCATTGACGCGTTGATGCCGCCTGACTGGTGCACCATCAGCGATACCGGCCCGATCCAACACGCCGATGCAAGCCTTGTATATTGCCGGGCGGTGATGGAATTGCAGTTGGCCGACGGGCGTAGGCGCGACGCGTTGGAGTGGTTGCGGGCATTGCGCGCTGCCCTGCTGCGTGGCTTCGCCGCCGGCGACACGGCCGCCGCGACGATCCTATATTGGCCCGCGACCGAGGCCGCCGCGCTTGGCCTGCGCATGGCGGGTGAGAAGGGCGCCGCAGCGGCCCTCATTCGGGAGGCTGAGTTGCGGATCGCGCAGCTGCCTGGCTTCCCGTCCCGGCCGATGACATGAGCAGACTTCGTGGCCTAGCGCTGCTGGCGCGATCGCTGGGAATCGGGCTGTGGCGGGGCGCGGCCGCCGACATCGGCTTGTGGATGGCGGCGGGCGATACGAAATCATGCGTGCACACCAGCATCGAAGGCCGCGCGCCACTGACCGGAAAGGTTTGCGTCTTCGTCCACTACGATGGCGGTGGCGTGCTGCGCCCCCATGCACGACGCTACCTCGATGCCCTGACGGCCGAAGGATTCTGCATCGTCTTCGTCAGCAATTCCGCAATTGGGCAGGAAAGCCTCGACCATCTTTCCGGCCGCTGCGCCCGCATCCTACTGCGCGACAATAGCGGCTATGACTTCGCGGCCTATCGCGATGGCATCCTGAGCTTGGATATCCAGCCGGGGCGGCTCGCCATGCTGATGCTGGCCAATGACAGCGTCTATGCCCCGATATCGCCGCTCGCCGGCCTGTTCGACGAGATGGATTTCGTCGCGGCCGACGTCTGGGCCGCGACCGACAGTTGGCAGAGCCGCTATCATTTGCAGAGCTACCTGATCGGCTTCGGCCCCGCCGCCTTGGCGCATCCGGGCTTTCTGGATTTCTGGCGCCAAGTGCGGAATGTGAAGTCCAAATGGGCTGTCGTGAAGCACTACGAAATCGGGCTGACCCGGACGATGCTGGCGGCGGGCATCCGTTGCGCCGCGGTGTTCGACTACCAATCACTGATGCGCCGCGCCGAGGCGATTGTAGAGGCCGGAGGCGATCCCGAGCCAAACGCAACGTCGGCTCTGTTCAGGGCTACGGCCGAACGTGCTTTGCGGGCTGCGAACCGGCGCCGTGCCGCGAACCCGACGATCGACCTGTGGTTGCTGCTGGCCGAAGCGGGTTGCCCTTTCCTCAAGCGTGAATTGCTGCGTGACGATCCGACTCAGGTGCCCGACCTCTTCGCCTGGCACCGGATCGTGCAGGACCGCGCGCCGACGCTGTATCGGGAGATAATCGAGGACCTGAAGCGCGTGATGCGCCGGGCCGCACCATGATGCGTCCCCCCATGAACGGTCCGGGGCCGACCTGCATTGGCGAGCGGCTGCATGATATCGACGCTGCACGGTCCGCGGTACCGCGAGCGTTGCATGGCCTCGCGGTGCATTCGCCGTGGCGTTACCTACTTCGCGCGGCGCAGGTCAGCTTCGAACTGGCCAGTACCAGCCTGCTCGATCGTCTGGCGCCACCGCGCGGCGGCGTGACCGAAGTGACGCAGGGACGATGTGTGCCGCGCGGCACCTCGATCGCCCTCTACCTTCATTGGTCGCCGAGCGGGCGCATTTCGGCAATGGTGCGGCGCCAGTTGGCGATCTGGCGCGACTGCGGCTTCGATGTGGTGTTCATCAGCAATGCTGATCCGCCGCCCGAGGATTGGGACGCCGTTAGCGAACACGCCGTGCTGCGGGTCCGGCGCCGCAACACCGGGCGCGACTTCGGCGCCTGGCGCGATGGTGCGGCGCTGGCGTTGCAGCATTGGCCCCGGCCGTACGAGCTTCTGCTGGCCAACGACAGCGTGCTCGGTCCATTCCGTCCGCTGCAACCCATTGTCGCCGCCTTGCGTGCGGGCGGGGAAGGGCTATTCGGCTTGACGGAAAGTCGTGGCGGTGGCGTGCACCTGCAATCTTACGTGCTGCTGGCACGCGGTGCAACGCCGGTCGCGAGCATGTTGAACCACCTGGCGGCCCTGCGCGACAGCCACAGCAAGTGGCGCACGGTGCAGCAGGGCGAAATTGGCATGACCCGTCGTATGCTGCGCGAGGGGCACCGTTGTGCCGCCGTCTTCGGCTATGACGCGGTATGCGCCGCGGCGGATGAGGCCACGCGAGCGTCGCTCGGGCCACGCTTCGCTGTCGGCAAGCCCTGGCGGTATCCGCTGAACCCAACGCACCATTTGTGGCGCGTGCTAATCCAGGAGATGGGCTTTCCGTACCTGAAGACCGAACTAGTCCGGCGCAATCCCGGCGGCTTGCCCGGGGTGGCGGACTGGCCGGATCTGGTTACGTCGGCGGATGCGACGATGATCCGGGATCATCTGGCGGTGTATTCTACTGGCTCACCTAGAGCTGCCTCCGACCTGACTGAATCGCGAAAGTCCTTCCGCGACGCGGAGCGGATCTGATTCAAGCTGTCTGTCGGGAGGGGGCCGACAGGCATGTCGAAGGCGCTGTCGGTGGACTTTCGGGAGCGTGTAGTCGCGGCGATCGAGGCAGGATCCTCGTGCCGGGCATCTGCTTCACGCTTCGGCGTTGGCATTTCAAGCGCGATCCGCTGGGCGTCCTTGAAGCGCGCGGTGGGCTCGGTGGCGCCGGGGCCACTTGGCGGGGATCGCCGCTCGGGGCAGGTCGAGGCGCATTGACCCTGCCTCCAAAGTGCCCTCGTTCATGAGCAGAGCCTGTTCTCCATTTGCCCCGATGCGGGGCGGGTTGCAAAGGCTGCGGGGGTGAGCCCGTTCAGGCTCGTGTGCGGGCGGGCCGTGTTGTAGTCGCTCCTCCATGCTTCGATGATGCGGCGCGCCGCGGGCAGGCTGCCGAACAGGTGCTCGTTCAGGCATTCGTCGCGGAACCGGCCGTTGAAGCTCTCGACGAACCCGTTCTGCTGCGGCTTCCCCGGCGCAATGTAGTGCCGGGCGACACCACGCTCCTGCTGCCAGCGCAGCACCGCGTGTGAGGTGAGCTCGGTGCCGTTGTCGCTGACGATCAGCGCCGGACGGCCGCGCGACGCTACGATCCGGTCAAGCTCACGCCCAACGCGCAGCCCCGACAACGAGGTGTCCGCCATCAGCGCCAGGCACTCGCGGGTGAAGTCGTCCACCACGGCGAGGACGCGGAACCGCCGACCGCAGGCCAGCGCGTCGGAGACGAAGTCCAGCGACCAGCGCTGGTTCATCCCCTGCGGCAGTGCCATCGGCGCCCGCGTGCCGAGCGCGCGCTTACGACCTCCCCGCGGACGGACGCCCAGGCGTTCCGCCCGGTACAGGCGGAACAGCTTCTTGTGGTTCAGCCGGTGCCCCTCGCGCGCCAGCAGAATGTGCAGGCGCCGGTAGCCGAACCGCCGACGTTCATTCGCCAAGGCCCGCAACCGAACGCGGACCTCGCCATCGTCGCTGCGCGTCGAGACGTAGCGATACGTCTTCGGTGCCAGGCCCAGGAGCTGGCAGGCGCGCCGCTGCGATTAGTCCTTCTCTTCAATCGCCCAGGTCACAGCGTTTCTCCGCGAGCCGGGCGTCAGAAGTTTTTTGCCAGCATCTCCCGCAGCGTCGAGACATCGAGCATGGACTCCGCCAGCAGCTTCTTCAGCCGCGCGTTCTCCTCCTCGAGGCCCTTCAGCTTGCGGGCGTCGGACACCTCCATGCCCCCGTACTTCGACCGCCAGGCGTAGAACGTCGCCTCGCTGATCCCGTGCTTGTGGCACAGATCCGGCGCCGTCGCACCCGCCTGGTGCTCCTTCAGCACCCCAATGATCTGCTCCTGCGTGAACCTCGATCGCTTCATCACCCGTCTCCCTTCGACGGACTCTAGCTCAGGGCGGGGGCACCCAAGGGGGCAGGGGCAAATTTTTAGGATAGTATTAAAAATAAGATCATTTTTTTATTGACGCAATTTTCGATATATGTCTAACTTAAAAATGCGAGAGTGATAGCGATTGCGCAACGCGGCCTAGCTCCGCGCATGTCTGTTAGGAGACCGATGTGACTTATTTCGCAACGATGGATGAAGTATATTTCGGAACTAATAGCGGGGGCAGCAGCTTCACCGTTGATGCATTGCTTAGTGCGACCAATATTAAAGTATATCCGGATGATCCGACGGACGGAATACAGAGCCAAAATTTTGCGAATAGCGTAGACGGAGCCTTAGTTTGGCTTGAGTATGCGGCAGCTGGCCAAACATGGCTCGTTCAGTGCCAGTTAACCAACGGACGAAATACGCTTGGGGCGGGCAATTCGCCCGAGGATCTGTGGGTTTTTGTGGTGGTTGGCAATTCTGGCCCGCTACCGGCTTTTACGACTTTGATTGTGACAAGCGGCGGGTTTGACGTTACAGTAGGCCAATCGTTGACGATTAATAGCAGCATCACGATGGCTGATCTTGATCAGCTGGTTCAATCGCAGCCTCCAACGACCACCATTTCGCTGATCGATATCTCCGTTGATAGTGGAATCGATGGCGATTTTATTACCAACGCCTCATCGCAGTCGATTACAGCCTCTCTGAGTCGAGCACTTGCCACCGGCGAGACGGTGTGGGGGTCCGTCGATGATGGCGCGACTTGGGTCAATGTCACCCAGAATGTGACAAACACGCAGATCAGCTGGCCCACGACACTGCTCTCGGGGTCTGGTCGAGCAATAGTGTTTGAGGTCCGGAACGCCGCGGGCAGTGGCCCGCTTGCGAACCAGCACTACACCCTCGACACCACCGCGGCGGCGCCCTCGGTGCCGGATCTCACGGCGGCCTCCGACACCGGCGCGTCGAGCACCGACAACCTGACGGCGGACACCACCCCGACGGTGACCGGGGGCGGCGCCGAGCCCGGCGCAACGGTGACGCTCTACGACACCGACGGCACGACGGTGCTCGGCAGCGCCGTCGCCGCGGCGGACGGCTCCTGGTCGATCACCAGTTCAGCCCTGGCCGACGGCGCGCACACGCTGAGCGTGCGGCAGACCGACCTCGCCGGCAACCAGAGCGCCCTCTCGGCCGGCCTGACCGTCACCATCGACACCACCGCGGCGGCGCCCTCGGTGCCGGATCTCACCGCGGCCTCGGACACCGGCGCGTCGAGCACCGACAACCTCACGGCGGACACTACCCCGACGGTGACCGGGGCCGGCGCCGAGCCCGGCGCAACGGTGACGCTCTACGACACCGACGGCACGACGGTGCTCGGCAGCGCCGTCGCCGCGGCGGACGGCTCCTGGTCGATCACCAGTTCAGTCCTGGCCGACGGCGCGCGCACGCTGAGCGTGCGGCAGACCGACCTCGCCGGCAACCAGAGCGTCCTCTCGGCCGGCCTGACCGTCACCGTCGACACGACGCCGCCGGCGTCGGGCGGCACGCTCGCCTTCGCCAGCCTGGTTGACACCGGCGCCCTCGGCGACGGCATCACCAGCGACAACACCTTCGACCTCAGCCTGACGGGCGCGACGGCCCTGCGCTATGAGGTCTCGACCGACGGCGGCAGCAACTGGGCGACCACTGCCGCCGCCCAAGTGGGCGTGGCCGACGGCAGCTACCAGTACCGCGCGGTCGTCG
>NZ_JACADR010000228.1 GCF_016106005.1 Roseomonas rosulenta
GAACCGCGCGGCGCGACCGAGGCGCCGCCCGACGCCGCCGCCCTGCTGCGCCATCCCGCCCTGGCCGAGGCGCTGGACCGTGCGCTGGCCAGCGGCACGCCCGCCGTGGCCGACCTCGTGCTCCCGGTGCCCGTGCTGCGCGACGTGGCCGTGCAGGTGATCCCGATGGACCCGCCGCTGGCCGATGGCGGGCGCGTGATCGTCCTGCTGTCGGACCGCACGCGCGAACGCGCGGTGGAACGCATGCGCGCCGACTTCGTGGCGAATGCCAGCCACGAGTTGCGCACGCCGCTCGCCAGCCTGATCGGCTTCATCGAGACGCTGCGCGGACCCGCCGCCGACGACCCCGCCGCGCAGCAGCGCTTCCTGCAGATCATGGCCGAGCAGTCCGACCGGATGCGCCGGCTGATCGACGACCTGCTCGGCCTGTCGCGTATCGAACTGACGGAACACCAGGCGCCGGCGGGGCTCGCCGACGTCGCACTGGTGGCGCGCGCCGAGGCCGATGCGATGGCGCCGATCCTCGCCGCGCGCAAGGCGAAGCTGGTGCTCGACCTTGCCGAGGCCACCGCCGAGCCGGCGGATTCCGACCAGGTGGCGCAGGTGATCCGCAACCTTCTCGACAACGCCATCCGGCACGGGCGCGAGGGCGGGACCATCCGCCTGGCAGTGACGCAGGGCGCCGCTCCCGATGGGCGCAGGGGCATCGTCATCAGCGTGACCGACGACGGGCCGGGCATCCCGCGCGACCACATCCCGCGCCTGACCGAGCGCTTCTACCGCGTGGACAAGGGGCGGTCGCGCAGCGCCGGCGGCACCGGCCTCGGCCTCGCGATCGTCAAGCACATCGTCAACCGGCACCGCGGGACGCTGGGGATCGACAGCGAGGAAGGCTCGGGGACCACGTTCCGGATCTGGTTGCCGGGGGGGTGAGGCGGCGCCTCGAGAGGGCTCTGCCCTCCCGAACCCTCCCGCCGGGGCATCCGTGCCCCCGGGACCCGCGGAGAGTGAAGGGCCGGTCTGGAGGAGGGGCATGTCACGCTCTGCGCGTCCGCGCCGCCGACGAGCCCCTCCTCCAGACCGGCCCTTTGACCCTGGGTCTGGGAGGCGGTTGCCTCCCAGCGGGGGGGCCGGGGGGCTGGCCCCCCGGTGCGCCCTTACCCCTCGGCAAACCTGTTCCCGGGAACGGGGATCCCGAGGCTGTCGCGCAGCGTCGGCCCAGGGTAGCGCGTGCGGAACAGCCCGCGCCGCTGCAGTTCCGGCACCACCAGGCGCACGAAGTCGTCGAGCGGCTTAGTGTAGAACGGGAACAGCAGGGTGAAGCCGTCGCAGGCGCCCGCTTCGAACCATTCCTGCATGGTGTCCGCCACGCGCTTCGGCGTGCCGACGACCAGCTGGTGGCCGAGCGAGGTGCCGAGGTAGCGCGCCACCTGGCGGATAGTGAGGTTCTCGGCCCGCGCCTTCGCGACCAGGTGTTCCTGGCGCGCACGGGCAGCGTTCGACGGCGGCAGGTCGGGCAGCGGCCCGTCGATCGGGTAGCTGTGGATGTCGAGGTCGCCGCACAGCCGCGCGAGCAGCCGCATGGCGTTGGTCTCGTCCATCATGTCGCCCAGCGTGCCGGCGATGTCGTCGGCCTCCTGCTGGGTTTCGCCCAGGATGGTCATGAAGCCGGGCATGACGCGGACATGGTCGGGGTCGCGGCCATGGGCGGCGGCGCGGGCGCGGATGTCCTGGTAGAAGGCGATGCCTTCGGACAGCACGGATTGCGCGGTGAAGATCATGTCCGCGACGCGGGAGGCCAGCTTGCGGCCGTCATCCGACGACCCGGCCTGCGCGATGACGGGGCGGCCCTGCGGGGAGCGCGGCAGGTTGAGCGGCCCGCGCACCCGGAAGAACTCGCCTTTGTGGTTGAGGATGTGTCCCTTGGACGGGTCGAGGTAGCGCCCCGACGCCTTGTCGCGGATGAAGGCGCCGTCCTCGAAGGAATCCCACAGCCCGGCGCAGACGTCGAAGAATTCCTCGGCGCGTTCGTAGCGGTTGGCGTGGTCGGGGTGGCGGTCGAAGCCGTAATTGCCGGCCTCGTCCTCGATCTGCGAGGTCACCAGGTTCCACCCGGCGCGCCCGCCGCTGATGTGATCCACCGAGCCGAAGCGGCGCGCGATGGTGTAGGGGTCGTTGTAGGTGGTGGTGGCGGTGGCGACCAACCCGATGTGCTTCGTGACCGGTGCGAGTGCCGCGATCAGCGTGGCGGGTTCGGGATAGACCTGCCGCCCCATGCCGGGCCGCCACGGGCTCGCGCCATCGAGGCCCGCGCTGCCGTTCACCGCGGCGGTGTCCTGGAAGAACACGCAGTCGAGACAGCCGCGCTCGGCGGTCTGCGCCATCTGCACGTAATGCGCGAAGGACATGTCGGATTCGGCGACCGCGAGCGGATGGCGCCAGCCGGCGGAATGGCTCCCCGGCGTGAAGAAGAAGGCGCCGAGGTGAAGCTGCTTCGTCATGGTGCGGGCCGGATCTCCGTGGCCATGGTGTATTGGTCGGCGCGCGGCGTCATGACCAGGCCGCGCTTGGCACCCCAGGAGGCGCCGACATGGAAGACGGGCGCGAGGGGCACGTTGTCGGCCACCCAGCGGATCGCTTCCTGGGTCAGGCGTTCGCGCGTCTCGGGGTCGAATTCGCTGTCCACGCGGTCGAGCATGGCGTCGAATTCCGCATTCGAGAAGCGGGTGCGGTTCCATCCGCCATGCGCGCGCGCGGCGTTGGGCGTGCGCAGCAGGGCGGTGAGGCCCTCGCTGGCGATGCCAGAGGACGAGCCGAACATCGCGAGATGCGCGCTGAGCTCGGGAACGCCGCCGGCCAGCTGCGTTGCGCTGCGACGCAGGTAGATCGGCATGGGCAGCGCCTCGACCACGGTGCGGATGCCCACGGCCGTGAGCATCTGCCCGATCGCCTGGCAGGTGCGCGCATCGCCGGCAAAGCGGTCCTGCGTGCAATGCACGGTCAGGGTGAAGCCGTTGGGGTAGCCGGCCTCGGCCAGCAGGGCGCGGGCGCGGGCGGGGTTGAATTCCGGCAGCGCAAGGCCCTCGACATGGCCGATCAGGCCCGGCGCGGCGATCTGCCCGGTGGCGGTGGCGCCGCCTTCCATCACCCGGTCCGCCAGGGCCACGCGGTTGATGGCGTGGTTGATGGCGCGGCGGACGCGCAGGTCGCGCAACGGGTTGTTCGGCAGCGGCTGGCCGTCGGCGCCCGTGGCGTTGGGGATCTGGGCGCTCATGGCATCGAGGTAGAAATAGTGGGTGAAGACCGAATAGCCGTTCACCAGCTGGAGATTCGCGTTCTCGCGGACGCGCTGGTGCAGGCCGGTGGGGACGCTGTCGATCACGTCGACATCGCCGGCGAGCAGGGCTGCGACGCGCGCGCTGTCGTTCGGCACGAAGCGGATCTGAACGCGGGCCCAGGGCTCGGGCGTGCCGCGCCAGTTCGGGCTGCGTTCGAAGGTCACGTCCTGCTGCGGCGTCCAGCGGCCCCAGCGATAGGGGCCGGTGCCGATGGCGGCGCGGCCGCCATTGAAATCGGCGTCCACCGCGCCGTCCGCGGCCCGCGCGTTCAGAATGGCGATGGCCGCGAGAAAGTCCGGCTGCAGCGGCGTGGGCACGGTAGTGCGCACGATCAGCGTATGGGCATCGGGCGTCTCGACGCCGGCCACATTGCGCACCGCGGCGGCATAGGTGCGCGGGCCGGTGGCGGCGCGCGCGCGCAGGATGGAGAAAGCCGCGTCGGCCGAGGTGAAGGGCGTGCCGTCGTGGAACACCGCGTCGCGCCGCAGCTTGAACTCCCAGGTCAGCGGGTCGATCGCGCGCCAGGATTCCGCGAGCTGCGGCCGGGGGCGCAATGTCGCGTCCTGCGTCACCAGTGTTTCCCACACGTGCAGCTGCGCGTTGCGATTGGGCGTGAATGTCTGGTGCGGGTCGGTGCCGTCCATCGAGGCCTTGAAGGCGATGCGCAGGGTCTGCGCCTCGGCACCGGACGCAGCGGCCAGCAGGCCCGCGGCAAGCAGGGACAGGCGAAGGCGGGGCATGACGGCGGCTCCAAGATAAGGCGCGGCCCCGGCGGCCGCAGCGTCCGAGCCTGCCGGGTTTGCAATCGATGTGCCAGGGGCACCGCCTTGCCCCCCCGCCGCCCCCGCGCCACGCTGCAGCGTCAGCCAGGGGAATCGCGCATGGCGCAGCGGCAGATGCATCTCGGGGTCTTCGTGCTCGGTACCGGCAACCACATCGCCGGCTGGCGCATGCCAGGCGCGTATGATTCCTTCCAGTCGCTGCCGGTCATCCAGCACATCGCGCGCATCGCCGAGCGCGGCTGCTTCGACCTGCTGTTCCTGGGCGACGGGCTCGCCGCGGGCGTCAACGACCACCCGTCATTCACCGCGCGCTTCGAACCGATCACGATGCTGGCGGCGCTGGCTGCGACGACGACGCATCTCGGCCTCGGCGCGACCATGTCCACCACCTACGAGGAGCCCTTCAACGTCGCGCGCTTCTATGCCTCGCTCGATCACCTGAGCGGCGGGCGAGCGGCATGGAATGCGGTGACGTCGTCCAACCCACGCTCGGCGCCGAATTTCGGCCGCCAGCATCCGCCCCACGACGCGCGCTACCGCGTGGCGGAGGAATTCGTCGATGTGGTGATGGGGCTGTGGGATTGCTGGGACGACGGCGCGATCGTCGCCGAGCGCGACACCGGCCGCTACATCGATGGCGCCAAGGTGCGCGCGCTGGACCACGAAGGCGAGTTCTTCAAGGTGAAGGGTCCGCTCAACATCGGGCGCTGCCCGCAGGGGCGGCCGATCATCCTCCAGGCGGGCTCGTCCGAGCCCGGGCTGAACCTGGCCGCGCGCACGGCCGATGTGGTGTTCTCGGTGGTGCAGGACCTCGACGAGGCGAAGGCGGCCTATGCCTCGCTGAAAGGCCGCATGCCGCGTTATGGCCGCGGGCCGGAGGAGATCGCGGTGCTGCCCGGCGTCATGCCGATCCTGGGCCGCACGCGGCAGGAGGCGCGCGACACGCTCGATCGCCTTCAGTCCTTCGTGACCTCCACCAACGCCGCGTCGCTGCTGTCGGGGCGGCTCGGCATCGATGTCTCGGGCTTTCCGCTGGACGAGAAGGTGCCCGACCTGCCGCTGCCCGACACCTCGCACGGTTTCGCCCGCGCCATGCTGTCGAAGGCGCGGCGCGAGGGCATGACCTGGCGCGACATGCACAACCTGACCGGCGCGGCGCGCGGGCACTGGGTGATCGCGGGCACCGCCGCCGACATCGCCGACACCTTCCAGGAATGGTTCGAGGGCGGCGCGGCGGACGGCTTCAACATCCTGCCCGCCTGGTTCCCCGGCGCTTTCGACGGCTTCGTGGACGAGGTGGTGCCCGAGCTGCAGCGCCGGGGACTGTTCCGCAAGCAGTACACCGCCACGACGCTGCGCGGGCATCTGGGGCTCGAGATGCCGGAGAATCGCTTCTTTCCGAGGACGGCATAGCCCGGTTGCCGGGGCGCCGCCCGCCGGGTATCCCGCGCGCAGTCCAGCGGAAAGCACCTCCATGACCACCCTCGACATCCTCGGCATCGGCAACGCCATCGTCGACGTGCTTGCCCGCGCGGATGACGCCACCCTGGCCCGCCACGGCATGGCTAAGGGCGGCATGGCGCTGATCGGCACGGACCAGGCCGAGACGATCTATGCCGACATGGGCCCGGGCATGGAGAGCAGCGGCGGATCCGCCGCCAACACCTGCGCCGCCGCGGCGGCGCTGGGGGCGCGCGTGGGCTACCTGGGCAAGGTCGCGGACGACGCGCTGGGCCAGGTCTTCCGCCACGACATCACCGCAGCCGGCGTGCATTTTCCGACCCCACCGCTGGTCGGCGGCGCGCCCACCGCGCGCTGCCTGATCCTGGTCACGCCGGATGGCCAGCGCACCATGAACACCTTCCTCGGCGCCTGCGTGACCTTCGGCGAAAAGGACCTCGATGCGGCCGCCATCGCCGGCGCGCAGGTGACCTACCTGGAAGGCTACCTGTTCGACCCGCCGGCGGCCCAGGCCGCCTTCCGCGCCGCCGCGCGCATCGCCCATGCCGCGGGCCGCAAGGTGGCGATCACGCTCTCCGACGCCTTCTGCGTCGAGCGCCACCGCGACGCCTTCCGCGCCTTCGTGCGCGAGGAAGCCGACATCCTGTTCGCCAACGAATCCGAGATCCGCGCGCTTTACCATGCGAATTCCTTCGAGGAAGCGGCCGCCGCGGCGCGGGCGGATGTCGGCCTGGCGGCGCTGACGCGTTCCGAGCACGGCAGCGTGATCCTGGCCGGCGGGGCCACGCACCCCATCGCCGCGGTGCCGACCACGGTGGTCGATACCACGGGCGCGGGGGATGCCTATGCCGCGGGGTTCCTCGCCGCGCTCACGGCCGGGCAGCCACTGCCGGAATGCGGGCGTTGGGCCTCAGTGGCGGCAGCGGAGGCGATCAGCCATTTCGGCGCACGCCCGCAGGCGGACCTCAAGGCGCTGGTGGCCGGCGGGCCGAAGGGCAAGGCGGCCGCGCTTGGCTGAGGCGCGCTACCGGGCTCCTTCCGCCCTGAGGTCCGGCACGCGCCCACAACACGCAATCGTGCGCCGGGCCCATGCGACGATCCGCCCCGTCGGGCGTTGCGCTGTCGTCGAACCGAGTCAGGAGGACGACATGCGGATCGAATGGATCGGCGTCGCCATCATCGGCGCCGGGTTGGCCGCCGCCCCCGCCATTGCGCAGGGCGTGCCCACCACCCTGAACGGCGGCGACCCCGTGGCCGCCGAGGCCGACCGGATGGCCGCGCATGATGTCGGCGCGCTGCTCCGCCAGGCCGACCAGGCGGCGCGCCAGGGGCGGCTGCCGCTGGCCAGCGAACTCGTCGAACGCGCGGAGGCGCTGACGCTCACGCGCTCGACCCTCGCCGGAACCGAGGGCATGCCGGTGCGCGAGGGCCTGGTGGCGACGCTGGCCGAGGCGCGCGCAGCGCTTGGCCGGCGGGACGTGCCGGCGGCCACGGCGCTGATAGCCCGGGCCTCCGGCATGCAAGCCCAGCCCTGAGCAAATCCTTCACGGCCGTGGCGCGGGCATCGGCCCGTGCCAGGGTCGGGCGCGCCTTCCGGAAAGCCGGCGTCGGTCGCGACGCCTGCGCAGGCATCCCGCGGCCGCCGCCCGGGATCCGGACCCGGGCGGGCGCCGCGGCCGGCGGGGTCGCGACGTCGATGGCTCTTTTTTCTCGCCATCCGGCAACCGAGCCACTATGTGTGCGCCGCAACAATCCGCCCGACCGAAGCGGCCGCTCCGCCCGTAGCCCCTGAC
>NZ_JACADR010000229.1 GCF_016106005.1 Roseomonas rosulenta
CGCCCGCGCGGGCGGCTCGGCGCGGGGCCCACGCTCGCCCCGGGCAAGGCCGAGCGCCCACCCGCCGCGCGGCGCGGCGAGGCCGCCATGGGCATCACCGGCCTGGTTTCCGGCATGGCGGTGAGTTTCGCCGGCTGCTGCCACCCGCTGCCGGGCGACCGCATCGTGGGCATCGTCACCACCGGGCGCGGTGTCACCATCCACAAGCACGACTGCCACGGGCTCGAGGCCTTCGCCGCCACCCCCGAACGCTTCATCGACGTGGACTGGGAATATGACGGCGCGGCGAAGGGCGGCCATGTCGGGCGCATCGAGCTCACCGCCGAGAATACCTCCAACGCGCTGGCGGGCCTGACCACCGCCATCGCCCGCCAGGACGGCGCGGTGAACAACCTGCGAATCGTCAATCGCTCGGGCGAGTGGTGCGAGGTGCTGGTGGACGTCGAGGTGCGCGACACCGGGCACCTCGCGGCCATCCTGGCGGCGCTGCGCGCCTGCCCGGGGGTCACGCAGGTGGATCGGGCGCGCGGATGATCATCGGTATCGGCTCGGACGTGCTGGACATCCGGCGCCTGGAACGCACCATCGAGAAGCATGGCGACCGCTTCCTCGAGCGCATCTTCACCCCCACCGAGCGCGCCAAGGCGGAACGGCGCACCGAGCGCATCCGCACCGCCACCTACGCCAAGCGCTTCGCCGCCAAGGAGGCGGCGTCGAAGGCGCTCGGCACCGGCTTCCGCGCCGGGGTGTTCTGGCGCGACCTGGGTGTGGTCAACCTGCCCTCGGGCCAGCCGACCCTGCGCCTGACCGGGGGCGCGGCCGAACGGCTCGCCGCCATCACGCCCCCGGGCCACCGGGCCGAGATCGCGCTGACCATGACCGACGAATTTCCCTATGCCCAGGCGATGGTCGTGATCACCGCCGTCCCGATTCCTTGACAGTTCCCCCGTCGCGGCGTTTCCCTCCCGCGCCCGGCCGGCCCGGCCGGCGCGCAACCCCCTGACCAGGCCGTCAACACACCCATGGCGAAGAAGAAGTCCGGCGGCTGGCTGGAGAGCATCAAGACCGTCCTCTATGCCGCGCTGATCGCCGTCGGCATCCGCACCGTGGCCTTCGAGCCGTTCAACATCCCCTCGGGCTCCATGATCCCGACCCTGCTGGTGGGCGACTACCTCTTCGTCTCGAAGTTCTCCTACGGCTATTCGCGCCATTCGATGCCCTTCAGCCCGAACCTGTTCAGCGGGCGCATCTTCGGATCCCTGCCGCGGCGCGGCGATGTCGCCGTGTTCAAGCTGCCGCGCGACGGCAGCACCGACTACATTAAGCGCATCATCGGCCTGCCCGGCGACCGCATCCAGGTCCGCGCCGGCCTGCTCTATGTGAACGGGGAGGCGGTGCGCCGCGAATTCGTCGGCCCCTATACCGTCGAGGGCGACGGCCCGCGCATCACCGTGCGCCTGTACCGCGAGACGCTACCGGGTGCTGCCGGCGCCACCCCCGTGGCGCATTACATCCTTGAGGCGACCGACGACGGTCCCTTCGACAACACCACCGAGTTCCGCGTGCCCGAGGGCCATGTCTTCGCCATGGGCGACAACCGCGACAACAGCCTCGACAGCCGGGCGATGAACGCGGTCGGCTTCATCCCGATCGAGAACCTGGTCGGCCGCGCCGAGTTCATCTTCTTCTCGGTCGATGGGTCCGCCGCCTGGTGGGAGGTCTGGGGCTGGCCCTTCGCCATCCGCTGGTCCCGGCTGTTCTCGGCGGTGCGATGACGGGCGGGAAGCGGCATGGCGCGCCGCGCGCGTGAGGGCGCGCCTGCGCGCGACGTCCGACAGGGCGCGCTGTCGCGCGACGTCGCGGCTGTGGCCGAGCGGCTGGGCCTAGCCTTCCGCGACCCCGCCCTGCTGCGCGAGGCGCTGACCCACTCCTCCGCGACCGGCCTTGCCGGCTCGGCGTTGCGCTCCAACGAAAGGCTGGAATTCCTCGGCGACCGCGTGCTCGGCCTGCTGATGGCCGAATGGCTGATCGAACGCTTCCCAGCCGAGCGCGAAGGCCTGCTGATGCGCCGCTTCGGCATGCTGGTGGCGGCCGAGACCCTGGCGGGAATCGCATCCGGCCTCGGCCTCGGCGACGACCTGCTGGTCGCTTCCGACCCCGCCGGCCCGGGCATACATACCCGCCCCAACGTGCTGGCCGATGCGCTGGAGGCGGTGCTGGGCGCGGCCTATCTCGATGGCGGGCTCGATGCCGTGCGGCCCTTCTTCCGCCGCGTCTTCGCCCCGCTGGTCGAGGCCGAGCCCGCACGCCCGCCGCTGCCCGCCAAGTCCCGCCTGCAGGAATGGCTGCAGGGGCGCGGCCATGCGCTGCCGGTGTATACGCTCGTCTCGGCCGAGGGGCCGTCGCATGCCCCGGTGTTCATCGTGGCGGTCAGCGCGGCGGGGCGCGAGGCGCAGGGCCGCGGCGGGACCAGGCGCGCGGCGGAACTCGCCGCGGCCGAGGCCTGGCTGGCAGGGGTGCAAGCATGACCGACCCGACACGCTGCGGCCTGGTGGCCATCGTGGGCGCGCCCAATGCGGGCAAGTCCACGCTGGTGAACCGCATGGCGGGCACCAAGGTGACGATCGTCTCGCCCAAGCCGCAGACGACGCGCTTCCGCATCCGCGCCATCGTCATGCATGGCGGCGCGCAGATGATCCTGGTGGATACGCCGGGCATCTTCGCCCCGCGCCGACGGCTGGACCGCGCCATGGTGGCGGCCGCCTGGGGGGGCGCGCAGGATGCCGACATCGCGCTGCTGGTGGTCGATGCGCGCGCAGGCCTGACGGAGGCGGTGCGGAAGATCGCCGAGGGGCTGGCGAAGTCGCGCCGCCCGGTCTGGCTGGCGCTGAACAAGACCGACCTGATCCCGGGGCCGCGGCTTCTGCCGCTGATCGCGGAACTCAACGCCATCCTGCCCTTCGCCGAGACCTTCATGGTCTCGGCCGAGAAGGGCGATGGCGTCGACCGCCTGCAGGACTACCTGGCGAAGGCGATGCCGCCGGGCCCGTACCTGTTCCCCGAGGACGAGCTCACCGACCTGCCCAACCGCATGCTGGCGGCCGAGATCGTGCGCGAGCAGATCCTGCGCCAGACGCACCAGGAAGTGCCCCACCATGCCTCCGTCGAGACGGAACAGTGGACGGAGAACGAGGACGGGTCCGTGCGCGTGGACTGCACCATCTACGTCTCCCGCGCGACGCAGAAGGCGATCATCATCGGCGAGAAGGGCTCGCGCATCCGCACCATCGGCCAATCGGCGCGGATCGAGCTGACCAAGCTGCTGGACCGCCCGGTGCACCTGTTCCTGAACGTGAAGGAACGCACCGGCTGGGACGAGGAACGCGCGCGCATCCGCGCGATCGGGCTGGACGACGCGGGATGAGCGTGGAGTGGACCGCCCCGGCCGTGGTGCTGGAGGTCCGCCCGCATGGCGAAGGCGGCGCCGTGGTCTCGCTGCTGACCGAGGAACACGGCCGCCATGCGGGCCTGGCGAAGGGCGGCGCCTCGCGCGCCCAGGCGGGGCTTTGGCTGCCGGGCAACCTGGTCGAGGCGCGCTGGATCGCCCGCCTGCCGGACCAGCTCGGCGCCATCAGCGCGGAGATGGTCCACCCCGCCGCGGCGCTCGCCATGGAGGACCCGCTGGCGCTCGCGCTGCTCTCCTCCGCCTGCGCGATCGCCGCGGATGCGCTGCCCGAGCGCGAACCCCATCCGCGCGCCTTCCACGCGCTGGTCTCGCTGATCGCGCACCTGGCCGGCGGCGCCGAGGGCGTGCTGGCCGACTACATCCGCTGGGAGGCCCTGGTCCTGGCCGAACTGGGCTACGGCCTGAACCTTGAATCCTGCGCCGTGACCGGGGTGACCGAGGGGCTGACCCATGTCTCGCCGCGCACCGGGCGCGCCGTCAGCGCCGGCGCCGCCGCGCCCTATGCCGGGCGGCTGCTGCCCCTGCCGGCCTTCCTGCGCGAGGGCGACAGCCCCGGTGACCCCGCCGCCTGGGATGCCGGGCTGCGCCTGACCGGCCATTTCCTGGAACGCGACGCCTTCGGCGCGCGGCACCGCCCGGTGCCGGAGGCGCGGCACCGCCTGGCCGACCGGGTGGCGGCGCTGGGCGCCGGGACGTAGCGAGCCCTCGCCGGGCTGGCCCCTGCCGCCCCGCCGGTGTAAGCCCGCGCCACCAAGAACGAAGCACGAATCAGCACCATGCCCGACGACCTCAAGCCACCGCCGGACGAGGGCGGCGCCACGCGCGAGACCAAGTTTGCCGAGGCGCTGTCCGAGCGTTACCTCGCCTATGCGCTCTCCACCATCACCGCGCGCTCCCTGCCGGATGTGCGCGACGGGCTGAAGCCGGTCCATCGCCGGCTTCTTTGGGCCATGCACCAGCTGCGCCTCGACCCCGAGGCGGGCTTCAAGAAATGCGCGCGCATCGTCGGCGACGTGATGGGCAAGTACCACCCGCATGGCGACAGCAGCATCTACGAGGCCCTGGTGCGCCAGGCGCAGGACTTCGCCGCGCGCTACCCGCTGGTCGAGGGCCAGGGCAATTTCGGCAATATCGACGGCGATAACGCCGCGGCCATGCGCTACACGGAAGCGCGGCTGACCGCCGTCGCGCAGGCCATGCTCGACGGCATCGAGGAGAACGCCGTCGATTTCCGCGCCACCTACGATGGCGAGGAACGCGAGCCCATCGTCCTGCCCGCCGCCTTCCCGAACCTCCTGGCGAATGGGGCGGCCGGCATCGCGGTCGGCATGGCGACCTCGATCCCGCCGCACAATGCGGGCGAGCTCTGTGACGCCGCGCTGGCGCTCATCCAGGACCCGCAGGCCGACCTGCTCGCGCACATCAAGGGCCCCGACTTCCCCACCGGCGGCGTGCTGGTCGAACCCGATGCCGCCATCCGCGAGGCCTACGAGACCGGCCGTGGCGGCTTCCGCGTCCGCGCCCGCTGGGAGACCGAGCGCCTGAAGAACGGCACCTGGCAGATCGTGGTGACCGAGATCCCCTACCAGGTGCAGAAGGCCAAGCTGATCGAGCAGATCGCGGCTCTGCTGGAAGAAAAGAAGCTCCCGCTGCTCGGCGACGTGCGCGACGAGAGCACCGACGTGGTCCGCCTCGTGCTGGAACCCAAGTCCCGCACGGTGGAACCGGCCGTGCTGATGGAGACGATGTTCCGCGCGACATCCCTGGAAACGCGCTTCCCGCTCAACATGAACGTGCTGGATGCGGACCGCACGCCGCGCGTGATGGGCCTGCGGGAGGTGCTGCGCGCCTGGCTCGACCACCGCCACGTCGTGCTGGTGCGGCGCACGGAACATCGCCTCGCGGCCATCGCGCGGCGGCTCGAGATCCTCGACGGCTACCTGATCGCCTACCTCAACCTCGACGAGGTGATCCGCATCATCCGCAACGAGGACGAACCGAAGCCCGTGCTGATGGCGACCTTCTCGCTGACCGAGCTGCAGGCCGATTCCATCCTGAACATGCGCCTGCGCAGCCTGCGCAAGCTCGAGGAAATGGAGATCCGCAAGGAGCACAAGAAGCTCAGCGCGGAGCAGAAGAGGCTGCAGGGCCTGATGGGCTCGGAGGCGAAGCGCTGGGCCGCCATTGCCGAGGAGATCGCCGCGACGCGCGCGGCCTTCGGCGACGGCGCGCTCGGCAAGCGCCGCACCGAGACCGGCCGCGTCCTGCCCGCCGTGCTGGTGGACGAGGCCGCCTTCGTCGAGCGCGAGTCGATTACCGTCATCCTGTCCGAGAAGGGCTGGATCCGCGCCCAGAAGGGGCACATCCCGCTGGATGGCGAGATCCGCTTCAAGGAAGGCGACAGCCTGCTGGTCGCCCTGCATGCGGAGACCACCGACCGCATCGTGGTCTTCGCCACCAACGGCAAGGCCTACACGCTCAAGGCCGACACGCTGCCGCGCGGGCGCGGCGACGGCCAGCCGGTGCGCCTGATGGTGGACCTTACCAACGAGGACGCGGTGGTGGCGATGTTCGTCCACCGCGAGGGCACGCGCTTCCTGGTCGCGGCCAGCGACGGCAAGGGCTTCATCGTGAAGGGCGAGGACCTGCTGGCCGAGAAGCGCACCGGCAAGCAGGTGCTGAACGTGGATCCGCCGACCGAGGCCGCGCTCTGCGTCCCGGCCGAGGGCGACACCGTCGCCGTGATCGGCGAGAACCGCAAGCTGCTGGTCTTCCCGATCGAGCAGGTGCCCGAGATGACGCGCGGCCGCGGCGTGCAGCTGCAGGCCTATCGGGACGGCGGCCTGTCCGACGCCAAGGTGTTCACGCGCGCCGAGGGCCTCACCTGGACGCTGGGCGGGCGCACGCGGACGGAGGCGGACCTGCGGCCGTGGCTGGGCAACCGCGCGGGCGCGGGCAAGGCGCCGCCGAACGGCTTCCCGCGCGGGAACCGGTTCGAATAGCGGGGGCGCCGCCCCCGAACCCCCGCCCGGGACCGGACGCGGTCCCCGGACCCCGCGGTCAATCGACGGCGCGCAAGCCCAGCCGCGCGATCACCGCGTTCCACCGCGCCGCCTCGCGTGCCTGATGCGCGGCGAAGCTGGCCGGTGACGTGCCGAGGATTTCGCTGTCCGCGGTGTCGAGCCCGCCGCGCGCCCTGGGGTCGGCCTCGACTGCGGCACGGATCACCTCCGCCAGGCGCTCCGCTGCGCCGCGCGGGAAGCCGGAGGGCGCGACCAGCCCGATCCAGCCGAACACCGCCGCGTCCGACAGGCCCGCCTCCTCCAGTGTCGGCACGTCGGGCAGCGTGCTCATGCGCCGCTCGCCGGTCTGCAGCAGCGCGCGCAGCTGCCCGCCCTGGACATGCGGCAGCGCGGCGAAGGGCTGGTTCAGCATCGCCTGCACCCGCCCCGCCACCAGGTCGAGCGTCGCCGGCGGGAAGCCGCGGTAGGGCACGTGCATCAGGTCGAGCCCGAGCCGCGCCTTCAGCTCCTCCATTGCCAGGTGGGTGATCGTGCCCGGCCCGATCGAGGCGTAGCTGAGCGCCCCGGGGTGGGCCCGCACATGCGCGACGAAGCCGGCGAAGTCGCGCACGGGCAGGGAGGGATGCACCGTCAGCACCAGCGGCACGCGGCCGATCAGCGTGACCGGCGTGAAGTCGGTTGCCGGGTCATAGGCAAGGCCGGGGTTCAGCGCGCGCGCCGTCGTGGTCGGACCGCCGTTCACGAGGCCGAGCGCATGCAGGTCGCGCGCCTGCGCCACCGCGGCGGCGGCAAGGGTGCCGCCCGCGCCGGGCCGGTTCTCCACCACGAACGGCTGCCCGAAGGCGGCCGAAAGATGCGGCGCGAGGCCG
>NZ_JACADR010000023.1 GCF_016106005.1 Roseomonas rosulenta
ATTCGGGCGTGTGCTGTCCCGATCTCGGCGCCGCGGCGGCGAGAGCGATCGCGGTCGCGCTGCCATCGCCCGCCGGCTCCATCGGGGCAAAGAGGGACGGCACGCCGGCGAATTGCCGGGGCGGGGGCAGGCGGCGCTCCATCTCGGCCGGGCGGACGAACTGCGCGGGCGTCATGGTCTCGAGCGGCAGGTGCCGCTGAGCCACCTGGCGCAGCCGGTCGGGTTCGTTCAGCAGCGCCCACTCGGCGCGCAGCACCTGGGTGCGCTCGCGCGCCTGCTCGGTCTGGCGGTTGATGCCGCGCAGCTCGCGGTCGAGCTGCGCGACGGAGTGCTTCACCTGGTACAGGTACAGCCCCGCCCCGGCGGCGGCGGCCATGCTGAGCAGCGTCAGGGGGCGGATCATGCGGCCTCCTCCAGGCGTTCCAGCGCGCGCAGGCGGGCGGAGCGGGCACGGGGGTTGTCGCGCGTCTCGGCCTCGGAGGGCCTGAGCGCGCGCGGTGTCAGCAGGCGGAAGCGGGGCGCGGCGCGCGCGGTGAGCGCGCCGGGATCGTGCCGGGAGGCGCCGGTGCCGCGCCCGGCCGCCTCGGCCATGAAGCGCTTGGCGATGCGGTCTTCCAGCGAATGGAAGGCGACGACCACGAGCCGCCCGCCGGGGGCAAGCAATTTCGCGGCGGCGGCAAGGCCACGCTCGACCTCACCCAGTTCGTCGTTCACGGCGAGGCGCAGCGCCTGGAAGGACCGGGTTGCACCGTCGATGCCCGACGGGTCGCGCGGCACCTTCGATCGCACCAGCGCGGCGAGGTCGCCGGTGGTGGCGAAGGGCTGCTCGGCGCGGCGCGCGACGATGGCCTTGGCGATGCGGCGCGAGAAGCGTTCCTCGCCCAGGCGGTACAGGATGTCGGCCAGCTCCGCCTCGGGCAGCGTGTTCACGAGATCAGCGGCGGAGGGGCCCCGCTTCTCCATGCGCATGTCGAGCGGCCCGTCGGCGCGGAAGGAGAAGCCGCGCTCCGCCTGGTCGAGCTGGAAGGAGGAGACGCCGAGGTCCATCACCACGCCATCGAGCGCGGTCACGCCGCGCGCGGCCAGCAGGTCCAGCATGTCGCCGAAGCGGCCCTCGATGAGGTGCAGCCGGGGGGCGTGGCGCGCGACCAGGTCCGCACCGCGGGCGATGGCGTCGGGGTCGCGGTCCATGGCGTAGAGCGTGCAGCGCGGCGCGGAGTCGAGGATAGCCGCGGCATAGCCGCCGCCGCCGAAGGTGGCATCCAGGTAGGCGGCGTCGTCGCGCGGGGCGAGGGTGGCCAGCACCTCGGCCAGCATGACCGGCAGGTGGCCGGTCACGGCCGCGGCTCCGTGCGCGGGGCGGGCGCCAGCGTCAGGCCGTTGTCGCGGGCGCGGACGACGGAATCACGCAGATAGGCCTCGCCGCGATCGGCGTCCCAGATCTGGAAGCGCCGGCGCACGCCGATGAACAGCAGCGCGTCAGTCAATCCTGCCGCGGCGATGTGGCGTTCCTCGAGCGAGACGCGCCCCTCGGCATCCGGGCGCATCTGCGCGGCCTGGGCGAAGACGGCGCCGGCGAGGTCGTCCGCGTCCTTCGAGAACAGGTCGAGCCCGTCATGCCCGGCGGTCGCCTCGTCGAAGACGCGGGCGGGCCAGCATTCGATGCAGGGCTGGGTGTAGGAGGGGAAGAAGACCAGCTCCTGCTCGCCGAGGCCCGCGAGCGCGCTGCGGAAGCCGGCGGGCACCGAGATGCGCCCCTTCTTGTCCAGCTTTCCCTTGTGCGTGCCCAGGAACCGGGTCATCGCCCCCCGCGTGCGGCCCAGTGGGGCCGCTCAAGATTGCAGTTCCGGCCCGGGTCAGCGGCCGGCGAGGCCCCCCGACCCCGCCGGCTCGCCCGACCATCCCGCTCCGGATCCCGCTCGCCCCCCCGAGCTTGCTGGGACCCTCATGGGATGACATGGGATAACACGGGAAAACATGGGACAGCAAGGGAGAAAGAATCTTGCGGCAGCGCGTTGTTGCACGAAAAACACCATGAAACCCGCTGCTTGCGTGGCGAGGCTGCCTGATTTGTTGAGGGAACACGAAGGGTTTTTCGCGCGGGCTTCGCGAAAGTGGCGCCAGACGGCCTGTAAGCCGGGTTCTGTCGCACCCGTTGCCGGGCACGGACGGCCATTCCTCTGGAACCCGCATCGCTGCGGGCTTCGCGCGGCCAACCCGGGCGGAAGGGCGGGACCGCCCCTGCGACAACGCCTTTCGGCGCCTCGCCGTCCACCCCTATTCGGCCTTGCTCCCGGTGGGGTTTGCCGTGCCGCCGCCGTTGCCGGAAGCGCGGTGGGCCCTTACCCCACCGTTTCACCCTTGCCCGGCGGGCCGAAGCCGTCCGGGCGGTCTGTTCTCTGTGGCACTTTCCCTGGGGTCGCCCCCGCCGGTCGTTGACCGGCACCGTAGTCCCGTGGAGCCCGGACTTTCCTCCAGCCCGCGATCGCTCGCGGGCCAGCGGCCGCCCGGCCGTCTGACGCCGCCGGGGTGATGCGCCCGGGCACCGGCGAGGTCAAGCGCGGCGCGACCCGGATCACAGCGCGCCGCGCTCGCGGCTTGCCGCGGCAGCGCGGCCGCGCTGTATCGCGCGCGTCCAGCGCCGAGGTCGCCATGCTCCGTCTGATCACCGTCGATGTGCCGCGCATCCTGCTTGCCCTCATCTTCCTGCTCGGGGCCGCCAACGGCTTTGCCTGGATGATCACCGGGCAGGACCTGATCCATCCGCCGACCTCCGATGCCGGGATGCGCTTCGAGGCGGCACTGCGTGAGAGCGGCTTCCTGTGGCCGCTGATGAAGTCGATCGACCTCGTCGCCGGGGTGATGCTGCTGTTCAACCGGGCGCCGGCGCTGGCGCTGCTGATGCTCCTGCCGATCATCGCCGTGATCGTGCTGTTCCACCTGGTGCTCAATCCAGGCGGCATCCCGATCGCCGCCGTGCTGTCGGTGCTGACGGCGATGCTGTTGTTTGCCTGGCGCGACCGCTACGCCGCGCTGTTGCGCTAGTTCTGCCGCAACTCTAGGCGCCTGCGGCGCAGAGCGCGGCAACGGCGGCGATCCGCGCCCGCGTCTCGCCATCCGCGATCCCATCGGTGCGCCGTGGCAGCCAGTGACGCTGGAAGGCCGTGACCAGCACCGGCAGCGGCAGGTCCGTGCGGTAGCCGATGCTGCCAAGCAGCCCCAGCACCGCCTCCGCCGGCGGGGCGGGCGGGTCGGACTTCGGCCAGAGCCCGACGCCGTTTGCCGCGAGCCCTTCCCAGTCGAACAACTCGCCCGGGTCCTGCTTGCGGTCGGGCGCGACGTCGCTGTGGCCGACGACGTTGCGCGGCGGGATGGGGTGGCGCGCGAGGATGTCGAGGCAGAGGTCGCAGACCGCGGCCATCTGCAGGGCGGGGAAGTTTCGGTAGCCCCACTCGTGTCCTGGATTGACGATCTCGATGCCGACCGAGCGCCCGTTGAGCGCCGTCTGCCCACGCCAGTGCGACACGCCCGCATGGGCGGCGCGGCGGTCTTCGGGCACCAGGCGGTGGATCCGCCCGTCCTCCTCGACGACGTAGTGGGAGGAGACCTTGGCCATCGGGTCGCGCAGCCGCGCGATGGCCTCCGCGCCCGTGCGCATGCCGGTGTAGTGCAGGATCAGCATGTCCACCGGCACGCCGTCCGGGCGGGCGTCCTGGTTGGGGCTCGGCGTCTCGACGATGTGCAGCGTCAGAGGCCGCGCTCGCGTTTGATGCGGTCCCAGGCCGCGTTGATTTCGGCCACTTTCGTCGTGGCGCGCTTGACGAATTCCTCCGGCACCCCGCGCGAGGCCAGGCTGTCCGGGTGGTTCTCCCGCATCAGCTGCCTCCAGGCCGCGCGGACCTGCTCGTCGCTCGCTTCGCGCGTCAGGCCGAGCACCGGGTAGGGGTCCTCCATCTGCTGCGCGCCGAGCCCGCGCGGGGCGCCGCCCTTGGCCCGCTGCCAGGCGGCGGCATCGAGGCCGAAGCGCGCATGGATGCCGCGCAGCATGTCGCCCTCGTACTTCGTCACCGGCCCGTCGGCGCGCGCGATCCGCACCAGCGCGGCCAGCACGTCCTCCAGCATCGCCTTGTTGTCGGCGAAGGCCTCGCCAAGCTTCTCGGCGAAGGGCTCCCAGCCCTCGGCGGTCTCGCGCGCCTGGTCGAACAGGCGGCCGACATCGCGCAGCGATTCCTCGGGCACGCGGAACATCTGGCGGAAGGTCTCGATCTCGGCGCGCTTCACCGGGCCGTCCACCTTCGCGAGCTTTGCCGAGAGCACGACGATGGCGAAGGAGAACAGGTTCTCCCTGCCGCCCAGCATATGGACCATGTCGGCGGCGCTGGGCGGGATGCGCCCCGCGCCGGGCATGGCGCCCTGGTCGGCGGCATGGCCGACCGCCGCGCCCACCATGGCGCCGAACGGGCCCCCCATGGCGAAGCCCGCCATGCTGCCCAGGATCTTACCCCAGAAACTCAAACCTGCACCTCTCCGCCGCAGTGCTAGCACGGCGCGGGGTGCGGCGGGGAGGCGGCGGATGGCGAAGGGCCTTGGCGGGATCGCGCGAATGGCCGGGCTTGCCGCCTTCGGCCTCGGTGCGATCCTGGTAGTCCAGGGGGCGCTGTCGGTCGGCGGCGAGGCCGCGCGCCTTGCCAGCCGGGGCGTGCAGCTGGACGCCGTGGTCACGGGCATCGAGGCCGAGGCCTGGGGTTCGCGCGGGCATCGCCTCCGGACGGCGGTGCTGACATGGCGGGACGGCGCCGGCACGGCCCAGACGGCCCGGCTGGTGCGCGCCGAACCGGAACGCCGCTACCGGCTGGGCGAGCGCACCGCCGTGGTGGTCGACCCTGCCGATCCCGGGCGCGCGGCGCCGCCCGGGCTCGTGGCAGGCGCCGCCGCGGTGCAGGCCTGGTCGCTGTGGGGTGTGGCGCTGGTGTGCGCCGGCCTTGCGTGGCTGGTCTGGCGCCGGGCATAGCAGCCGCGGGCGGCGGCGCGGGGCCATTGCCCTGCTGTGTCGCGGCAACCATCCTGCCCGGCGACCCGTCTCGGAAGCGTGTGAGGATTCATGGCCGGCTGGCAGTTCTGGATCGATCGTGGCGGCACCTTCACCGACATTGTCGCGCGCGATCCGGAGGGGCGGCTGTCCACGCGCAAGCTGCTGTCCGAGAACCCCGAGCGCTACCGCGACGCCGCCGTCGCCGGCATCCGGGAGGTGCTGGGCCTCGCCCCCGGCGCGCCGGTGCCCGCCGGCACGGTCGATGCCGTGAAGATGGGCACCACCGTCGCCACCAATGCGCTGCTCGAGCGCAAGGGCGAACGCGTGCTGCTGCTGGTCAACCGCGGCTTCGCCGACATGCTGCGGATCGGCAACCAGGCGCGCCCGCGGCTCTTCGACCTCGATGTGCGCCTGCCGGACCTGTTGCATGAACGGGTTGCCGAGATCGGCGGGCGCGTGGCGGTGGACGGCACCGAGATCGAACCGCTCGACGAGGGCGCGGCCCGCGCCGCGCTGCGCACCGCCCATGCGGAGGGCATCCGCGCCGTCGCCATCGTGATGATGCATGCCTGGGCGCATCCGGCGCATGAGCTGCGGCTCGGCGAGATCGCGCGCGCGGAGGGCTTCGCCCAGGTCTCGCTCAGCCACCAGGCGAGCCCGCTGCCGCGCATCGTGCCGCGCGGGGACACCACGGTGGTGGATGCCTATCTCTCGCCTGTGCTGCGGCGCTACGTGGACCAGGTGGCGTCCGAACTGCCCGGCGTGCGGCTTTATTTCATGCAGTCCAATGGCGGGCTGACCGAGGCCGGCCGCTTCCAGGGCAAGGATGCGATCCTGTCCGGGCCCGCGGGTGGCATTGTGGGTGCGGCGCGCACCGCGGCGATGGGCGGCTTCGATCGCATCATCGGCTTCGACATGGGCGGCACCAGCACCGATGTCGCGCTCTATGCCGGCGAGTTCGAGCGGGCCTTCGAGACCGAGGTGGCCGGCGTGCGCATGCGCGCGCCCATGATGGCGATCAACACGGTTGCGGCCGGCGGCGGCTCCATCCTGCATTTCGACGGTGCGCGCATGCGCGTGGGGCCGGATTCCGCGGGCGCCGTGCCTGGCCCGGCCTGCTATCGCCGCGGCGGGCCGCTCGCCGTGACGGATGCGAATGTCATGGTCGGCAAGATCCAGCCGCGGCATTTCCCGGCGATCTTCGGACCCGACGGCGACCAGCCGCTGGATGCCGCCATCGTGCGCGACAAGTTCGACGCGCTGGCCGACGAAATCGCCGTCGCCACCGGCACCAGGCGTGACCCGCGCGAGGTGGCGGAGGGCTTCCTGCGCATCGCCGTCGCGAACATGGCGAACGCCATCAAGCAGGTGAGCATCCAGAAGGGCCACGATGCGACACGCTTCGCCCTGCAGTGCTTCGGCGGCGCCGGCGGCCAGCATGCCTGCCTGGTGGCCGATGCGCTGGGCATGGAGACGGTGTTCATCCATCCCTTCGCCGGCGTGCTGTCGGCCTATGGCATGGGCCTCGCCGACCAGGCGGCGATCCGCGAGGGCGCGGTGGAGGCGCCGCTCGCGCCGGATGCCATGGGGGGCCTCGCTGTCCGGCTCGATGCGCTGGCGGCGGAGGGACAGGCGGAGCTGGCCCGCCAGGGCGCGGACCCGGCGCGGCTGGTCGTCGCGCGGCGGCTGCACCTGCGCTACGCCGGCACCGATGCGTTCCTGCCGGTGCCCTTTGGCGAACACGCCGCTGTGCTCGAGGCCTTCACCGAGGCGCATCGCCGCCGCTTCGGCTTCGCCACGCCGGAACGGCAGGTGATCGTCGAAGCCTGCATCGCCGAGGTCACCATGCCCGGCGAGCAGGTCGCCGAACCCATGCTGGCCGCGCGCGACACCGGCGCGCCGGGGCCGATCGATACGGTCGAGATGTTCTGCGAGGGCGCCACCCATGCCGCGCCGCTGTTCGACCGCGCCGCGCTGCTGGCGGGCGACCGCATTCCGGGACCGGCGCTGATCCGCGAGGCGATCGCGACCACCGTGGTCGAGCCCGGCTGGACGGCCGAGATCACCGCGCGCGACCACCTGGTGCTGCGACGGACCTCGCCGCGCGCAGCGGCACTGGCTGCCACCACGGACCGGCCCGACCCGGTGATGCTGGAACTATTCAACAACCTCTTCATGAACGTGGCGGAGCAGGCCGGCGCGGTGCTGCAGAACACCTCGCTGTCGGTGAACATCAAGGAGAGGCTCGACTTCTCCTGCGCCATCTTCGATGCGACCGGCGCGCTGGTGGCCAATGCGCCGCACGTTCCCGTGCACCTGGGCGCGATGGGCGAGAGCGTGCGCACGGTGATCCGCTCGCGCAGCGCCACGCTCAAGCCGGGTGACGTGGTGGCGCTGAACAACCCCTCCAATGGCGGGACACACCTGCCAGACGTCACGGTGATCACGCCGGTCTTCGATACGGCCGGGACGGAGGTGCTGTTCTTCGTCGGCTCGCGCGGCCACCACGCCGATATCGGCGGCCTCACGCCCGGCTCGACGCCGCCCGGGTCGAAGACGCTGGAGGAGGAAGGCGTCGTCATCGACGATTTCCTGCTGGTCGATGGCGGTCGTTTCCGCGAGGCGGAGTTCCGCGCCATGCTCGCCGGCGCGCGATACCCCGCGCGCAGCCCCGACGTGAACGTCGCCGACATCAAGGCGCAGGTGGCCTCGAACGAGAAGGCGGTGCAGGAATTGCGGCGCGCCGTCGCGGAATTCGGCCTGCCCACCGTGCGCGCCTACATGAAGCACGTCATGGACAATGCCGAGGAAAGCGTCCGCCGCGTGCTGGAACGCCTGCCGGACGGCGAATTCGCCACCACCATCGATGACGGCACGCCGCTGCGCGTCGCGGTGCGCGTGGACCATGCGAAGCGCCGCGCCGTCATCGACTTCACCGGCACCGGCCCGCAGCGGCCCGACAATTTCAACGCGCCCTCGGCGGTCTGCCGCGCCGTCGTGCTGTACTGTTTCCGCTGCCTGGTGGGCGAGGACATCCCGCTCAACGATGGCTGCCTGAAGCCGCTGGAGATCGTGATCCCTGAAGGCACCTTCCTGTCGCCGCGCCCGGGTGCGGCGGTTGTCGCGGGCAACACGGAAGTCTCGCAGATGACCTGCAACGCCCTGCTCGCCGCACTCGGCGCCTGCGCCTCGGCCCAGGCCACCATGAACAACCTGCTCTTCGGCGACGCCACCTACCAGTACTACGAGACGATCTGCGGCGGCGTGGGTGCCGGCCCCGGCTTCCACGGCGCCGGGCCGATCCAGACCCACATGACCAACACCCGCATGACCGATCCCGAGATCCTGGAACTGCGCTATCCGGTGCGGCTGGAGGAGTTCGCTATCCGCCGCGGCTCCGGCGGCGCGGGGGAATGGCATGGCGGGGACGGTTCGCGCCGGCGCATCCGCTTCCTGCGGCCCATGGAGGCGGTCATCGTCGCCTCGCGCCGCACCGTCGCGCCCCATGGGCTGAAGGGTGGCGCCGACGGCGCGGCCGGGCGGCAATGGGTGGAGCGCGGCGACGGCAGCGTGCAGGTGCTGCGCGGCAGCGACCGCGCCAGCCTGCAGCCGGGCGACGTCTTCGGCCTCGAGACTCCGGGCGGCGGCGGCTGGGGCACGCCCGCCGCGTGAGGCGCCGCGCCGCCCTGGCGCTGGGGCTGCTGCCGCTGGCGCTGCTGCTGCTCGGCTGGTTCGGCCCGCGCCTGCTGGATGGCGAAGCGCAGCGCGAGCGCGTGGCTGCCATCGCGACCGCGCGGCTCGGCCGGCCGGTCACGCTGGACGGGGCGGTGCGCCTCACTCTGCTGCCGCAGCCGATGGTCGAGGCCGCCGCGGTGCGGGTGGACGACACCGAGGGCGACGGCATTGGCGTCTCGGCGCGCGCGCTGCGCCTGCGCCTGGGGCTGATGCCCCTGCTGCTTGGCCGTTTCGAGCCGCGCGACCTGGTGCTGGTCGGCGCCGAGATCCGCCTGCCATGGCCGCCGCCCGGCATCGGCGCGCTGAGGCCGCCGCCCTGGCTGGTGGATTTCGACGCGCGCATCGAGGACAGCCGGGTCGCGATCGGCGGCGCGGTGCTGGAAGGCGTGGCCGCGCGCCTCGCGGCGCCCGGGCCGCTCGACGCCGTGCGGACCGAAGGCAGCTTCACCTGGCAGGGCGCGCCGGTGCGCTTCGAGGCGGTGCTGGGCCGCCCCGGCTATGACGGCGCAGCGACGCTCGATGTCGCACTCTCGCTGCAGGGCGCGGGTGCGACGGCGCGCGGCATCGTGGTGGCCGAGGGCGGCTTCGAAGGGCGGATCGAGGCGGCGGGACCGGACCTTGCCGCCATCATCGCCGCGGCCCCGGGACCCTTCCGCGCGGCGGGGCGGCTGGTGGTGACGGGGGAAGTGGCGGCGGCGGATGATCTTGCGCTCGAACTCGGCGGTGTGACGGGCCGCGCGGCAGCGACCTTCCGCTTCGCGCCCGTGCCCCGGATCGACATCGCGCTGGCGCTTGCCCGGCTCGACCTCGATGCCTGGATCTCGGCGCTGCGCGGGGCCGCGCCGCCGCCCTTGCCGGTCGGGCTCGACATCTCGGCCGAGGCCGCATCCTTCGCGGGGCAGACGCTGCGGCGCCTGCGCGGGGGCATCTTCCGCGAGGCCGACCGCCTGACCCTCACCGATCTTGCCGCGCTGCTGCCCGGCGATTCGCAGGTTGAAGGTGGGGGTGCGACCGATGGCCAGCGGCTCGCGATCGGCCTGCGCTTCTCGGGCCCCAGCCTGCGCGCGACCGCCGGCGCCTTCGGCCTGCCGGTGGACCGCTTCGATCCCGCCGCGCTGCGCGCCTTCGAGGGCCATGCACGCATCGAGCTGGACGGCGCGCAGGTCGGCGTGCCGGAGCTCGCCGCCACGATCGACCGCTCGCGCGTGAGCGGCGCGGGCGTGCTGCGTTTCGGCGCGCGCCCGGCGCTGGGCCTCGGCCTGACCTTCGACCGGCTCGACCTCGATGCCTTGCTGCCGCCAGGCAGTGGCTGGGCGGAGGCGCTGCGCACCCCGCCCGGCTTCGACGCCAACCTGCGGATCGCCGCCGATGCGCTGGCCTGGGGCGGCGTCGCGGCGGAGCGCGCGGCGCTCGACGCGGTGCTCGAGGGCGGGCGGATTGGGCTGCGCCGCTTCGCAGCGCGGGTCGGTGGCGCGGATGTGACGCTGGCCGGCGGCGTGACGCTGGGCCCGACGCCTCGCTTCGCCGAGATGGGGCTGGAGGTGGCGGCGGCATCGGCCGAGGGCCTGACCGGATTGCTCGCGCCACGCCTCGCGCCGCCTCAGGCCCTGGCGGCGCAGCCGCTGCGCCTGCGCGTGACCGGCGGTGGCCCCGCTGAGGCGCTGGCCCTGGCGGTGGAGGGCGAGCTCGGCGAGTTGCGTGCGGAGGGGCAGGCCAGCCTGAACCTCGGTCAGGGGCGCGCCACGGGCACGCTGACCTTGCGCCACCCCGGTGCACCACGGCTGCTCATGCTGCTGGGCGCGCCGGAACCGCCGACCTGGCTGGGGGAGGGGTCCTTCGCGCTGATCGCCGGAGTTTCGGCGGGTGCGGCAGGCCTCGCGGCGGAGAGCCTCGATCTCGTCGCGGGCGGATTGCGGGCGCGCGGCGCGCTGGCGCTGACGCTGGAGGGCGACCGGCCAAGGCTGACCGGGCGGGTCGCGGCCGAGCGCCTGCCCCTACCGGGGATCGCACTGCGCGACACCGACCCGGTCGATCTTGGCGCGCTCGCGATCATGGATGCCGAAATCGCCCTGGAAGCGAGCGAACTGGTCCTGCCGCAGCTCCCGTCGCTGCGCGAGGCGAGGGTGCGGCTACTGCTGGCCGAGGGGCGGCTGGCGCTGGAGGATCTCCGCGCGACGATGGGCGGCGGCGTGCTCGATGGGCGCCTTGCGCTCGATGCCACGGCGCAGCCGCCGGTGCTCTCGGGGGCGCTCGGCCTCACGGGTGCGACGCTGAGCGGCCCGCTCTTCGGCACGCCCTTCGACATCGCCTCCGGCCAGGTCGAGGCGCAGGGGCGCTTCACCGCCAGCGGCCACGCGCCGGCGGCGCTGCTGGCGACGCTGGCGGGCGAGGGGCGGGTCGGCGTGGCCAATGGCGTGCTGGCCGGGGTGGCGCTGGCCAGCGCCGCCGCCGCCGCTGCGAACGAAGACATCGCCGCCGCCGAGGATGCCGTTCGCGAGGCGCTGGCTGGCGGTGCGACGGCGCTCGACCGGCTGGAGGGCGGCTGGCGCGCCACCAGCGGCGTGGTGACGCTGGATGGCGTGCGGATCGTGGCGGAGGGCGGCGCCATCGGCGCCGTCGAAGGCAGCATCGATGTCGCGCGCGGCGGGATCGACCTGCGCTTCCTGGTGCAGCCGGGCCCGGCCGAGGCGCCGCCGATCGGCCTGCGCGTGACCGGGCCGGCCGAGACGCCGCGGCGCCAGCCCGAGATCGCCGTCTGGTCGCGCTGGCGGGCCGAGCGGTAGCGCCGTTCAGGCGCCTGGGCGGGCGTGCAGTGCGAAGACGCGCAGCGTGCTCGCGAGCGGTGCCTGCGGCGGGCGCGCCGCATCAAGCTCGGCGACCAGCGCCGCGAGGCTGATGCCGCGTGCCGCTGCCTCCCGGTCCAGCACCGTCCAGAAGGCAGGTTCCAGCGCCACCGAGGTGCGATGGCCGGCCAGGCTGAAGGACCTCTTGGCCAGATGCGGCTTCACCCGCCGCCCCCTGTCGCGCCTCCGGGGCGCAGCATGTCATCGGGGCGGACCCAGCGGTCGAAATCCTCGGGCGTGACGTGGCCGAGTCGCGCGGCGGCGTCACGCAGCGTGAGGTCCTCGGCGAGCGCCAGCTTCGCGATCTGCACCGCGCGGTCGTAGCCGATATGCGGGTTGAGCGCGGTGACCAGCATGAGCGACTTCGCCACCTGGTCGGCAATCCGCGCACGGTTCGGCTCGAGCTTCGCGACCATGTGCGTGGCGAAGGACCGCGCCGCGTCACCGAGCAGCGTGATGCTCTCCAGCACCGCCTGGATGATGACGGGCTTGAAGACGTTGAGCTCCAGGTGCCCCTGCGCGCCGGCGAAGGTCACCGTGGTCTGGTTGCCCATGACGCGGGCGCAGACCATGGTCAGGGCCTCGGACTGCGTCGGGTTGGTCTTGCCGGGCATGATGCTGCTGGACAGGCCATCGGCGGGGACCACCAGTTCGCCGATGCCGCCGCGCGGACCGGAGCCGAGCAGGCGGATGTCGTTGGCGATCTTGGTCAGCGACACCGCCAGCGTGTTCAGCGCGCCGTGCAGTTCGACAAACGCGTCGTGCGCGGCCATGCCCTCGGACTTGTCGGGGTTGGGGGCGTAGGCCTCGCCGGTGCGCTCGGCCAGGATGGCGCAGAAGGCATCGTCGAATTCGGGATGCCGGTTGAGCCCCGTGCCTGCGGCAGTGCCGCCCTGGGGCAGCAGCAGAAGGCGCGGGATGGCATCCGCCACGCGGGCGATGCCGTTCTGCACCTGGCGCGCCCAGGTGGCGAATTCCCCGCCCAGCGTGACCGGCACGGCGTCCATCATGTGGGTGCGGCCGAGCTTGACGATGCCGGCGTATTCGTCGGCCTTGGCGGTGAGGGCTTCGTGCAGCGTGGCGAGCCCGGGCAGCAGGCGCGCGCGCAGCGCCGCGATGGCGGCGATGTGCATCACCGTGGGGAAGGAATCGTTCGACGACTGGCCGCGGTTGACGTGGTCGTTCGGGTGGATCGGCGAACGCGACCCGAGCGGCTGGCCGAGGCTCTCATTCGCCCGGTTCGCGATGACCTCGTTGGCGTTCATGTTGGTCTGGGTGCCGGAGCCGGTCTGCCAGACGGGCAGCGGGAAGTCGGCGTCGTGCAGGCCGACGGCGACCTCGAGCGCGGCCGCCTTGATTGGTTCGGCGATGGCGTCGGGTAGTTCGCCGAGCCGGCGGTTGGCCTCGGCGGCGGCCCATTTCTGCAGGCCGGTGGCGTGGATCACGCCGGGGTCGAGGTGCCCCTCCCCGATGCGGAACAGCGCGCGGGCGCGTTCGGTCTGCGGGCCCCAGTAGCGGTCCGCCGGGATCTCGATGGTGCCGAGGCTGTCGGTTTCCGTGCGCGTCCGGGTCATGCCGCCGATATGGGGCGTCAGGGCGCCTCGCCGTAGGTGGCGATCTCGATCAGGTTGCCGTCGGGGTCACGGCAATAGACCGAGGTGATCGGGCCGAGCGCGCCGTCCTTGGCGACCGGTCCCAGCTCCACCGCCACGCCGCAGCGCTGGAGGTGGGCCAGCACCTGCTCGGCATCGACGGTGACGATGAAGCACAGGTCGGCGGTGCCGGGGATGCCGCCGCCCGCCCCGGTCCACCATTCCTGCTGGGTCGCCTCGACCGGGCGGAGGTTGATCTTCTGCCCGCCGAACTTCAGCGCGGTGCGGCTGTGCGGGCCGAATTCCTCGACCTCCATGCCCAGCACGCGCTGGTACCAGGAAGCCGAAATGGTGACGTCCCGGCAGGTGACGACCAGGTGGTCGAGTCGGTCCACGGCAAAGCGCATGTCGGCTCCGGGCAGGAGGGGAAGCCGCCCTGTAGCGCCCGCGGCGCGGGATGTCACCCGCGCCGGCGCGCGTCAGTTCCAGCGCCCGGGGCTGTAGCGCCAGCGGTCGCCGTCGCGGTCCCAGCGCGGCTGGGCGTAGGACCGCCCGCGCCGGGCGCGCTGCCAGTAGCCTTCCTGCCAGACATAGCGCCGGCCGTTCCAGCGGTAGTGGCCGTCCACCCAAACACGCCCGCGGCGCGGCGGGGGTGGCCGGCGGGCATAGGGCGGCGGCGGCGGCGGGCCGAAATTCAGCGTGACGCTCTGCGCCTCGGCGGGAGTCGGCAGGGCCAGGCCGGCCGCCGTCGCGCCGAGGCCGGCGAGAAAGGCGAAAATGCCGCGGCGTGTCGTCATGTGCGGTCTCCTTCGCGGGGCGGGATGGCCCGTCGCACCGACCCTCGCCAGGGCTTGCGGCCGTGGTGAGGCAGGATCGCTGCAAAGGGTAACGCGAGAAGGTAACGCGACGCGGCGGTGCGCGTTGCCTCAGCCGCGGCGGCGCGCGGTGACCTCGATCTCGATCTTCATGGCATCGGTCTGCAGGCCGGCATGGATCAAGGTGGAGGCGGGGCGCGCGGTGCCCAGGTAGCGCTTGACCACGGGCCAGCAGGGCTCCCAGTCGGCGCGGTCCGGCACGATGAACAGCACCCGCACCACGTCGTCGAGCGTGGCGCCGGCCTGGGCCAGCGCCGCAGCAATGTTCCGGAACGTCTGGTCGCATTGCGCGACCACGTCCGGGGCGATGGTCATGGTGGCGTAGTCGTAGCCGGTGGTGCCGGAGACCCAGATGTCGTCGCCGATGACGACGGCGCGGGAATAGCCGATCTGTTCCTCGAACTTCGAGCCGGAAGAGATCAGGCGGCGTTCGGTCATGGCGCGATCCTCATGCTGTGACCGGCCCGCCGCAGCGGTCCGGGCGGTGGATTCGGTCCGTGCTGGCGGGGAACTTCTCGAGTTTCGCGGCGGGACGTATCGGGCGGCGCACCAGCTCCCCGCCGCAGTTGGGGCAGAGACCGCCCGCCAGTTTCGTGCGGGCGCAGTCCACGCACCATGTGCATTCGAAGGAGCAGATCAGCGCGTCGCGGCTGTCGGGTGGCAGGTCGCGGCCGCAGCATTCGCAGTTGGGACGGAGTGCGAGCACGGGAGGGGTTCCTCCGTCAGGTGGGGAGCAGCGTCAGCACCAGCAGGGCGCAGGCAAGAAGCGAGGCCAGGCTACGGACATGGTTCCAAGCGGTCCAGGGCGCCGAATAGGACCGCCAGGTCTCGGCCGCCGACGGTCCGTCCGGATCCTCCTTCGCGAGGCGGAGGTTGAGCGGCACATTCGCCAGGATGGTGACGACGAAGGCGCCGAGCCCATAGGCCAGGAACGCGGACCCCGCCCACGCGGCGCGCAGCGCCTGCCCGTCAGCCCACGCCGCAAGGGCGAGCAACAGCGGCAGCAGCAGCGCTCCAAAGAAAGTGAAGTCGAAGATCGGCGTGCGGATGCCGTCGTTGATCCGCTGCATGGCGCGCATCGCGGCCTGCGGGGCCGTCGCGTCCAGGCCGCGCATCACCACGGTCGAGAAGGTGCAGAACAGCCCCGCGGCGAGGACCGCGGCAAGCAGCGCCGCGGCGTGGAGGAGAACGACCAGGCTTGCCACACCCTGCCTCCTTGCCCATCCCCTCTACTGGGCCGTGACGACGCGGGAGACCAGTCGCCGGACGATCGGCAGCACCACCAGCACGGTGGGGAAGGCAACCATCCAGGAGCTGATCCAGGCGATCGGCCAGGCGCCGAGCGCCATCCACGAAAAACCGAGCGCCATGAAGGTCGAGACGCCCGAGATGATGATCGTCATGATCCCCGACAGGATGAAGCCGGTGACCGGCAGCGCAAAGCGCGCAGGCAGCCGGCCGCTCATTCCAGGCCCTCGTAGAAATCGTTGCCCTTGTCATCCACCACGATGAAGGCGGGGAAGTCCTCGACCTCGATGCGCCAGACCGCCTCCATGCCGAGCTCGGGGTATTCCAGCACCTCGACCTTGCGGATGCAGTCCTGCGCGAGCCGCGCTGCGGGGCCGCCGACCGAGCCGAGGTAGAATCCGCCGTACTTCTTGCAGGCGCTCAGCACGGCCTTGGAGCGATTGCCCTTGGCCAGCATGACGAAGGATCCGCCGGCGGCCTGGAAGGCTTCCACGTAGGAATCCATGCGCCCCGCGGTGGTCGGGCCGAAGGACCCTGTGGCGTAGCCCGCCGGCGTCTTGGCCGGGCCGGCGTAGTAGACCGGGTGGTCCTTGATGTATTGCGGCAGGCCCAGACCGGCATCGAGCCGTTCCTGCAGCTTGGCATGCGCGATGTCGCGCGCCACCACCATGGTGCCGCTCAGCGAGACGCGCGTCTTGACCGGGTGCTTCGAGAGTTCCGCGCGGATCTCGGCCATGGGGCGGTTGAGGTCGATCCTGACCACCTCGCCGCCGAGGATGTCCTCGGTGTGTTCGGGCAGGTAGTGCGCCGGGTCGCGTTCCAGTTCTTCCAGGAACACGCCCTCGGCGGTGATCTTCGCCTTGATCTGTCGGTCGGCGCTGCACGACACCCCGATGCCGATTGGGAGCGAGGCGCCGTGGCGCGCCAGGCGGATCACGCGCACGTCGTGGCAGAAATACTTGCCGCCGAACTGCGCGCCGATGCCGAGGTTCTGGGTCAGCTTGTGGATCTCGGCCTCCAGCTCCGGGTCACGGATGGCGTGGCCGGACTTGTCGCCCTTGGTCGGCAGCGCATCGAGCCATCGTGTCGAGGCCAGCTTCACGGTCTTGAGGTTCATCTCCGCGCTGGTGCCGCCGATCACGATCGACAGGTGATAGGGCGGGCAGGCGGAGGTGCCGAGCGTCTTGATCTTCTCCTCGAGGAAGGCCAGCAGCTTTGGCTTGTTCAGCACGGCGCGGGTCTGCTGGTAGAGGAAGGTCTTGTTGGCTGACCCGCCGCCCTTGAGGATGAACATCAGGTGCATCTCGTCGGCGTGGTCCTCGCCGGGCTGCGCCATGATGGAGAACTCGACCGGCATGTTGTTGCCGGAGTTCACCTCGTCGAACATGCCGATCGGCGCCATCATGGAATAGCGCAGGTTGGTCTCGGTGTAGGTGCGCGACACGCCGAAGGCCAGCGCCTCCTCCTCGTCACCCTCGACCCAGACGCGCTGGCCCTTCTTGCCGAAGACGATGGCATTGCCGGTGTCCTGGCACATGGGCAGCACGCCGCCGGCGGCGATATTGGCGTTCTTCAGCAGGTCGAGTGCCACGAAGCGGTCATTCGCGCTGGCCTCGGGGTCCTTCAGGATCTTGGCGAGCTGCGCCAGGTGGCCCGGGCGCAGCAGGTGGGAGACGTCGCGGCAGGCCACGCGGGCCAGTTCCGTCAGCGTCTCGGGCTTCACCTTGAGCACGCGCCTGCCCTCCACCTCGATGGTCGAGACGCCACCGATGTCGAGCTTGCGATAGGGCGTGGTGTCCTCGCCGAGCGGGAACATGGTGCTGAAGGCGAAACCTTCGGGGCGCTGCGGCGTGTCGGCGGCATCGAGCGGCGGGGTCATGCGCGGTCTCCGGGCGCGCGGAAGAGGGCGCGCGTGGGGCGCATCTAGCGCAGGGGAGGGCGGGGCGCCAACCGAGGCCTTCATCGCGTCCGGCGTCAGGCTACGCATCGTCGCGGTGCGCCCGGACGGCCCTTTCGCTCCTCGATTGGCGGTGCCGGGCGCGAAGCCGATGCTGCCCATGGACGGCCGGCGCCGCTGGAGGCGACCCCCGGGGCTGCGCCGGGTCGAACGACACCGCTGCGCGGTTGCGCCGATCGGGGAAAAAGCCGCACCGGGAACCGCCCATTCCAGGGCAGGCGGCGTGACCGGGCGGCTCCATCCGGTCTGTTGGCGCTCTACCCGTCCTTGGCCGGCTTTCGGCGGAAGGCGTCAAGGCTGACCACCTGCGCGGGCGCGGCCGGGGCGGGGGGGGCTTCAGGCTCTGCTGCGGCGGGCCCCTCGGGCGGTGTCTCGTCCACGAAAGCCGGCAGATCGGCGCCGGTGACCGGAAAGCGCAGGCCGAAGCGGACCTGCGGGTCGTGGAACATGGTCAGCGCGCCGAAGGGCACCATCAGGCGGGAGGGCACGCCGCCGAAGAACAGCGTGACCGCGAAGCGCTGCGCCGCGCGGTCGATCTGCAGGTCCTCGAACTGGTGCTGCAGGACGATGGTGATTTCCTGCGGGTAGCGCGCCTTGAGGTGCCCGGGGACCGTGGTGCCAGGGTGGTCGGTGCGGAAGGTCAGGTAGAAGTGGTGTTCGCCCGGCAGGCCGTGCGCCGCGGCGTGCTCGAGCGCGCGGATCGCGACCTCGCGCAGCGCCTCCTCGGCCCAGGCGTCGTAGGGCATCAGGCTGTCGGGCGGGGCGGCATCGTCGCTCATGCGGGCCATCTACGCAGTCGGGGCAGGTCTGCCAAGGAGAAGTGGGGGGCTTCTGTTGCCCGGTGCCCCCCGGACCGCGCTTACCTATCTCTAGGCAGCGAGCGCCACGGTCTCGCGACCGTTATCGTTGGCACTTGTGATTTGGTCCGATGACGGCGGTACCATGCCGGGCAAAAGACGGATCTTTACCGCGCGCGTCGAGCCTGTTTCGCCCCCATCTGCCGCTGATAAGGCGGGGTTGATGGTGGAGGCGCCGGGTACCGCCCCCGGGTCCGCAACGCTTATTCCATACGCCGTTTATCGCCATAGTCACCGAGGTGACGGAACACATATAGCGCGCCGCGTGGCGGATATCGAGGGGTATCGCTCAGCCCTTTCCATCCCGGCTCAGCCCGCGCTCCACCACGCGTGCATAGAGCGCGGCGCCATAGGGGATCGCCTCGTCGTTGAAGGCGTAGCGGGGGTTGTGCGGCATCGCGCCGTCGCCATTGCCGACATGGATATAGGCGCCCGGAACGCGTTCCATCATGAACGAGAAGTCCTCCGATCCCATGCCGGGCGGGTTGTCCCGCGCGACCTTGTCGGCGCCGACCAGCTCGGCGGCGGCGTCCGCGTAGGCTTCTGTCTGCGCCGGGTCGTTGATGGTGGGCGCGAAGATCAGGCGCCAGTCGGTGGTCGCGGTCGCGCCGAAGCCGGCGGCCACGCCCTCGGCCACGCGGCGCATCGCCGCCTCGATCTGACTGCCGACCTCGCGCGTGAAGAAGCGGGCGGTGCCGGAGATCGTGGCCGTCTCGGGGATGACGTTGTACGCCTCCCCGCCCAGCACCTTGGTCACGCTGACCACGGCCGGGTCGCGCGGGCTCAGCGTGCGGCTGACGATGGATTGCAGCGCCGCGGTGATGTGGCAGGCGGCCAGCACCGGGTCGATGCTCGCTTCCGGCCGCGCGCCATGGGCGCCCTTGCCGGAGACCGCGATGTCGAAGAAGGCGCCGCCCGCGGCGGTCGGGCCGGGGCGGATGCCGTACTGGCCCACCGGCATGCCGGGGCGGTTGTGCATGCCGAAGATGGCATCGCAGGGGAAGCGCTCGAACAGCCCGTCCGCCAGCATGGCCAGCGCGCCGCCGCAGCCTTCCTCGCCCGGCTGGAAGATGAAGTGGACGATGCCGTCGAAGTTGCGGGTTTCCGCCAGGTAGCGCGCGGCACCGAGCAGCATGGTCGTGTGCCCGTCATGGCCGCAGGCATGCATCACGCCGGGCGTGGTGCTGCGGAAGGGCATGTCGGCGGGTTCCTGGATGGGCAGCGCGTCCATGTCGGCGCGCAGGCCGATGGCGCGGTTGCCGGTGCCGTTGCGTAGCACGCCGACCACGCCGGTGCCGCCGACGCCGCGATGCACCTCGATGCCCAATGATTCCAGCTCGCGCGCCACCACCTCGGCCGTGCGGTGCTCGGCCATGCCGAGTTCCGGATGGGCGTGGAGGTCGCGGCGGATCTCGGTCAGCGCGGCGTGGTGGCGGCGAATGGCGTCGAGGGCGGACATGGCGGCTCCGGATCTGGATGCGCCATGGTGCGGCCGAGCCGTGCAGCCGTCGAGGGCCGCTCGACCTGGCGGCGGATGGTGGCAACCGCCGGCTCCTGCCAACCATGGCACTGATATAGAGGGATTTTCTGGTCGGTGGCGTGTCCAGGCCATGGCGGCCTGGACACCCTCGCTCCGTTCCTGTGTGACGACTCGGCCCTTCCCCCCTAATACGGCCCCGGGTGTCGCAGGGGGACGTGATGGCGCTGACCGACGAACAGCAGCAGGAGATCGCGGCGGCGCGCGCCGCCGAGGGCCGCACGCGCCGCCCCAGCGTCCCCGCGCTCGAGGCCATGCTGTTCGAGGCGATGCCCGTGCTCGACCACGGCTTCGTGCGGGTGGTGGACTACATGGGCGACGACGCCGCCATCGTGCAGGCGGCGCGCGTGAGCTACGGCCGCGGCACGCGCGCGGCGAACGAGGATCGCGGGCTGATCCGCTACCTCATGCGCCACCGCCACTCCACGCCCTTCGAGATGTGCGAGATCAAGTACCACGTGAAGCTGCCGATCTTCGTGGCGCGGCAATGGATCCGCCACCGCACGGCGAACGTGAACGAGTATTCCGCGCGCTATTCCATCCTCGACCGCGAGTTCTACATCCCCGCGCCCGACCAGCTCGCCGCGCAGTCGGTGGTGAACCGCCAGGGCCGCGGGGACATCCTGGAAGGGGCCGAGGCCGCGCGCGTGCTCGACCTGCTGCGCGAGGACGCGACGCGCAACTACGACCACTACCTCGAGATGCTGAACGAGGACGAGCAGGGCGCGCCGCGCGACCCCGGCCGGCAGGGCCTGGCGCGGGAGCTGGCGCGCATGAACCTCACGCTCAACGCCTATACGCAGTGGTACTGGAAGACCGACCTGCACAACCTGCTGCACTTCCTGTCGCTGCGCGCCGACGCCCATGCGCAATACGAGATCCGCGTCTATGCCGAGGCGATGCTGCAGACGGTGAAGGCCTGGTGCCCCATCGCGCACGAGGCCTTCTGCGACTATCGGCTCGGCGCGGTCACGCTCTCGGCGCAGATGATGGGCATCGTGAAGCGGCTGCTGGCGGGCGAGGCCGTCACGCAGGCGAGCTCCGGCCTGTCCAAGCGCGAATGGCGCGAATTGATGGAGACTCTGGGCCGCGATGCAGCCTGAGCGCGCCGACGCCATCCTGGGCTTCTTGGCGCTGGCCGACCGGCTGAAGTCGGTCGAGCGGCGCGGGCGCGTGGTGCTGCCCGATGGCGCGACACGGCGCGAGAACAGCGCCGAGCATTGCTGGTCTCTCGCGCTGATCGGCACGCTGCTGCACCAGGATGTCGCGCAGCCCCTCGACCTCGGCCGCGCGCTGATGATGGTGGCGATCCACGACCTGGTGGAGATCGAGGCCGGCGACACGTTCGCCTACGACGCCGCCGGCCGCGCCACCCAGGCCGCGCGCGAGGCCGCGGCGGCCGAGACGGTCTTCGCACTGCTGCCCGAGGATCTCGCTGGAAGGCTGCGCGCCCTGTGGGAGGAATTCGAGGCCGGCGAGACGCCGGAGGCACGCTTCGCCATGGCCTGCGACCGCATGCAGGGCTTCCTGCAGAACGTGCTGTCGGGCGGCATCGCCTGGCGCGAGAACGGCGTCACGCGCGCCGACACCGCGCCGCGGATGGACCCGGCGATCGCGGTGGACCCGGTCTTCGCCACGCTGATCGGCCGGCTGTACGAACGCGCGGAGGCCGACCGGCTGCTCGGCCCGCCGGCATGAGCGGGCGCGCCGGCGCAAAAGGCGTACGTGGCGCCGCGCGGTCGCGCAAGACCGGCGGCCGCTGGGCGGCGATGGGCCCCGTGGCGCGGCGCTGGGTCTTCATCGGCGGCTTCACCCTGGCATTGCTGGTCGGGCTGCCGCTGGCGCATGCGCTGGTGGGCGATATCGGCGCCATCCTGCTCGGCACCTTCGCCTTCGGCTTCGTCATCGGCCGAATGACGCTGAAACGGTGAGTGCGTAACCCGCCGCGGCGGCGGCGCGAAAGCCATGGCAGACGCCTCGACAGGGACCGCCGCCATGAGCCGCACCGACCGTATCCTGCGCCTGCTCGCGTGGCCGGCCGCGATCTGGATCGCCTACGAATTCACCTGGTACCAGCAGTACAAGCTCACCGGGCATCCCGGTTCGGTCAACTTCATCTTCCAGCCACTGGCCGACTGGTTCGGCATCCCGGCCTACGAGAAGCCCTTCCGGCTCGGCGTGGCGAGCATGGAGATCCTCGCCTCGATCCTCGTTCTGCTGCCCCGGACGCGCGCCTGGGGTGGCCTGCTGACCATCGGCATCATGTTAGGTGCGATCTTCTTCCACACGATCGGCCCGATCGGCATCGATCCCTACGGCGATGGCGGCAAGTTGTTCAAGGAGGCGATCTTCACCTGGCTGATGGGTGCCTTCGTCGCGATTGCCCATCGCCAGGAGATCATCGCGACGGCGGCTCGCTTCGGGCTCAGGCTGCCCGGCGCGCGGACAGCCTGACGGCGCTCAGCGGCGCCGTATGGCCGAGACGTCGCGCACCGCGCCGCGCGATGCGCTGGTCGTGAGCGCGGCATAGGCTTTCAGCGCCGCGGTGACGTTGCGCTTGCGCGGCGCGGCCGGCTGCCAGGCATCGGCACCCTTCGCTTCCATCGCGGCGCGGCGCTGTGCCAGCACCTCCTCCGCCACGGCCAGGTGCAGGCGGCGGTTGGGGATGTCGATCTCGATGATGTCGCCATCCTCGACCAGGCCGATGGTGCCGCCCTCGGCCGCCTCGGGCGAGCAATGCCCGATCGACAGGCCCGAGGACCCGCCGGAGAAGCGCCCATCCGTCACCAGCGCGCAGACCTTCCCGAGGCCCTTCGACTTCAGGTAGCTGGTCGGGTACAGCATCTCCTGCATGCCCGGGCCGCCGCGCGGGCCCTCGTAGCGCACCAGCACCACGTCGCCTGCCTTGACGGTGCCGCCCAGGATGCCCTCGACGGCCGCGTCCTGGCTTTCGAAGACGCGCGCCGGGCCGGTGAAGGTCAGGATCGACGCATCCACCCCCGCCGTCTTCACGATGCAGCCTTCCTCCGCGATGTTGCCGAACAGCACCGCGAGGCCGCCATCCTTCGAGAAGGCGTGTTCCATGTCGCGGATGACGCCGCCGGCGCGGTCGGTGTCGAGATCCTCCCAGCGCGCCGCCTGGCTGAAGGCGACGGTGGTCGGGATGCCGCCGGGTGCGGCGCGGAAGAAGGTCTGCACCGCCTCGGACGGGTTGCGCTTCACGTCCCATTCGGCCAGCGCCTCGGCCAGCGTGGGCGCATCCACCCGGGAGACCGAGGTGTCGAGAAGCCCTGCGCGGTCGAGCTCGCCCAGGATGCCCATGATCCCGCCGGCGCGGTGCACGTCCTCGACATGCACGTTGATGACGGAGGGCGCGACCTTGCACAGCACCGGCACGCGGCGCGACAGGCGGTCGATGTCGGCCATGGTGAAGGGCACCTCACCCTCCTGCGCGGCGGCCAGCAGATGCAGCACGGTGTTGGTCGAACCGCCCATGGCGATGTCGAGCGTCATGGCGTTCTCGAACGCCGTGAAGGTCGCGATGGACCGCGGCAGCACGGAGTAGTCGTCGGTCTCGTAGTGGCGGCGGGTGATTTCGACGATCCGGCGCCCGGCCTCGAGGAACAGGCGCTCGCGGTCGGCGTGCGTGGCGACCACCGTGCCGTTGCCCGGCAGCGCCAGGCCCAGCGCCTCGGTCAGGCAGTTCATGGAATTGGCGGTGAACATGCCAGAGCACGACCCACAGGTTGGGCAGGCGGAGCGTTCGATCATCGCCACTTCCTCGTCGGTCACGGTGCTGTCGGCCGCGACGATCATCGCGTCGATCAGGTCCACGCTGCGCTTCACGCCGCGATGCACGACCTTGCCCGCTTCCATCGGCCCGCCGGAGACGAAGACGGTCGGAATATTCAGGCGCATCGCCGCCATCAGCATGCCCGGCGTGATCTTGTCGCAGTTCGAGATGCAGACCAGCGCATCGGCGCAATGCGCGTTGACCATGTATTCGACCGCGTCGGCGATCAGCTCGCGCGAGGGCAGGCTGTAGAGCATGCCGTCATGGCCCATGGCGATGCCGTCATCCACCGCGATGGTGTTGAATTCCTTGGCCACACCACCGGCCTTCTCGATCTCCCGGGCGACCAGCTGGCCGAGGTCCTTCAGGTGGACATGGCCCGGGACGAACTGGGTGAAGGAATTGGCGATGGCAATGATCGGCTTGCCGAAATCCCCGTCCTTCATGCCGGTGGCGCGCCACAGCCCGCGCGCGCCGGCCATGTTGCGGCCATGGGTGGTGGTGCGGGAGCGGTATTGCGGCATCGGGGTCGTGTCCTCGTCGCGGGGTCGGGCGGGTGTAGCGCGGTTGGCGGCGGTCGCGAAGGCGGGGTTCAGTCGACCACGATCGACGGTGCGGCCTGCGTCGCGGCGCGCGCCTTCTCCCAGACCCGTGCCGCGATGCGGCGGTATTCCGCGGCTTCTGGGCTGTCCGGGCGGGCGGTGACGATCGGCGTGCCGGCATCCGCCAGTTCGCGGATCTCGAGCTTCAGGGGCAGTTCGCCGAGGAACTCCACACCGAGCCGCGCCGCTTCGCGCTTCGCGCCGCCATGGCCGAACATGTCGGTCCGGTGGTTGCAGTTCGGGCAGCAGAAATACGACATGTTTTCGATCACGCCGAGCACGGGGACGTTCACCTTCTCGAACATGCGCACGCCGCGCCGCGCATCGAGCAGCGCCACGTCCTGCGGCGTGGACACGATCACTGCGCCGGCCAGCGGCACCCGCTGGGACATGGTGAGCTGCGCATCGCCGGTCCCGGGCGGCATGTCGACGATCATGATGTCGAGCGCCCCCCACTCCACCTGGCCCATCATCTGCTCGAGCGCGCCCATCACCATCGGGCCGCGCCAGATCATCGGCGTCTCCTCGTCGACCAGGAAGCCGATCGACATGGCCTTGAGCCCCCAGCGCGACAGCGGCGTGATGCGCTGGCCGGTGGCGCGCGGCTTCTCCCGCGTGCCCAGCATCTGCGGCAGCGACGGGCCGTAGATGTCGGCATCCAGCAGCCCGACGCGCAGCCCTTGCATCGCCAGCGCAACCGCCAGGTTGACCGCGGTGGTGGACTTGCCCACGCCGCCCTTGCCGGAGGCGACGGCGACGATGGCCCCGACCTCGGGCAGCAGCATCGGCCCCTGGCCGGACGGCGCGCGCGCCGCCTGGCGTGGCGTGGCGGGCTGCGGCGTGGCGGGGCGATGTGCGGTCAGTACGGCGGTCGCGTTCAGCACGCCCGGCACCGCGGCTGCGGCGGCCTGCGCGGCGGCGCGCACAGGCTCCATCTGTGCGGCGCGTTCGCGCGGCACCTCGAGGCTGAACTGCACCAGCCCGTCGCGCGCCACCAGGCCCTGCACCATGCCGGCGGAGACCACATCCTGGCCCGTCGCCGGGTCCTTCACCGCACGCAGCGCGGCCGAAACCGCCGCCGCCAGAGACTCACCCATCGCTTGAAAAGCCCTCGTTCCTGGACAATATCCGCCCGGCCGGCGAGGGTGCCCCAGAACAAGGCGACTTCCCCGGTGCCCGGCCGGCGTCCATATGGTCGGGCGCCGCCCTTCCTGCATCCCTCAATGGCAGGCGACGGGCGAGACGTCACCACTGGTTATTGTGTTGGAGGCCAATCGTCGCATGCCCTGGAACAACAGTGGCGGACAAAGTCCCTGGGGGAACCCGCGGCCGGGCGGGCCATGGGGCTCGCCGCCGCCTGGTGGTGGTGGTGGTGGTGGCGGTGGCCCGGGCGGTGGCGGCCGGGGGCCTGATCTCGACGACATGATCCGCCAGGCGCAGGATGCTGTGCGCCGCTACCTGCCGCGTGGCGGCGGCAAGGGCGCCATGCTGCTCGGCCTCGTGCTGGTCCTGGTCTGGGGTGCGTCCGGCTTCTTCCGCGTGCAGCCCGACGAGCAGGGCGTGGTGATGCGCTTCGGCGCCTTCGACCGCGCGGTGCCGCCGGGGCTGAACTACCATATTCCCTGGCCGATCGAGTCTGCCACCACGCCGCGCGTGACGCGCATCAACCGCGTCGATGTAGGCTTCATCGGCTCGTCGGACACGCCCGTTGTCGGCGGCCGCGTGCTGCCCGCGCGCGATGTGCTCGCCGAATCGCTGATGCTGACGGGCGACGAGAACATCATCGACATCGATGTCGCGGTGTTCTGGCGCATCCGCGATGCCGAGGAATTCCTCTTCAACACGCGCAACCCGGAAAGCACCGTCAAGTCGGCCGCCGAATCCGTGATGCGCGAGGTGATCGGCCGCACGCCGATCCAGCCCGCGCTCACCGAGGCGCGCGCGCAGATCGAGCAGGAAGTGCGCCGCGGCACCCAGGCGATCATGGACCAGTACCGCGCCGGCATCGAGATCGTGCAGGTCCAGCTCCAGAAGGTGGATCCGCCCGCGCAGGTGATCGATGCCTTCCGCGACGTGCAGCGCGCCAATGCCGACCGTGAGCGCGCCCGCAACGAGGCCGAATCCTTCCGCAACGACATCATCCCGCGCGCGCGCGGCGAGGCCGAGCGCCTGGTCCAGGAAGCCCAGGGCTTCCGCGAAAGCCAGATCGCCCGCGCCCGCGGTGAGGCGGCGCGCTTCAATTCGGTGCTGACCGCCTACCAGACCGCGGGCGACGTGACCGTGCGGCGCATGTACCTCGAGACCATGGAGGAGATCCTGCGGCGCAACCCGACCATACTGGTGGATGACCGCCTGCAGGGGATCGTGCCCTTCCTGCCGCTCGGTGAGGGCGCGGCGGCGCCGCGCCCGGCCCAGGGCGGCACGCCGACCACCAGGCCGCCACCGCTGCCGCCCGTGCAACAGGGGCCGGGCGTGGTGCAGAGCCGTTCGCAGGGGGTGCCGCGATGAACCGCACTATTGCTCTGATCGCGGGCCTCGCCGTCATCGTCGTGACGGCGGCCTCGACGCTGTTCACCGTGCAGCAGACCCAGCAGGTGCTGATCACGCAGTTCGGCCAGCCGATCCGCGTGATCAACGAGCCGGGGCTGCATTACAAGGTGCCGTTCATCCAGTCGGTCATCACCTTCGACCGCCGCCTGCTCGACTTCGACGCGCCTGGCGAGGAAGTCATCCTGGGCGACCAGCGCCGGCTGATCGTGGACAGCTTCACGCGCTACCGCATCACCGACCCGCTGCGCTTCTACCAGACGGTCGGTGCGACCGAGGGCGGCATCCGCGGGCGGCTGAACTCGATCGTCTCCTCCTCGCTGCGGCGCGTGCTCGGCAACGAGCCGCTGCTCTCGGTGCTCTCGACCGACCGCACGCGGATCATGGGCGAGATCCGCGGCCAGGTGAACGCCGAGGCGCGCCAGTTCGGCATCGAGGTGATCGACGTGCGCATCCGCCGCGCCGACCTGCCGGAGGAGAACACCCAGGCCATCCTGTCGCGCATGCAGTCCGAGCGCGAGCGTGTCGCCCGCGAGGCCCGCGCCGAGGGTGCGGAGATCGGCCAGCGCGTGCGCGCCGGCGCCGAGCGTGAGCGCACCGTGCTGATCGCCGAGGCGCAGGCCCAGGCCGACGTGCTGCGCGGCCAGGGCGAGCAGGAGGCCATCCGCATCGTCGCGGAGGCCTTCAGCAAGGACCTGGACTTCTTCCAGTTCTGGCGCTCGATGCAGGCGTATCGGGAGGCCTTCTCGGAGGGCAACACCCGCATGGTCATGACCCCGGAATCGGAGTTCTTCCGCTTCTTCCGGGACAGCGGTGGCCGTCTCGCGCCGCTGCCGGGCGTCCCCGCGCCGGTGCCGGTCGCGCCCGCGACGCCGCAGTGACCTTCACGGGGCTTCTCCAGGGCGTGGCCGTGGTCCTCGCCCTGGAGGGGATCGCCTATGCCCTCGCGCCCGAGGCCATGCGGCGCGGCCTGGTGGTGCTGATCCAGGCCTCCGAGCAACGCCTGAGGCTGGGGGGCCTGATCGCCGCGGTGCTCGGCGTCGCGATCGCCTGGCTGTTGAACGGGCCGTGATCGGGCGCGACCAAGAGCGGGATGCGCCGCGGCGCGATACGTTGCATGATGGTGGCCTACGCCTGCCCTCGCAGGTGCCACATGCGTCCTGACGACCCTTCCCGGACCACCGCCATGAGGTGCCCCACCGTGCGCTTCGCCGCCCTTGCCATTGCCGCCGTCCTGGCGGTCGCCCCCCTCGCTCCGCCGGCCCTTGCGCAGCGCGCGCCCGAGAGCTTCGCGCCGCTGGCCCGCCAACTGCTGCCGGCGGTGGTCAATATCTCGACCACCCAGGCGGTGCAGGCGCGGCCCGGGCGTTCCGATGCTCCGGACGTGCCGCAGGCGCCGCCCGGCAGCCCCTTCGAGGAGTTCTTCCGGGACTTCTTCAATCGCAATCGCCCGCCCGGGCAGGAAGGCGCGCCGCCGCCCGGCCCAGGCACCGGCCCGCAGCAGCGCCCGCAGCGCCGCGGCCAGTCGCTCGGCTCGGGCTTCATCATCGATGCTCAGCAGGGCATCGTCGTGACCAACAACCACGTCATTGACGGTGCGGACGAGATCAACGTGATCCTGTCCGACAACACGACGATCCGCGCGGAGCTGCTGGGGACCGACCCGCGCACCGACCTCGCCGTGCTGCGCATCCGCACCGACAAGCCGCTGACCGCCGTGCCCTGGGGCAATTCGGACACGGCAGAGGTGGGCGACTGGGTGATCGCGATCGGCAACCCGTTCGGCCTGGGCGGATCGGTGACCGCGGGCATCGTCTCGGCGCGCGGCCGTGACATCCGCCAGGGGCTGTATGACGATTTCATCCAGACCGACGCTGCGATCAACCGCGGCAATTCCGGCGGCCCGCTGTTCAACATGGCGGGCGAGGTGGTCGGCATCAACACCGCGATCTATTCGCCCTCGGGTGGGTCGATCGGCATCGGCTTCTCCATCCCGTCGAACCTGGCGCAGCGCATCGTGGCGCAGCTGCGCGATGGCGGGCGGGTGCGGCGCGGCTGGCTCGGCGTGAACATCCAGCAGGTGACCGACGAGATCGCCGAGGCGCTGCGGCTGCCCAACGGGTCGCGCGGCGCGCTGGTGGCGCGCGCACAGGAAGGTGGGCCGGCTGCCGAGGGCGGCATCCGTTCCGGTGACGTGATCCTGCGCTTCAACGGCGCCGAGGTGCGCGAGATGCGCAACCTGCCGCGCATTGTGGCCGACAACGTGGTCGGCACGCAGGTGCCGGTGGTGATCTGGCGTGATGGCAAGGAAGAGACGGTCACCATCACGCTCGGCGAGTTGCCGGCGGAACAGGCGCAGGCATCTGGCGCCGCGCCGGCCGCGCCGGCGCCGGCGCAACCGGTCGAACTGGCCGGTCTCGGCCTGCGCGTGGCGCCGATCACGGACGAGCTGCGCCAGCGCTTCAACCTGCGTGCCGAGCAGCGCGGCGTGGTGATCGTCGAGGTCGCGCCGAACAGCCCCGCCGCGGAGCGCGAGCTCCGCCCCGGCGACGTGATCGTCGAGGTGCAGCAGGAACGCGTTGGCACCCCCGCCGAGGTGCAGGAGCGCATCGCGCGGCTGCGCCAGCAGAACCGCGCGGTGGCGCTGTTCGCGGTCGAGGGCGCGGGCGGACAGCGCTTCGTGCCGCTGCGGCTGCGCGGCGAGCGCGGCGCGCCGGGTTGAGGAGGGGGGAGGATACCTCCCCCCGCATCCGTCCCGTTCCTGTCGTTCGGAGACTGACCTCTGACGTCAGTTCCCCAGTTCCAGAAACAGGAGGGGGATCGGGGGAGTTCCCTCCCCCGAACTTCCGTCCTTGTCGAGCTGGTCGGCGCCCTGGCCGCGGCCGCGCTCGGCATCTTCGTCATCCATAGCGCCTTCGGCGGCTTCATCCTGCCACCATCCGACACGGGCTGGATGCTTTCGGGGCGCATCGGTCCCGATCCGGTTCAGTACTGGCTGGGATGGACCGCCTTCGCGCGGGATGAGTGGCGCTGGCCGCCTGGCGCCAATCCGGGCTGGGGAATGGAGCTCGCCTCGTCGGTCTTCTATTCCGACTCCATTCCGCTGCTGGCCTTCCTGTTCAAGGCGCTGCGGCCGGTGCTCGAGGTCGCGCAGTACTGGGGCATGTGGATCTACGCCTGCGGGGCGCTGCAGGCGGTGCTGGCTTGGGCGCTGATGGGGCGGGCAACGACGGACCCATTGGCGCGCCTGGCGGTGGCGGGTCTGTTCGTGATGCAGCCGCTGCTTCTCGGCCGGCTCGGCGGGCATTTCGCGCTTGGCGGGCAGTTCCTGCTGCTGATGGGCCTGTGGCTCTGCGTGGCGCCGGGGCAGGGGGTGCGGCGGGGGGGCGCTTGGGCGGGGCTGATGGCGGCGGCCTCCCTGGTGCAGGCGTACATCCTGCCGATGATCGGCGCGCTCTGGGCCGCTGACTGGCTGGCGCGGGCGGCGGAGCGCGACCGGCGCGGCGGCGGACTGATCCTCGCCGAGGCGCTGGTCGTGCCGGCGGCAGGCGTCGCGGGGCTTTGGGCGGGCGGCTTCTTCCTGCTGTCGGGCGGCTTTGGTGGCACCTGGGGCGGCTATGGGAAGATGCAGCTCGATCTGCTCGCCCCCTTTGACCCAGGCTATTGGGGCGCGCTGCTGCCGGATATCGAGACAGCGGGGCATCTCGAGGCGGGCAATTCCTATCCTGGGCTGGGCGCTCTCGCGGTGATCGGGCTCGGCGCGCTGGCCTGGGTGTCTGGGCCGCGGGGGGCGCTGCGGCGATACTGGGCCTTGCTGCTGGTGTTGGCCGGGCTGCTGCTGCTGGCGGTGACTCACCGTGTCGCGATCGGCGGGCGCGAGTTCGAGGTTCTGCCGCTGCCCGACTGGATCGTCTCCCGCGCCGATGCGCTGCGGGCTTCGGAGCGGTTCTTCTGGCCGGTGCTCTACGCGGCGCTGATCGGTGGCGCGGTTGCCCTGGTGCGGCGGCTTGGAGGGAAGCGCGCCGGCTTCGTGCTGTTCGCCGCGCTGATGCTGCAGGCGATCGACCTGCGGCCAGGCTTCGCCCGGCTGCATCACTACTTCATCGTGCAGCCGCCGACCGTGCCTTTGCGCCTGTCCGATCCCTTCTGGCTCGAGGCCGCGCGCCACTATGCCTTCGTGCGCGTGGTGCCCACCGGCATGCAGGCGCCGAACTGGGAGGAGGTGGCGGTCTATGCCGCGACGCTCGGGCTGCAGACGGATGCGGTCTATCTCGCGCGGCTCGACCCGCGCGCTGTCGAGGCGTTGAACGCGCGCGTGGTAGCGCTGCTGGAGCGCGGCGCCCACGAACCGCGCACCTTCTACGTGCTGGGCGACGAGGCGGCGCTGGCGCGTGCACGCGCCGGCATTGATCCGTCGCGCGACCTGCTCGAACGCTTCAACGACCGCTGGGTGCTCGCCCCCGGCTGGCGCGATCAGCCGGCGGCGAACTCGCCTGCGCGATAGCCCTGCGCGAAGAGCAGCGCGCGCAGGTCGGCATGGTCCACCCGCGCGCGCGCCGCGGCCGCCACCACGGGCTTGGCGCGGAACGCCACGCCGAGCCCCGCTGCCTGGATCATGTCCAGGTCGTTGGCCCCATCGCCCACGGCCAGCGTGGCATCGAGGCCGATGCCTCCCTGGGCTGCCAGGTGCTTCAGCGTCGCCAGTTTCGCATTGCGCCCGAGGATCGGGTCGGCGACATGGCCCGTCAGGCGCCCATCCGCCTCGAGGAGCGTATTCGAGTGGTGTTCGTGGAACCCGACCAGCGCGGCGACGCGGCCGGTGAAGAAGGTGAAGCCGCCGGAGACCAGCGCGCAGCGCGCCCCGTTCGCCCGCATGGTCGCGACCAGCTCGCGCGCGCCGGGCATGAGCTCCGTCTCGTCCCAGGTGCGCTGGAGCGCTTCGACCGGCAGGCCTGCCAGCATGCCCACGCGCTCGCGCAGTGCGCCCTCGAAATCCAGCTCGCCGTTCATCGCGCGCTTCGTGATGGCGGCGATGCGGTCCTTGATGCCGGCCTGGCCGGCGAGCTCGTCCAGCGTCTCGGTCGTGACGATGGTGCTGTCCATGTCGGCGACCAGCAGGCGCTTGCGCCGGCCGGCCGCAGACTGGGCGATGACGTCCACCGACGCGCCGGCGAGCGCGGCGCGCGCGGCGGCGTCGGCCTGGTCGGGCGCGAGGCCGGCAAAGGGCAGATCGGCGGCTTCCGCCGGCGCCAGCCAGTCCGGCGTGCCGGTGGCAGCACCGAGCGCGGCCAGCGCGACGGGCGGGTCCGAAGAGCACACGGCCGGACTCCAGTGT
>NZ_JACADR010000230.1 GCF_016106005.1 Roseomonas rosulenta
GCTGCCGCGCTGCTATGGGCGCCGATGCGCGCCTGCGCCACCGCCATCGAGAGCCGCAGCGCGTGGTCGCCGGGCGCGGCGGCGATGGCGGCGCGCGTCAGCGCCAGGGTCTCCGCCGAATCGCCGCCGGCAAGCGCGGCCTGCGCCAGCCGCGTGGCGATGGGCTGCACGGGATCGGTCGCCTCCAGCCGCGCCTGCGCGCCCGCCGGCAGCGCGGCCATGGCGCCCTATTCCGCCGCGCGCATCGCGGGTGCGGGCAGCACGGCGGCAAGCGAGGTGCGCACCACGATCGCCGCCGGCCCCGGCGCGGCCAGTGCGGCCGCCAGCGCGGGCATGTCGGCATTGCCGTCGATGCGCGTGACCGGCACGCCGAAGCAGCCGCACCAGGCGACGAAATCGGGGTTCTCCAGCGTGGTGCCGCTCACCCGGCCCGGATGCGCGCGTTCCTGGTGGATGCGGATCGAGGCGTAGGAGCCGTTGTCGGACAGGATCATCTTGAGCGGGACGCCGCGCGCGACAGCGACGGCGAACTCGCCCCCTGTCATCAGCGCCCCGCCATCGCCCACCGCCGCGATCACCTGCCGGTGCGGGAATCGCAGCGCCGCCGCCACGCCGGCCGGCACGCCGAAGCCCATCGCGCCCGAGACGGGCGCCAGCAGCCGCTGCGGCGGCGTCCAGGACACCTTGCGGTAGAATGGCGCGCCGAAGGTGCCGGCATCGAGCGTCACGATCGCGTCCGGCGCGGCCAGTTCGCCGATGCGCCGTGCGACCTCCGCGAAGGCCACGCCATCGGTGTGCTGTGCCGGGCGGATGCCGGTATCGGCGACATGCAGGGCACGCAGCCTGGCGTTCCAGCCAGCGCGGGCGGCCGGCGCCGCGGGCGCTTCCTGCGCCAGCACTGCGAGCAGCGCGGGGGCATCGGCCGCGAGCGCCATCTCGGCCGGGAACTGCCAGCCCAGGAAGCGCGGTTCGGCGCAGACATGCACCAGCCGCTGCCCCGCCGCCGGCCAGGTCCAGCCCTGGGTGGTGATGTCGGTCAGCCGCGTGCCCAGCGCCAGCACCAGGTCGGCCTCGGCGAAGGCGGCGCGCTGCGCATCCGGGTTGCGCAGGCCGAGGTCGCCCGCATAGAGCGCGTGGTGGTTCGGAAAGAGGTCCTGCCGGCGGAAGGAGACCGCGACGGGCAGGCTCCAGGCCTCCGCGAAGCCCTGCAGCGCCTCGCGCGCGCCGGGCCGGTCGAAGGCGTGGCCGGCCAGCAGGATCGGGCGTTTGGCGCCACGCAGCAGCGCCGAAAGCCGCGCGACATCCCCCGGCGCGGGCAGGGCAGGGGCGACCAGCGTGGCCGGGACATCGGGCGCGAAGCAGGGTTCGGCCAGCAGATCCTCGGGCAGCGACAGCACCACCGGCCCCGGCACGCCCTGCATCGCCATGGCATAGGCGCGGGCGATGAGCTCGGGCACCTGCTCGGCCGCCGTCGCCTCGCCCACCCACTTGGTGATGCCACCGAACATGCGCGCGTAGTCGATCTCCTGGAAGGCGTTGCGGCGCAGGTCGCGCTTCTCGACCTGGCCGACCAGCAGGATCAGCGGTGTCGCGTCCTGCTCGGCCGTATGCACGGCGATGGAGGCGTTGCAGGCACCCGGCCCGCGCGAGACCAGCACCACGCCCGGCCGCCCGGTCATCTTCGCATCCGCCACTGCCATGAAGCCGGCCCCACCCTCGCTGCGGCAGGTCACGAGGTCGATGCGCGGATGGGCGTGCAGCGCATCGAGCAGCGCGATGTAGGATTCGCCCGGCACGCAGAAGGCGCGGTCGATGCCCTGGGCGGCGAGGAAGTCGATCAGGCGCTGCGCGGCGGTGGTCATGCGGGGCTCGGTCCTGCGGGTCGGGAGCCCCGGATAGCGCGGCCCGCGCGGTTGATCCATGCCTCGGGGGTGGCAAGCCGGGCCGATCTCGTGAAGGATCGCCCCGAACCAGGACGCGGCGGTCCCGCCGGAGCCTGGAGCCAGGGAGACGTCCATGAAGCCGAACCGCCGCTCGACCCTTGCTCTCGCCCTCGCGGGGCTGGCCGCGCCAACCCTCGTGAAGGCCCAGGGGGCCGCCGGGTGGCGGCCGACGCGGCCGGTCCGGCTGATCGTGGCCGCCGCCCCGGGCGGGTCGAACGACATCGTCGCCCGCATCATCGCCGAGCCGGTCGCGCAGCTCCTGGGCCAGCCCGTCGTGATCGACAACCGCGCCGGCGCGGGCAGCATCATCGGCTCCGAGGCCGCCGCGCGCTCCCCCGCCGATGGGCACGTGCTGTTGATCAACAGCTCGCTTCCGACCCTGCCGGCGATGGTCTCGCGCATGCCCTACGACACCCTCGCCGATTTCGAGGGCGTGGCGGTGGCGGGCTTCTCGCCCCACCTTCTCGTCGTCAACCCGCGCGTCGAGGCGCGCACGGCGGAGGAGTTCGTGGCCCTGCTGCGCGCCAGCCCGGGGCGCTTCAACTACGCCTCGGCCGGCATCGGCAGCGGCCCGCATATTGGCGGCCTGCTGTTCATGAGCCGCATGAACGTCACGGCCGAGACAGTGCATTACCGCGGCGGCGGCCCGGGTGTGGCGGCGATGGCCTCGGGCGAGGCGCATTTCGGTACGCCCACCATGGCCTCCGCGCTCGGCCAGGTGCGCGGCGGCGCGCTGCGGGCGCTCGCGGTGCTGTCCGAGCAGCGCAGCCCGGCGCTGCCCGAGGTGCCGAGCGCGACGGAGGCCGGCCTCCCCGGCGTGGTGCATGAGGAGTTCTTCCCCATCGTGGCCCCCAGGGGCACGCCGCCCGAGGCCGTCGCGGCGCTGGGCGCGGCGTTCCGCCAGGCGATCCAACAGAGCGCGCCGCGGCTCAACGAACTGGCCGGCGTCGCGCCACGCCCCGGCTTCGACACGAACGCCCTGGTGATGGCCCAGGTGCGCGAGGCGATGGAGACCCACACGCGCATCCTGCGCGCCGCGGGAGTACAGCCCGAATAGGGCGCGGCCCCGGGCAGGGGGGTGGCAGGCCGGGCCAATCGCGCTAAGGAGCGGCCAGAACCAAGGCATGGCGGTCCCGCCGAAGCCTTGCGCCAGGGAGAAGTCCATGATGCTGAACCGCCGCTCGACCTTTGCCCTCGCCCTTGCCGGCGTCGCCGCGCCGGCACTCGTGAGCGCGCAGGGCTCCGCCTGGCGGCCGAGCCGGCCCATCCGCCTGATCGTGCCCTTCGCCCCGGGCGGGTCGAACGACATCGTCGGGCGCATCATCGCCGAGCCGGCGGGCCAGCTGCTCGGCCAGCCGATCGTGGTCGAGAACCGCGCCGGCGCCGGCAGCGTGATCGGCTCCGAGGCCGCCGCACGCGCCCCGGCGGATGGCTACACCGTGCTGATCAACAGCGCGCACGCCGCGGTGCCCGCCGTCGTCGCGCGCATGCCCTACAACGCAGTGACGGATTTCGAGGGCGTGGCCGTGGCCGGCTTCTCGCCGCACACGCTGGTGGTCGCCCCGCGCTTCGAGGCGCGCACGGCGGCGGAGCTGGTGGCCCTCGTGCGTGCCAATCCCGGGCGATTCAACCTCGCCACGGCGGGCATCGGCAGCAGCGTGCACATCGCGGGGCTGGTGCTGGTGAACCGGCTCAACCTCGAGCTCGAGCCGGTGCACTACCGCGGCGGCGGGCCGGCCGTGGCGGCGCTGGTCGCGGGCGAATCCCAGATCGGCACGCCGACCATGGCCTCCTCGCTCGGCCAGATCCGCGGCGGCGGCGTGCGGGCGCTCGCGGTGCTCGCCAACGAACGCAGCCCCGCCCTGCCGGACGTGCCGAGCGCGCCGGAGGCCGGCATCCCGGGCGTGGTGCTCGAGGAGTTCTTCCCCATCACCGCGCCCAAGGGCACGCCGCCCGAGATCCTCGCCGCGCTCGGCGCCGCCTTCCGCCAGGCGATCCAGCAGAGCGCCGGCCGGCTGACCGAAATGGCGGGCGTGGCGCCGCGCGCCGGCTTCGATACCAATGCGCAGGTGATGACCCTCGTGCGGGAGGGCGTGGAGGACTACACGCGCATCCTGCGCGCCGCCGGCGTGCAGCCGGAGTGACCTGCGTGGCCTGGGCAGCCCGCCAAGGGACTGCCCAGGCCGGCCAATTCGTGGCATGAGCGTTCCATCAAGGCCGGCCGACAGATGCCGCGCCACTGGGAGCCCAACGCCATGACCACGCGCCGCGCAGCGCTCGCGCTTGCCCTCGCCACGCCCGCCATCGCCCGCGCCCAGCCCGCCTGGCGGCCCGACCGCCCGGTGCGCGTCGTGGTGCCCTTCGCCCCGGGCGGTGCGACCGACGTTGTGGCGCGCGCCCTGTCCGAGACGGTGGGCGGGCTGCTCGGCCAGACCGTGGTGATCGAGAACCGCGCCGGCGGCGCCGCAGGGCTCATCGGATCCGACGCGGTGGCGAAGTCCGCCCCGGACGGCCATACGGTGCTGCTGCATTCGAACGCGCATGTCATCGCGCCGAGCCTGGTGGCGCGCATGCCCTACGACGTGCTGAACGACTTCGCGGCGGTGGCGCATCTGGGCCGGGTGCCGCAGGTGCTGGTGGTGAACAACCGCCTGCCGATCACCACCATGGCGGAACTGCTGGCCTGGCTGCGCGCCAATTCCGGCAAGGTGGACTTCGCCTCCGCCGGGATCGGCAGCGGCAACCACCTGGCCTCGGAGATCTTCCGCGCCGCGGTGCCCGGCGTGCAGATGGAGATGGTGCAGTTCCGCGGCGGCGGGCCCGCGATGGCGGCGGTGATCGCGGGCAACGCGCATATGTGCATCGACCCGATCGCCTCGGCGGTGGGGCATATCCGCGGCGGCTCGGTGCGCGCCATCGCGGTGGCGGGGCCGACGCGCGCCGCCATCCTGCCCGACGTCCCCTCGGCGAGCGAGGCCGGCCTGCCGGCCTGGGACGCGGCGGCCTGGTTCGGCCTGTTTGCCCCCGCCCGAACGCCCCCGGCGGCGGTGGCGGCGCTGAACCTGGCGTTCAACACCGGCATGCTGCGCCTCGCCCCGCGCCTCGCCGAGATCGGCGTCGAGCTGCAGTCGCAATACGCCACGCCCGCCGCCTTCGACGCCTTCGTGCGCGCCGACCTGCCGCGCGTGGCCGAGGTGCTGCGCCGCGCCGGCGTGCAGCCGGAATAACGGGACGGCCGGGATGCGCGCCGAACCGCATGCCATGGGGAGGGACCAAGCCATGATCCATCGACGCACCCTGCTCGCCGCCGCCGCCGCGCCCCTGGCCGCGCCGGCACTGGCGCAGGCGCCCTGGCCGAACCGGCCGGTGCGCGTGATCGTCGGCTTCCCGCCGGGCGGGTCGCTCGACGTGATGACGCGCCTTGCCTGCGAGCAGGTCCAGCAGCGGCTCGGCCAGCCTTTCGTGGTCGAGACCCGCTCCGGCGCCTCGGGCAACATCGGCGCCGAGGCGATCGCGCGCGCCACGCCGGATGGCTACACCATCGGCACGGTCAGCATGCACAACCTGCTGATCAACCCGCTGCTGTTCCGCCGCCTGCCCTATGACCCCGAGCGCGATTTCGCCTGGATCAGCGCCATGTGGGACCTGCCCAATGTCGCGGTGGTGCCAGCCCAGCATGTGCCGGCGCGCACGCTCGCGGAATTCGTCACCTGGGCCAAGGCGCGCCCGCAGGGCGTGAGCTACGGGTCCTCCGGCGTCGGCACCACCATCCACCTCTCGGGCGCCTACCTGATGGCGCAGGCGGGGATTCCGGGCGAGCACGTGACCTTCCGCGGTGCGGCGCAGACCATCCCGGCGATGCTCTCGGGCGATATCCAGGTCGCGGTGGACAACCTCGCCTCCTATGTCCCGGTGATCCAGGAGGGGCGCATGCGCGCGCTTGCGGTGACGACGCCGCAGCGCTGGCCGGGCCTGCCGGACGTGCCGACCTTCGCCGAGGCCGGCTTCGCGGGCCTGTCCTATGGCCCCTGGCATCTCTGGGCGGGGCCTGCGGGCACGCCGCGGGCGGTGGTGGACCGGCTGTCGCAGGAGATCCGCGCCGCCTTCTCCGACCCCGCGCTGCAGCAGCGCGCGATCGGCATGGGCGCGCGGCTGCTCGGCACCACGCCGGAGCAGCTCGCCGAGCGCCTCACGCGCGAACGCCCGATCTGGACCGAGATGGTGCGCATCTCCGGCGCGCAACCGGAGTAGCGCGCGCGGGTCACGACCCCCGCTGCAGCAGCGCCACTACGCCGCGCTGCCAGGCCTCCCAGGCCTGGTCGGCGGCGGTGCCGGCGGCCTCCGCCTCGCGGCTCGCCTGGTTGAGGCGCCGGCGCGCTTCCTGCTGCTCGGGGCCGGTGCGGTCCTCGGCGGCCTGGCGTGCGCGCTGCAGCGCCTGGTCGGCGGAGCGATAGGTGCGGGCACGCAGCCGCGCCTCGTCCAGCAGGCGGCGGAGGTCCTGCATCGCCTCGACCACGGCCACGAGGTCGGCGCGGCCGGGCACCTCGGGCGCGGTGCGCGCCAGGATCTCCTGCAGGCGTTCCATCGTGCCCGGTCCGCCGGGCAGCCGGCGCAGGTTCTGCTCGATGTCGAAGGCCTGCCAGCGCAGCAGCACGGGCTCGCCGAGCGCGGTGTCCCACAGCGGAGTGTCCTGGCGCACGGTGCGCTCGAAGGGCAGGCGCAGGGTCTGGGCGGAGCCGTCCAGCACCGCTTCGTGCCGCAGGCCGAAATCGCCCTCGCTCACGATGGTAAAGCGCGGATCCGCGCCGGGGCGCCGCGGCACGTCGATCACCAGCGTGCCGCGCGCGCCGCGCGGGTCGATCGCGATGGCCGTCTCCTCGCGCCGGAGCATGTCGGCCGAGACGAAGCCGCGGCGCAGCGCGATACGCGTGACGCGCTCGGCGGTGCTGCCGGCCTGCGAATACTGAACATCGCGGTCGCGCGCGAAGGCCAGGATGCGGCCATCGCCGGCGGGCATGGCGCGGATCTCGGCATCGCCCAGGAAGACGCCCGCTTCGGTTCCCTCGGCGCCGTAGACGGTGGCGAGGCCGTCGGGCAGCGTGTGCTGTGACGCGTTGCGGATGCGCACCGCCTGCAGCGGGTAGCGCGCGTTCAGGTCCTGGATCCACCAGACGCGCTCGGCCGGCAGGCGGACATCGAGGAAGGGCACGTTCGCCGTCTCGCCCGCACGGATGGTGACGGGCTCGGCGAGCACGAAGGCGACGCGCCCGGCGGAGGCCTCGGCGGTGGCGGCCGTGGCGGGCTGGGCGGGGGCGCCGCCGAGCGCGGCCCCCGGCGCATCGGGCGC
>NZ_JACADR010000231.1 GCF_016106005.1 Roseomonas rosulenta
CGCGCGGCGCCCGCCGTCTGAGGGCAGATCGAAGCGCGGATCGCGGCCTTGCCGCGATCCGGGAGCGCAAAGCGCGACCGCGCCCAGACCCTCAGCCGCGCCTGGCAGGCCGGTGCTTGGCGCGAAGGCAAGCCGCGCGGACGCGCGGCGCCGGCCGTCTGAGGGCAGATCGAAGCGCGGATCGCGGCCTTGCCGCGATCCGAGAGCGCAAAGCGCGACCGCGCCCAACCTGCCCGCCGCGTCGGGCGCGCCAGTGCATGGCGCGAAGGCAAGCCGCGCGGATGCGCCGCGCCCGCCGTCTGAGGGCAGATCGAAGCGCGGATCGCGGCCTTGCCGCGATCCGGGAGCGCAAAGCGCGACCGTGCCCAGACCATCCGATGCGCCGGGTGCGCCAGTGCGTGGCGCGAAGGCAAGCCGGCCGGACGGCCGGCGCCCGCCGCTTGAGGGCATCAAAAAGACTCGCCGCGCTTAACCCGACATTCATCACTCCGCGCCACAGTGGCAGCGCGGCGGGAATATCCCGTCACTGGTAAGGGAAGATCCCGATGAGCCTCAATTCGGTGAACACGAATCTCGGTGCCATGGTGGCGCTGCAGTCGCTCAACCGCACGAATGAGGCGCTGAACAGCACGCAGAAGCGCGTCTCGACCGGCTATCGCGTCTCGGATGCGAAGGATGACGGCGCGGCCTTCGCCGTCGCGCAGTCGGTGCGCGCGGATGTCGCGGGCCTCACGGCCGCGAACGAACAGCTGGGCGGCGTGAAGGGCGTGCTCGACACGGCGCTGGCCGGCCTGCGCAAGGTATCGGACACCATGATCAAGGTGCGCGAGACGCTGGTGCGTCTTGCGGACGATACGCTCAACACCGACCAGCGCGCCCAGTACAACGCGCAGTACGAGGCGTTGCGTACGCAGATTACCAGCTTCATCCAGGACGCCACCTACAACGGGCGCACGCTGCTCGACACCAACACTGCCAATGGCGGCGGCGACATCACCACGACGCGCAACGAGGCCGGCACGACCTACACCCTCACCTCGGTGGACGGCGCGGGCACCATGATCGTCGCCGCGGCACCCACCGACGCGGCCGGCGCGCAGGCGGCGCTGGCGGCGGGCGGGGACTGGGGCACGATCAACACCGTCATCGCCAATGCGTTGAACCAGTACGGGTCGGATGCGCGCTACGTCGATGCGCAGATCGCCTACAACCGCGACAAGCTCGATGCGCTGGATGGCGGCCTGGGCGCGCTGATCGATGCCGACCTCGCGAAGGAATCGGCGCGGCTGCAGGCGCTGCAGATCCGCCAGCAGCTGGGCACGCAGTCGCTTTCCATCGCCAACCAGGCGCCGCAGTCGCTGCTCAGCCTGTTCCAGGGCTGACTGCAGCGGCGCCGCTGCCTAAGGCGCATCGCGCTTGCGCGATCCGGGGGCGCACGTCGCAACAGCGCCCGACCCGCCATCCGCGCCTGGCGCATCGGCGCGCGGTACCCAAGCGCGGCCACCGCCGGCAGCGCCCGGCGCCCGCGGGCAGGCTAGACGAACCTCCGCGGCCGCAGCCCTGCATGGAAGTACGAGATCATCGAGTAGATGTCGTAGACCGGCAGCCCCACCGCCTCCGCCAGCGCGGCGGCATAGGGCGGCATGTTGGTGCATTCCAGCACGATCGCGCCGACCTCGGGATGCGCCGCGACCAGCGTGCGCCCGGCCTCGAGGATATCCTGCTCGGCAAGGCCCACATCGAGGTCCGTCTTTGCAGCGCTGATCAGCACGCGGAAGAACTCCCGCCCGCCCTCGGTGCCCACCACGGGCGTGTCGAGCGGCACCCCGGCCGCTTCCAGATATGCTGGCGTCAGCGACCCCTTGCTCACCGTCACCACGCCCACCCGCTTGCCGGGCGGCAGCGTCGCCTGCACCCAGGGCACCTGCAGCAGGGAGGAGGTCGCCACCGGCACCCCCACCGCCTGCGCCAGCTCGCGCTGGAACAGCGAGAGGAAGCCGCAATTCGTGGTGATCGCCTCCGCCCCAAGATCCACCAGGTCCTGCGCTGCGGCGATGAACTCCGGCAGCAGCCCGCGCGCGCCGGCAAGCACCACGCGCTCGGGCGTTGCGCCCCGCACCACGCGGAACAGCACCGGGAAGGGCCAGGTCTCGCCATTGCCCATGTCGCCCGGGATGCGGGGAAAGCGCGCCTCCAGCATCAGGATGCCGAGCGGCGCGCCATAGATGGACTTCCCGCCGCGCGCGATCCGCGCGAGGCTTGGGGCAGGCGAGGGGGCGTTCATGGCGCGGCAGGCTAGAGCAGCGCCCGACCGAGGGAAACCGCCGCGCTCTCCCTCGCGGCAGGGGCAGGGTTGCCCGGGCGGGGGCCGACCGGCGCAGGCCGGTGCAACGTCCAGGCGGCACGTCCCCCACCCTGGGCCAGGGCCGGCCAGCCGGCCATGATGCCCACCGCAAGGACGAAGGAGACCGGGACCATGATGCGACGCACCCTTATCGCCGCGGCCATCGCCGCCACCGCCCTGCCGGCCCTGGCGCAGGAGGCCCCCTGGCCGAACCGCCCCATCACCCTGATGGGCGGCTTCCCCAACGGCGCGGGCACCGACATCTATGCGCGCCGCCTGGCCGAGCCGCTCTCGCGCGCGCTCGGTCAGCCGGTGGTGGTGGACAACCGCACCGGCGCGGGCGGCAACATCGGCTCCGACCTGGTCGCGAAGGCGCGCCCGGACGGCTACACCTTCTACCTCGGCACCGCGGGCACGCATGCGATCAATGCCGCGCTGTATCGCTCGCTGCCCTTCGACGTGATCCGCGACTTCACGCCGGTGGTGCTGCTGGGCGACGTACCGAACGTGCTGATCGTGAGCCCCGAGAAGCGGCCGAACCTGACCTCCTGCCAGGCGGTGCTGGCGGCGGCACGGGCGCGACCGCAGGCTATCTCCTACGGCTCGACCGGCAATGGCGCCTCGACCCACCTGGCAGGCGCGCAATTCGCCACCGCCGCGGGGCTTGACCTGCTGCACGTGCCCTATCGCGGGCAGCCTGGCGCGATGGCCTCGCTGCTGGCCGGCGACACCGACCTGTTCTTCAATCAGACCGGCGCGGCGATGGGCCCGATCCGCCAGGGCCAGGTGCGCGCGCTCTTCGTGCTCACGCGCGAACGCCTGGCGGCGCTGCCGGACGTGCCGACGGTGGGCGAGGCCTGCGGCCTGCCGCCGATGGATACCTCCACCTGGTACGGCATCCTGGGGCCGGCCAACCTGCCCGCGCCGATCGTGGCGCGCATGAATGCCGAGGTGAACCGCATCATCGCGGCGCCGGAGTTCCGCGAATGGCTGGTGCAGAACCAGGCCATCACGCCGCCGGCCGCGCCCAACAGCCCCGAGCAGTTCCGCGACACGCAGCGTGCGGACGTGGCGCGCTGGGCCGAGGTGGTGCGCCGGTCGGGTGCGACGGTGGATTGAGGGCGCGTCGAGCAAGGCCGGGGGCGGTTCTCCTCCCCCGGCCTGCCGTCATCCCGCCACCAGGTGTCGATCCTCGATCCGCAGCCCGCGGTCATGGAAGGTCGCCACCGCCGGGCGATGCGCGATCGAGATCACCGCCGTGCCCGGCAGCATCTCCTTCACGCGCGCATAGAGCCGCTCCTCCGCCGCCGTATCGAGGCTCGCCGTCGCCTCGTCGAGGAACAGCCAGTCGGGCTTGAGCAGCAGCGCGCGGGCCAGCGCCAGGCGTTGCTGCTCCCCGCCCGAGAGTCGCTTGTCCCAGGAATCGCTCTCGTGCAGGCGCGGCGACAGCTGCGCGAGTTCGGCTGCCTCCAGCGCCGCCGTGACCTCGGCATCGGTGAACCCCGCCTCGTCCTCCGGATAGCAGACGGCGCGCTTCAACGATCCGAGCGGGATATAGGGCCGCTGCGGCAGGAACAGCGCACGCCCGGTCGCCGGCAGTTCGATGCGCCCGGTCCCGAAGGGCCAGATGCCCGCGATGGCGCGGAACAGCGTGGACTTGCCGGACCCCGAGGCACCGGTGATCACGACGGATTCGCCCTTCGCGACCGTGGCGTTCCCGCCCGCGAGCAGCACGCGCCCATCAGGCAGTGACAGCGTCACATCGTGCAGCGACAGCCCCGGCGTCGCGCCCTTGGCCGCGACCGGCCCGCCCTCCGCCGCGCGCGCCGCGGCCACCGCGCGCGTGAAGCCCGTCAGGCGCTCCACCGTGGCGCGCCATCCGGTCAGCCGCGCGTAGTTGTCGACGAACCAGGACAGCGAATCCTGCACCTGGTTGAAGGCGCTGCTGGTCTGGATCAGCCCGCCCAGCGGAATCCGCCCTGCGAAATAGGCGGGTGCCGCCACCACGATCGGGAAGATCGAGGCCACCTGCGAATAGCCCACGGTGAACAGCGTGAGGCGCTTGGTGGCGGTCATGATGGACCACCAGTTCTCCATCAGCGCGCGGAAGCGCTGGGTCAGGCCGCGCTTCTCGTCGGCCTCTCCGCCATGCAGGGCGATGCCCTCCACATTCTCGCGGAAGCGCACCAGCGCGTAGCGGAAATCCGCCTCGACCTTCTGCTGGTTGAAGTTCAGCGCGATCAGCGGCCGCCCGATCAGATGCGCGAGCCAGGTGCCCAGGATGGCATAGACCAGCGCCACCCAGACCATGTAGCCCGGGATGGTCACGCCCAGCAGCGTGACCGGCCCCGAGAGCGACCACAGCACCAGGATGAACGACCCCAGCGTGACGACGGACCGCATCAGCCCGAGCCCGAGGGTGAGCGTGTCGTCCACGAACATCCGCGCATCCTCGGCGATGCGCTGGTCGGGGTTGTCGGTCACCGGGTCGGTCAGCGCCATGCGGTAATAGGCGCGCCCGTCCAGCCATTGCGTGAGGTAGACCTCGGTCAGCCAGCGCCGCCAGCGGATCTCGAGCGCCTGGCGCAGGTACAGCGCATAGACCGCGATCAGGATATAGGCCGCGGCGACGATGCAGAAGGATGGCAGGAAGCCGTCCTCCTCGGTGATGCGCCAGGTGAACAGCAGCGCTGTGAAGGCCTCCGCATCCTTGGCCTCGAGCGCGTTGTAGAAGGCCCGCTGCCAGTAGGTGAGCACCACCGTCATGCCCACCAGCGACAGGTTCAGCACCACCACGGCCAGCAGCAGCCCGCGCGCGCGCCAGCGATCCTCGCTGGACCAATAGGGACGCACGAGCCGCCAGGCATCGCGCAGGAAGGGGGCGAGCGTGCGCATCGCCTATCGCCTCAGCCGGTTCTCGAACTCGGCCAGCCAGGCCATCACGCGCGCACGGTTCGCGCCCAGGTCCGACCAGCCGATCAGGCTGCGCGAATAGAGCCACAGCCCGGTCCCCCCGCCGGTCGGCGCCACCTCGGCCACCACGATGTCGGGATAGTTCATCAGCCGCGTGCGCGCGACCCACTGCGCCTGGCGGCGGTCGGGGTAGTCAGCCAGCGGAAAGGTCCGCGGCTGCGCCGCCGCCACCGCGCGGATGGCGTCGAAGGCCGCCTCCGGCGTGACCGGAAAGGGGTCGCGCTGCAGGTGTCCCACGCCCGGCGCGCTGGTGGGCGTCAGCAGGCAGGTATTGGGCGAGGCCGGCAGCGACAGCGTGGCGAAATCCACCGGCGCCGGCGCGGGCACGCCCGCCGCCCCGCGCGAGAACAGCATCGAGATCATGACCGGATCCTCAACCTGATGACGCCGCGGATCTCGACTTCGGGATCCACGGGCTTGCCCTTGCGCAGGATATCGATGCGCCCCTCGCGCGCCAGCAGCGCCGCTTCGCGCCGGATGCGGGGCATCAGCTTCTGCCAGGCCTCGGGCTCCAGGGCGCGCGCCACCTCGGACGGGCAGATGGATTTCGCCGGCCCGCGGGCCGCGGTCTGCGCCAGGATGGCATCGCGGATGGCGGGCTCGCTCATGGCGCGGCCCAGCCGGCGCAGAGCGCGCCCGCGTCGTCCCAGGCGAAGCGGGCGCGCCGGTGCCCCGCGGCGGCCAGCAGCAGCCAGTCCAGCGCATCGATGCGCAGCGTGACGGCGGCGAAGTTCGCCCGGCCCGCGGCGGCATCCTGCGGCGCGGGCGGCGGTTCCTCGACCGGCGCGCCGGGGGCGTGGGGCGTGGCGTAGCACATGCGGCTCATCTCCCGGCTCGCGGCCCAGGCGGCGTCGGCGGTCGCGTCATCGAGGTGCAGGCTTGCCACCCCCGCGATGCGGATCTGCACCTGCGCCGCGGCATCGTAGCCGTGCAGGGCGGCGCGCGGGTCGGCCGCGATCTCGCCGGCCTTCGCGCTGCGCCGGTCGGTGTGGATACGCAGCAGCCGCGTCGCGGGGTCGAAGCCGCGCAGCACCACGGTGCGCAGGTCCGGCGCGCCATCCAGCCCGCGTGTCGCCAGCGTCGGCGTATGGAAGGGGCTGCGCCGGTCTGCCACGCCGCGCGACAGCAGCCGGAAGGCGTCCGCCAGCGCATCCTGCGGCGTCGCGGGCGGTGGCGGACGGGTCATGCCGCCATGCCCGCCAGCGCCGCGCCGCTCTCCCACGCGGCCTCGGCCCGCCCGGCCAGGCACCAGTCGCCGGCGAGGCCGATCCGTTGCGTCGCATCCCACAGGCAGGGCGCCCCGAGCGGCGCCTCGAGCAGCGAATAGCGCCAGCGATGCGCTGCGGCGTAGCGCGGGGCGGGCAGCGGCGCGGCGGCGAGGGTCGCGAGTTCGGTCAGCAGCGGCGCCGCGATCTCCTCCGCGCGGCGTTCCAGATGCGCGCGCGTCCAGGCGGGGGCGGCCTGCACCACCCAGCATTCCGCGGCTGGATCCCGTCCCGGCTTGGAGGAATCCCGCGCCGCCCAGCCGATCGCATGGCCTTCCGGGCGCAGCGTGTCGGGCAGCGGCAGCGGTGCGTCGAAGGCGGCCATCACGGTCCAGCACGGAGCGTAGCGCACGCCGGCCAGCGCGGGCGCGAAGCCCGGGAGCAGCTCCGCCGCCTGCGGCGCGGGGATCGTCACCAGCACGGCCGAGAAGGGGCCGTCCTCGGCAGGGGCGGTAGCGGGCAGCGGTGCGCCGGGCTTCGCCTCGCGTGCATCCCAATGCTGCACGCGCCAGGCCCCCGGCGCGCCGACCAGGCGCCCGACATGGCGCGAGGTCACCACATCAAGCCCCACCGCCAGCGCGCGCGGCAGCGCCGACATCCCCGGCACGCCCACGTGGCGCGCGGCATCGGGCCAGGGCTGCGCGCCGGCGGCCGCGAGCGCGGCGGCGAAGCCCGCGCCCTCGGCGCGCAGAT